>NZ_LT906465.1:614417-921626 GCF_900187185.1 Chryseobacterium taklimakanense
TGAATGCTCTGGAAAATGACGTAAAGTACCGGAATCACGAGCAACCCGAAGAACGTTCCGATCAGCAGGCCTGCAGCAGCGCCGGTACCTATAGAGCGGTTACCAACCTGTCCTATACCTGAGGAAAATACCAGCGGCAGCATCCCGAAAATAAACGCGAAGGAAGTCATCAGGATCGGCCTCAACCTTGCTTTAGCGGCATTGATGGCACTCATCGCGATACTTTCCCCGTGAATCCTTCTCTGAATGGCAAATTCCACGATCAGGATGGCATTTTTAGCCAATAGCCCGATGAGCATTACAATCGCAATCTGGAAATAGATATTGTTTTCCAGACCAAAAATACTTTGACCGAAATAAGCGCCAATCACACCCAGCGGCAGAGAAAGCATCACCGAAAGCGGCAATACAAAGCTCTCATACTGCGCCGCCAGAATGAAATACACGAAAATAAAACTCAACAGGAAGATAATACCGGTTTGGGCACCAGCCTTCATTTCTTCTTTTGAAAGTCCGGTCATTTCTACAGAATAACCTGCAGGGAGGCTGTCGGCAGCAGTTTCCTGCACCGCTTTAATTGCATCCCCGGTTGAAAATCCCGGATTTGATGACCCTGAAATATTTACTGCCGTAAAGAGGTTGTATCTTTCAATCGCCTGTGGCCCGAAAGTGCGTTTCATCGTCACGAACTGGGAAACCGGCGACATCTCCCCCGAAGCCGAACGCACGTAGAATTTAGACAGGCCCTGTACGTTTTTCCGGTCATCCGGCAGCGACTGGATCATCACACGGTACTGCTTCCCGTATTTTGTAAAGTCAGAAGAATATATTCCACCAACATACCCCTGCATCGCCGCGAGAATATTGGTTACAGAAACGCCGACATCTTTGGCCTTTGCCACATCAATCACCATTTCATACTGCGGATAATTGGTATTAAATGATGCGGATGCAAACTGGATTTCAGGCCTTTTCATCAAAGCGCCTACAAAATCCTGCGAAACCTTGCTCATCTGGTCGAGCTCGTCTCCCGCCCTGTCCAGAAGTACTGCAGAAAACCCGTCACTTGAACCGAAACCTCTCACACTCGGCGGTGCAAAGAATACAATCTTGGCATCCGGAAATTTAGAGGCAATGCCGAACAGTTTTTTTGTGATCGCGGCATCGTCCTGATCTTTTTCACCATAACGCTCCTTGAAAGGTTTTAATCTTACGAAGGCCTGCCCCACATTGGAACCGTTGCCCGACATAAAACCACGGCTCGCCGTAAATGTTACGTTTTGTACGCCGGGCACTTTTCGTGCTTCTTCCTGAAGTTCTTTCAGCACATTATAAGTTCTTTCCATCGATGCACCGGGTGGTAAAAGAACATCTGTAAAGATAATTCCCCGGTCTTCTTTCGGGATGAAGCCGGTTTTCATGGTAGAATTGGCCCACCAAAATGTCAGCGTTCCTGCCACAAAAATCAGTAAAGTAATCCATTTATGTCTCAAAAGATAAGTGAATGACCTGCCGTAGCGCTGTGTTCCCGCTTTGAATGCAGCATTGAATTTATAGAACATCTTGTCCATAAAATTCATCTGTTCATATTCTTTATTTTGTTTTGAATGTGATTTTAAAAAAATTGAACAGAGCACCGGACTTAAAGTCAAGGCATTCACTGCAGAAATAAGGATCGCAATAATGAGCGTGATCCCGAACTGCTGATAGAAAACACCTGCCGGACCGGATAAAAAGGTTACCGGAATGAATACCGCTGCCATCACCAAAGTAATTGAAATAATCGCCGTGGTAATCTCATCCATCGCTTCCACGGTTGCTTTTTTGCTGTCATGTACTCCGTTTTCGATTTTGGCGTGAACCGCTTCCACCACCACAATGGCATCATCCACCACAATACCGATTGCGAGTACCAAGGCAAAAAGCGTCAAAAGATTAATCGAATATCCCAAAAGGTTAAGGAAAAAGAATGTCCCGATAATGGAAACCGGTACAGCAATCGCCGGAATCAGCGTAGAGCGGAAATCCTGAAGAAAGATAAACACCACCAAAAACACCAGTACAAAAGCTTCCAAAAGTGTTGTGATTACCTTTCCAATGGAGGCTTCCAGAAATTCATTGGTATCAAAGTTTATGGTATAACCGATACCTGCCGGCATTGATTTTTGAGCTTCTTCCAGTTTTATTTTTACTTCCCTGATGATTTCCTGTGCATTGGAACCCGGCGTCTGAAAAATCCCCATACTGATGGAGCGGCGGCCGTTGTTCTCCCCGATTCCGCCGTATGACTGCGCATCCAGGTCAATTCTCGCAACATCTTTCAGCCGGAGAAACTGTCCGCCACCCAACGAACGGATGATGATATTTTCGTAATCCTGAACTTCGCTCAGTTTTCCCTTATAATTTATGACGTACTGAAACGACTGTCCGCTGTTTTCACCCAACTGTCCGGCAGCTGCTTCACGAGACTGTTCATTGATGGCGGCCCCAACTTCCGAAGGTTCCAGGCCGTAGCTTGCCATTTTTGCGGGATCAAGCCATATTCTCATGGAATAGTTTTTCCCGCCAAATGCTGAAGCATCACCAACGCCATTGATCCTTCTGATTTCAGGAATGACGTTGATATTTAAGTAATTCTGAAGCCAAACTTCGTTATACTGAGGATTATCGGTATAAAAAGAAAGGAACATCAGGGCACTGGAATTCTGCTTAGAGGATGTAACACCCGACCTGGTAACCTCAGCCGGGAGCAAAGGCATCGCCCTCTGTACCGCATTCTGTACATTCACCGCTGCCAAATCCGGGTCTACACCCTGTTTGAAAAAGACGGTAACACTCGCCGATCCATTGTTTCCGGCGGAAGAAGAAATATAGTCCATACCTTCCACACCGTTGACCTGTTCCTCGATTGGGATCACTACGGAGTTCATCACCGTTTGCGCATTGGCACCGGGATAATTCGCCGAAACCCGAACCGTTGGCGGTGCAATGTCTGGATATTGGGTAACCGGCAGCGCATAAAGCCCCAGAATCCCCAAAATCACTATAATAATGGAAATTACAGAAGCCAGTACCGGCCGGTCTATTAATTTTTTGATCATAATCCTATAAATTGATGTTGAAGTTCTTTACTCTTCAAAAATTGGTTTGATGGCGCCTACGATTTCGTCGAAGTTTTTTGGTTCAGCCTTTACAGCAGTTTTATCCTTTAAGGTTCCCACGCCCTGCGCCACGACAGTTTCACCTTTCTTTAAACCATCCTTTACCAGAACCATATTGTTCACGCGGTCAATCACCTGGATCACTGTATTTTTTGCCGTATCCTTCTCAACCTTGAAGGCATAAACCAAGCCCTGCTGTTCGTAGGTAGCACTTTCCGGAATGACCAAAGTGCTGTCGTACATCTTTGGAACACGTATTTTCCCCGTGTTTCCGTTACTCAGCAATTTTTGCGGATTGGGCAAAGAGACCCTGAACTGTATTGTTCCTGTGGACGGATCAATCTGTCCGGTCACTGCCTGGATCCTTCCCTTTTCAGGATAAACATCACCATTGGCCATTACCAGTTCTACCATCGGCATATTTCTCAGCTTCTCCGGAACGGTAGCGCCGTAAGAGTTTTTAAGGAAGTCCAGATACTCCTTTTCATTCATCGAAAAATAGGCGTAAAGTTCACCCGTATCGGATACTGTAGTAATCGGGGTGGGATCGCCGGGGCCAACCAAACTTCCGGTTCTAAGGTTTATTTTACCCACAACCCCGGAAATCGGCGCACGGATGACGGAGTAATTCACATTGGCCTGCACGCCCTGATAATTTGCCTGCGCCTGCGATACTCCCGCAGTTGCCTGCTGTCTGGCTGCAATTGCCTGAGACATCTGTGCCTGCGCTCTGGAAAGGTTCGCTTCTTCGGTTTGCAGCTGAACGTTGCTGATGATATTCTTTTCAACCAGCGGGCGAAGCTTGTTCACTTCTACCTGAGCAGCGTTCACTGCAGCCTGTGCTGCCTTTACATTGGCTTCAGCAGCTGAAACACTGGAACGGGCTGCACCAATTCCGGCTCGGGCTGCAGAAGCGCTCTCGCTGAGGACATTGGTTTCGAGCCTGAAAAGCGGCTGTCCCTTCGAGACATATTGCCCTTCATCCACCAAAACCTGGGTGATATATCCCTGAATTTTTGCACGCACCTCATTGTTCACGCGCCCCTCAATACTTGCAGGAAATTCAGTATAGCCCATAACATTGCGGGTTTCCACCTTCACCGTGGCAACCGTTTTGGGGCCGTCCTGCTTTTTCTCTTCCTTCTTTTTGCAGGCTGCGAGAGATAAGGCGGTGATGCCGATTATTAACAGTTTATTCTTCATTGTATAGTTTTTTTAATGAATCCTGTATGTTTTCAATATTTTTAGTTAAAAGCAAGCGGTATATGCTGTATTTTTCGTTCAGGCTTTCGTCGGGGCTGTTCCGGTAACTGTGCAGCCTGTCGAGAATATCGATTTCTGACTCCATTTTTTCCACGATTTCCTGAAACCTTATTTTAACGTAATCTCCGTTGATGATGAAATGTCTTTTTCTTTCGTTATAAGATTCAGAATTTTCAATCAAATTATGTTTCAGGAGAAGATTAATATTTTCTGAAACTGAACTTTTGCTCGCTGAAAATACTTCCACTAAATCCTCAAACGTCAGTCCCTTCTTTTCAAAATCAAACTTTAAATAAGCATAAATCTTGGCGGCAAGCGGCGGGAGGTTAAAAATACTTCCGTAAAACCGCTGCAAATCTCTGAAGATGTTTTCGTCGATATTTATATTATTAGACGCCATGGTAAAACAATTTGTTACAAATATAAAAAAATGGTTCGTAAAAAAACGAACCATTTCACTGATAGATAAAACTAATTTTTTCTCTGACCTTAACCGAAGGCACCCCTGATATACTTCTGTGTGAGCTCATGCTGAGGATTACTGAAAATCTGCGCTGTGTCACCAAATTCGATGACTTCCCCCAGGTACATAAAACAGGTTTTATCGGCCACACGCTGCGCCTGCTGCATATTGTGGGTTACGATGACGATGGTATAATCTTTTTTAAGTTCGTGGATCAGTTCTTCTACTTTTTTTGTGGAAATAGGATCCAGCGCGGAACACGGCTCATCCATCAGAATGACATCAGGCCTTAAAGCAACTGTTCTCGCAATACACAGACGCTGCTGCTGCCCACCGGAAAGCCTTGTTGCAGGTTTTTTCAAGTCGTCTTTCACCTCATCCCAGATATAACTTTCCTTTAAAGATTTTTCGATAATCTTTGCGCGGTCCCGCACCGGAAAATTATTGATTTTAAGGCCGTAATTGATGTTTTCGTAAATGCTTTTCGGGAATGGGTTTGCTTTCTGGAACACCATTCCGATTTTTTTCCTGATTTGGGTAACAGATGTTCTGCGGTCATAAATATCTTCATTATCCAAACGGAAATCACCTTCCACTTTGGCTTCTGTATTCAGGTCATGCATACGGTTGAAGCATCTCAGCAACGTAGATTTTCCACAACCGGAAGGGCCGATCAGGGCTGTAACTCTGTTCTTCTCGAAATCGATATTACAGTTTTTCAGGACATGTTTTTGGCCAAACCAAAGGTTCACGCTGTGGCCTGAAAGTTTTATATTATTTTCCATTTTTAGAGTATTTATATCTGATATAAAAAGCCGTTAAACTTAAAAGAAAAACGACCATAATCAACACCAATGCCGTTCCGTATGCCAGAGGCCTCACCTGCTCAATTGCCTGATGCTGGGTGGAAAGCATATATAAATGATACGGCAGCGCCATAAATTCCTGGTTCACATTTCCGGTTTTTCCGGTGATGAAAAATGCAACTCCGGTGAAAAGAATAGGTGCAGTTTCTCCGGCCGCCCGGGAAAGCGTAAGGACAACGCCCGTTAAAATTCCCGGCAGTGCTGAAGGAAGCACGACATCCTTTATACTTTCAAACTGTGTTGCACCAACACCCATTGCGGCTTCGCGCGTAGAATTTGGAATCCTTCTCAAAGCCTCTTCCGTGGTAGTGATGATGTAGGGCAAAGAAAGCAAGCCCAACGTGAGCCCAGCGGAAAGCATCGATGTTCCCAAATTCAGTCCCTGAACAAAAAGCGCGAGTCCGAAAAGCCCGTAAATGATCGACGGAATTCCCGACAGATTCCTGATGGATGCGCGGATGGTTTTGGTAAGGTAATTTTCCTTGGCATATTCATTCAGATAAATTGCGCAGGCCACCCCAAACGGAATACAAAACAGTGCGGTTAAAAGTGTAAGAATCACCGTGCCGATAATTGCAGGCAGAATTCCGCCTTCAGTCATTGCTTTCTTTGGTGATGTGGAAATAAAATCCCAACTGAAAGCGCCCGAACCTTTCACGACAATATCAAAAATAATGATTCCTAAAAACAGAAGGACGATCGCCGTGCAAAGCAGTAAGACGAACCACTCAAAATATTTGTTCAGCCCCTTCATCATCACATCGCCTGGAATTTTCTGAACCTGTTGACAAAAAATTCGCCAAGCAGATTCACAATTAAAGTCATAAAAAACAGCACCGCTGCAATCGCATAAAGCGCATAATAATGGGTGGTATTGTAGGGAACCTCACCCATTTCGATAGCGATGGTTGCCGTGATCGTCCTCACACTGTCGAAGAAACCTTTCGGGAAGGCGGCGGCATTACCTGTGGCCATTAAGACCGTCATCGTTTCCCCAATGGCGCGTCCAACGCCGAGCATTACAGCAGCAATAATTCCGGGAGCTGCGGCAGGAATTACGATTTTCCTCACGGTTTCCCATCGGTCGGCACCAATTCCCAGGCTGGCTTCGCGGTAGGTTTGCGGCACGGCATTGATGGCGTCCTCACTTACAGTAATGATCGTCGGCAAAGCCATAATCGCCAGAAGAATGGCCCCATTAATCGCGTTCAAACCGTTACTTTGGTTGGTAACATCAGCGATTCCGGGACCCAGCAAAACAATTCCCAAAAACCCGATGGCTACAGAAGGAACCGCGGCCAGCATCTCAATGGCCGGTTTTAAGACCGCTTTCAGTTTTGGCGGGCAGTATTCAGAAAGAAAAGTTGCAGTACCTAGACCCAAAGGAATGGCGATGAGCATCGCACCGAGGGTAACCAGCGTGGTGGAAACGATTAATGGCAAGATTCCGTATTCCCCATAAGAGGGATTCCATTGCGAACCCGAGATAAAATCTAGCGGCGACTGCCGTGTAAAGAAAGCGACTGAATTATAAACCAGCATTAAAAAAATACCGCCCAACACGGCAATAACCAGCAATCCCGTAATCCGGAAAAGCCATTTGAAGATGATGTCTTTCTTTTCTCTGTTCGTTACTGCGTTCATTTTTTCAAAGCATTAATCCACAACATAGTAACCTGAATTTCTGATGATTTCCTTACCGGTTTCCGTTTTTTCAAAATCGATGAACGGTTTGGCTGCCTCCCAGGATTTTTCTGGGATGAACTGGTAAAGCGGCCTCTGGAAGAAATATTTTTTCGCTTTTATTGCTTCGTGATCCAGCGGTGAGATTGCAGTTGCGCCTTTTTCTTCAGAAATTTTCAGGGCTTTTACTTTCATGTTTTTTTGGTCTTCATTCAGAAGGTAACCTGCGCCCACATACCCTATGCCGGACGCATCGGCTTTTATGCCCTCCATAATTTGGGCATTGCCGTTCATTTCCTTGGCTTTTTGCGAGAATTTTATTTTAAGCTTTTTCTGAACAAAAGAATGTGTACCGGAATTGCTTTGCCTGCCGTAAATATTGATGGGCAGGTCGTTTCCGGTGAGTGATTTCCAGTTGGTGATTTCGCCGCTGAAGATTTTTGAAAGTGTAGGAACATCAATTTCATCCACCGGAACCTGAGGATTTACGACGATCGCAGTGGCATCTTCCGCAAAAACATTTGTGATAAGTTTAATGCCTTTTTCCCGAAACATACTTTTCTCATCATCGGAAAGCGGACGCGACGAATTCGCGATATCGGCCTGCCCATTGTACAGCGAAGCGATTCCCAAACCGGAGCCACCACCGGAAACTGCCAGGCTGAAATTGCTGTTCTGGGAATAAAATTTTTCCGCCAGTTCGACGGCAAGGTTAACCTCGGTATCGGAGCCCTTTATTTTGATAGAGTTCCGGTCTTTGGAACAGGACCATAAAAGCGTGGTAAGTATGAGAAATATAGCCTTTTTCATTGCGCCTTTCACCTTATCAAAGCTACGGCTGCCAAATGAATTGATTTTTAAATTAAAGTTAATTATCCTTTAAGAAAAAATCAGGTGAAATATCTTTCATCAGAAAAGAATAACTCTCCACGTCAACAAAGTGCACTGTTTTAAAAATTTTACTGCATGGCCAGTTTTTCCTCCTGTAAGTCTAGCATTTTTAAATGTTTACGTACAATTTCTTCATCCAGCAGAAGTTCTTCACGGTTTTTGGAGATCAGCCATTCGCGCTGCTGGTTGATGATATCCAGGTAAATTTCACGGTATTCCGGAAAATTCAGAATAACTTCCGAACTGTTCACACGGTTTTCCCAGGTTTGCAACTGATCCTGTAACGCCGGGAATTTTTCAAGTTTGTCGAAATGGGTGTCCCGGATTCTCTTCACCCCTATTTTTGCAAGCTCGTTCCGGATTTCATAATCGATTTCCTTTTCAGATCGGGTAAAATCAGGATCCTGAATTTTGAATTTTTTGATGAGAAAAGGCAGCGTTAAACCCTGAACCACCAAAGTGAGCAGAATGACCACGAAAGTGATGAATAATATCAAGTTCCTGTGGGGAAAGGGCGTTCCATCCTGCAAAGTCAGCGGAATAGAAAGTGCGGCAGCCAGCGAAACCACGCCGCGCATTCCGGTCCAACCGATTAATGCAGGTGCTTTCCAGCCTGGATTTTGTCGGTCGGCAACCGTGATGAAATTACGCATAATCATCGTGATGAATACGGCGCCATAAGCCGCAACGATTCTTGTTAACATCAGAATAACGGTAATCAAAACGCCATAACCGAATGCTGTGGACAAGTCTGTTTCAAGCCCTGAAACAATCTGCGGAAGGTCGAGCCCAATCATCATAAAAACAATTCCATTCAGCAAAAAAACCAAACTGCTCCAGACATTTAGCGTCCCTAAACGCGATGAAGTAGCCAGAAACGAATGACTTCTGTTGGAAAGCAACAAACCACCGGAAACTACAGCCAGAACACCGGACGCGTGAAGCTCTTCCGCTACCAGATACATGAAGAACGGTGCCACGAGCGTGAGCACGACATCGATATTGGCATCAGTGGGCAACAGGCGGTGCATCTTCATAAAGAAAATCCCCAGAAGGATTCCGATTCCGGCACCACCGATACACATCCACACGAAACTCAGGGCAGCTTCCTGCCAGATGAATTGTCCCGTGGCAACGGCAATCATTGCAAAGCGGAAAATAATCAGTGATGAAGCATCGTTCAGCAAACTTTCACCTTCAAGAATAGAGGAATACCGTTTCGGAATTTTTACAAATTTCAAAATCGCTCCGGCGCTCACGGCATCCGGCGGCGAAACTATTCCACCCAAAAGAAAACCGAGCGCCAGCGAAAATCCAGGAATGAAATGATTGGCGACAAAAGCTACAACCAAAGAGGTAAAAAACACCACCACAAAAGCAAAACTGACCACAATCCTGCGCCAGCGCCACAGTTCTTTCCACGAAGCCGCCCAGGCAGCTTCATACAAAAGCGGCGGCAGAAAAATAAAAAATATCAGTTCAGGTTCTATATGAATCGTAGGCGTGCCGGGAATAAAACTGATGCCCAAACCGGCCACGACCAGCAAAACCGGATATGCAACCCGTATTTTTTTGGCAAGCATCACCAGCAAAACGATGATGATCACCAGGATCAGGTAAAATGTAAGATTCTCAAGCATATGGTTTTTAAATTTTATGATTAAATAAGTTTCTCGAAAGCTTTCCTTACACCGCCTGACAGATAAACTTCACCGCAATAAGTATAGCCCAGTTTTTTAAGGATGTGAAGCATGGCTGCGTTATCAAAGTTCGTGTCCACTTTTACGCTGAAAATTCCGTTTTGGCGGGAGAAATCTTCAATCCTTCGGAAAATCTCTGTGGCGTAACCTTTTCCGGCAACCTCATCAGAGACTGCTACGCGGTGCACCACATTGAAATCGCCGTCCGAAAGCCATTTACCCTCAATATTTTCATAAGCCGGCTCATCGTTCAACAGCACGGCACAGTAGGCGACAACACGGTCATTTTCGGTCAGGACATAGCCGATTTGCTTTTGAATGTCTGAGTTTACAGTTTCGGGATTTGGATAACCGTTCTGCCACTGTAGGGAGCCGTCCCGCCTGCGTCTTTCGATGGCCTGCTGGAGAATTTTCCAGATTATATCGGCGTCGTCCTGAGTTGCCTTTCTGAATTTTATTTCTGATTTCATTAATAATAATTTAAAACCTCACTTCTAAACCTAATCCAGGTTTTCAAGCGAAACAATGCGTGAGCTGACGATTATCCGAAAGCAGAGCCGATGGCGAAACTGGTTTTGATTGACGCTCTTTTATTTTGTGATCTCACAAATATATAAATTGTTAAAAACTATTCAGCATTGCATTGACCGGATAGATTCTATCTAATTTAAGTTTTTCACAATTATATTGTTCGCAATTTAAATTGGTGGTACATTTGCCAAACAATTTTTTAGACTATAAAAGTTTAAAAAAATATTTCACTAATTTAAAATACAATATCAATGTCATTATTAGAAAATCTACAGTGGAGACACGCTGTAAAGGCGTATGACCCAACCAAAAAAGTTGCAAAGGAAGATTTAAACCGCATCTTAGAAGCGGCCAGGCTGGCTCCAACTTCATCCGGACTTCAACCCTTCCGAATTATTTCTGTGGAGAACCAGGAACTAAAGGAAAAAATGGTGGCAGGCGCTCTAAATCCGGAAGTAATGAGAGATTGTTCACATGTCTTAGTTTTTGCAGCCTGGGACAGCTATTCCGAGGAAAAAATTGACAAAGTTTATGATTATCACACCGATGTGAGAGAATTGCCAAGAGGAAGATTCGGGAGCTATACCGATCAGTTGAAAAAAATGTACGGAGCGCAAACTGCAGATCAGCATTTTGCACATACAGCGCGCCAAACCTATATTGCTCTTGCTCTGGCAATGGCTCAGGCTGCCGAACTGAAAATCGACAGCACCCCAGCCGAAGGTTTCAGCAATGAAGTGGTGGATGAAATTTTAGGTCTGCGCGAAATGGGCTTAAAAAGTGTAAGTTTGCTTTATCTTGGCTACCGAGACGAAGAAAGAGACTGGCTTTCCAATATGAAAAAAGTAAGAGTCCCAATGGAGGAATTCGTTATTTCGCAATAAATGAACTTACCCTGCAAATGATGGAAAAATCGGAATCTTTAAAACTTGATCAACAGATCTGCTTTCCGCTCTACGTTCTTTCCAAGGAAATTACGGGACTGTACAGGCCTATTCTGGAGGAACTGGATTTAACCTATCCACAATACCTCGTGATGATGGTGCTGTGGGAACAGGAAGGCCTGGCAGTATCCGCTATCGGTGAAAAACTTTTTCTGGACAGCGGCACTTTGACTCCTGTTCTTAAAAGACTGGAAAGCAAAGGCTTAATCACCAGAGTCAGAAACAAGAACGATGAAAGAATGGTGCTGCTGTTCCTCACCGAACAGGGTAAAGATTTGAGACAGCAGGCGTGCAGCATTCCGCAAAAACTTCTTTCGCAGATCAATATTAAAATTGAAGATCTCGAAAATTTTAAAGAGACCCTAACCCAATTAATCAATAATTTAAAAAAGTAACTTATGAAACCAATGTACACAACCAGTGTCACCGCAAAGGGTGGCAGAAACGGCCAGGTGAAAAGCGATAATGGCGTTATAGATTTGGCAGTACGAATGCCAAAAGCACTGGGCGGCGCGAATGATGATTTCGCAAACCCGGAAATGCTTTTTGCGGCAGGTTATTCCGCCTGTTTTGACAGCGCCCTGAACAGAGTCATTATGCTGTCTAAAACCGAAACCGGTGAAACCACCGTAACAGCCAAAGTAAGCATAGGCCAAATTGAAAACGGCGGATTCGGGCTTGCCGTGGAACTCGATGTAAATATCCCGGGGGTTTCCCTGGAAGAAGCACAGGAACTTACAAAAAAAGCGCATCAGATTTGCCCTTATTCTAATGCCACGAGAAATAATATTGAAGTGAAATTATCGGTGACCAATAATTAGTGTTTCCTTTAACTTGCAATTCCAACATTAAAACTCCTTATGTAGGGAAGCTTGGGAGCATTTTCAACCTTCCGGTTTTATCCTAAAAAATTTTTTAAGAAGATTAAAGAGACTTGTAGAAAGGTCTCTTTTTTTGTGTCGTTTTCATACTTTATTTTAATTAACTTTACAACAGTAAGTCATATATGTTAATAATAAAGCTATCGGAGGTTTAATGGAATAAGGGTTTTACGTCAGGCGGGGTTAAGCGCAAAAATCAACGCCAGTTTTCAATTGAACTTTAGTAATAAAACCGGCTTTTTGTGTTTCGGTTTCCCACCCGACCATAAAACTTCAAAAGTTTGGCGACATTTTAAAAAATCACCTCGTATGAATAAATTTTATAGGCAAAAACTTATATTTCAATGGATAATTGCCATAACATTATTATTGGGTGCGCTGCTTCCAATGTTTATAATCATAATAAAAGCAAGTAATCAACCACTGTATTACTTATTTTTTATGATCTACATTCCTGTTGCGCAATTTGCCTTTACACCATTTTGCACACTAACAGGCATTTACAGGTATTATTCTCCGATGCTTCTGGGCTACAATGCTACTGACAAACAAATAGACTTGCATAATGGGACCAGTTTTGATTATTTAATGGTAATGACCCATCATAAACCCGGAATTGAATTTAGAAACAGGATATTAAAATATCATTTAGAAGGCTTGTTGAATATTATCCAATTAATAGAGAAAAAGAATATACCTGAAACTGTAAATATTGTTGGGACATCCTATTTTTTTAATAACCGTACGTTAGAAAAAATGGGGTTTGAAACAGAAAATCCTTCTTTATTCTATCGGATAAATCTCTTTATGAACGTTATAGACTTAATTTGGATGTATTCACTGTCGCAGGGAAAATTAAAGATTCCAAATATTGGAAATGTCAGGAAAGCAAGTACAACAGGCAAAAAATTAATTGAGAATAAAAACAAAATTAAATTATTAATTGAAAAATTAAAACATAAAATACCGCCTTATAACCAAAGTTTTGTTAGCCTTGAACAGCCACCAATGAATTGAAAAGTTATCAAAACATGATAAATAATAAAGGGTTGAGATAAACTCATATTAAACGGAATCTTCGTTAGTTTTCAACATTCCGCGTTTACCGTAAAAAATTTTAAAAAAACAAAAGAGACTTCCAGAAAGGTCTCTTTTTTTTGCTCGTGGGTTTCATCCGTTTTTTCAAAACTTCACAAATCCATCAGTATTTTATCGACACAATTTCAAACTGCTTTTCCGCTTTTCCCAATTTCAATGTCACGCGATCACCTACCTTTCTGTCCATAAAGATTTTCGCAATCGGAGAGGTAAACGCTATTTTTCCTTCTGCAACATTTGCCTCATCAACGCCGACGATCTGATAATGCTGGATTTTGGGATCGGAATCAACCGTAAAATACACTTCAGCACCGAACTTCACTATATTTTTGGGTTGTTTGGCAAGGTTAACAATTTTCGCAGACGAAATTCGATCGAGTAACAGTTGCAGTTTCGCATTGATTAAATTTACGGTAATGCGATTTTCATTCTCGTCCGAAATCAAGGTATTGTCGCGCTCGTGAATCATTTGATCACGTTCGGCGAGTAACTGAGCGTATCCGATTTCTGTAACGAAGTTTACCGTACCGGGCGGTAAATCGGCACGCGGCGGAATCAGCGGAATTTCCTCCTGATCACCTTCTTTCACAAATCCCCTGCTCATATATTCCAGTTATACATTTATTCCGTTACACTTAAAATTACTGATCTGTTTTGCGTTTAAAAACTACCAGATAAACACAACCGTTTTAAGGCTGTAAAGGTTGCAAACCTGTTCAGAAAGCAATTAACAACAAAGCACGCACCGCAGCCAACAGCCGCAGAGACGGCATTGCTTCATGGTCTGTGTTGTAAATATACATTTTTTTTAGTCACTTAGCCGTTTTTCAGACGCAAGCATAAAATCTTTACAAAACGCTGAACTTTTTTTCGCACCGCCACTCAATCAGCATCCCTGTCTGTACTTTGATAACTTTTCTAAACTTCACTTCTGATCCTACTCAAAGTTTCCTGAGATATGCCAAGATAGGAAGCTATCATCCCAAGCGGCGCACGCAAAAGTATATCAGAATTATCTTCTAAAAGCTGAATATATTTTTCCTTTGCCGTCATATACTGCAAGGAATTGATGCGCCTTTCCATATTCGTCATCAGAAGTCCCAAAACACGGCGGCTGAAATTGGCTATGGTGAGCGAAGTTTCGCAGAGCTCTTCCATTTTCGAGTAACGGAAAAAGACAATCTCACTGTCTTCTATGGCTTCAATGGAATGCCGCGCCGGAATTTTCTCAAAAATGGTGTCTTTATTGGCGAGAATGCTGTTTTCGGGGTAAAAATTGGTGGTGATGTCTTTTCCTTTTTCAAAATAAAACGAGCGCAGAAGCCCTTTTTCTACAAAATACACCTTGCGGTTTAAAGTGTTCTGATCGCTGATAACGGTTCCTTTTTTCACAGATATTTTTTCGGTCTGGGTGTTCAGAAAACTGCGGATATCATCGTCGATGGTGATGTAGGTGGCAAGCATTTCGGGAAAAGTCATCAGGATTCAGTTTGTGCAAAAATAAAAATAATGCCCCAAAAAATGAGGCATTATTCACAAACTAAACATTAAAAAATAAACTATTAAAAATCAATCTTTTGTAGCCAACTGAAAAGTTCGTCATACACTTTTTCGCGCACCGGTTTTTTGGAAAGCACCAAATCGTGAATGCCGCCTTTTACGGGAATTATCGTGACATTCCCCTTAAAATTTTCAGCATTTTTATGAATATCCTTCACGTTCAGGATGATATCGGTAGAAGTCACTTCCTCATTCCAGACTTTTGGATAGCCCGATTTTTCAGAATGCATCACCAATACCGGAACCTTTAGTTCTGCGTTGCGGATGTCTTTCTGTGCGCGGTGAATCGCACGGATAAAGCCAAAATTCACTTTCCCGTTGGCATTGGGTTTCAGTTTTAAATCATAATTCCATTCGCCCTTAAAATCTTTATGCAGGCTTTCACCGTAGAAAGTGGAAAATCCACCGCCAATTTTCGTGTCAGGATAATATTTTCCCAAACCGCTGATGATGGGAACTCCAATTTTTTTTGCCAGAAACCCCATATTGAAATCATAAAACGGACTGTTCACCCAAAGTCCGGTAATGTTCGGATTTCCAGTGTGATATTTCATATACCGTGTCGTAATCAAGCCGCCGGTTGAGTGCCCTGCCAACAGAATTCTGTTATGATTTTCAGCAGCAATGATTTTTAAAGCTTCATCGATTTCGGCATTGTATTCGTCCAGATTTCTGACATTATTAAAAGTTTGATGCGGCAGATACGAACGTCCATATTTTCTTAAATCCAAAGCATAAAAGTCAAACCCTTTTTCATTGAATTTTTCAGCCATTTCCGCCTGAAAGAAATAATCGTTAAACCCGTGAATATACAGCACTGCCTTATGGGTCGGACTTTCCGCTTTTTTGCGGATGATAGTTGCGGTAACTTTTCCTTCGTAATCGTTGGGGAAATTCAATGTTTTCTGCTCAAAACCGTTTCCCAAAATATCCGGCTTATATTCCTGAGAAAAGAAAAACCCCGAAAGGAAAATCAGCAGCAGTAAAAAGTTGTTTTTCATTGTCCTGTTGTTTGTTAAGGCAAAGTTCGGGCTTTCCTTTAAATTTAGTTTTGACATTTATCAAAAAAACGTCCGAAAATTTCCGGACGGTGTATTTTTTTGATAAAAGTTGAAATATTTGGTGTTACTTTTCGGCAACTTTTGAAAAGACATAAAACATTTCCTGGCCGATTTCTAAACTTTTTTGCAGATACTTTTCGTCCATTTCCGCATGTCCGTCATACATTTTGGGATCTTCGTAGCGAACCGGAATTCTTTTGTCTGCTCCCGCAATAAAAGGACAGCCTTGGTCTGCGCTAGAACAGGTCATAACTGCACAAAAACCGCTTTCGGGATTGAAGGGATCATCGTATTTCTTTGAAAATCCTACCACAGGCATTTCATCTTTGTCAAATTTTATAGCGTAAACCGGATTTTGATTTTCTGATAATTTGGTGATTTCAAAACCCTGTTTTGCCAAGGTTTCCGCAACTTTAGGGAACATTGCCGTGGCTTCTGTGCCGCCGGAAAAACATTCTACATTGTCAATTCTAAAATAATGGGCCATAGTTTGCGCCCAAATTTGCGACAAATGGCTTCTTCTTGAATTGTGAGTGCAGATAAAATTCAGTCGTATTTTTTCTTTGTGTGTCTGTTTTTCTCGAATGTAGTCTATTAACGGTTGCAAAACTTGCTTTCGTTCTTCAGAAATTTTGTTTTTCTGAAAACCATTAATGATTTCACCTATTTCAGTTTTCATTTTTATAATATTTTGATTTTAAGTAAAGACTGATTTTAACGAGTAGAATTAAAACAGGAACTTCCACCAAAGGACCGATGACACCAGCAAACGCCTGTGGCGAATGAATGCCGAAAACGGCGATGGCAACCGCAATAGCGAGTTCAAAATTATTTCCGGTTGCTGTAAAAGCGATGGAAGCGTTTTTGTCGTAAGGAATTTTCATCGATTTGCCAATAAAAAAACTCACAAAAAACATCAGCATAAAGTAGATGATCAAAGGAACCGCAATTTTTATAACATCGAAAGGCAATTCCAAAATTTTGTCGCCTTTCAAACTGAACATCAAAACAATCGTAAACAAAAGCGCATACAAAGTAAAGGGCGAAATAAATGGCACAAATTTTCTCTCGAACCAATATTTTCCTTTTTGTCTGATTAAAAAGTATCTGCTTAAAAAGCCCAACAGAAAAGGAATTCCCAAATAGATTAAAACGCTTTCTGCAACATCTTTCATTGGAACTTGAACATTGAAATTTCCAAATCCCAATTTTTGTGTCAAAACATTGATGAAAAGCCAAGCGTAAAAACTATAAGTTATGACTTGAAAAATGCTGTTTAGAGCAATTAACAATGCTCCATATTCTCGGTTTCCTTTTGCCAAATCGTTCCAAACAATCACCATTGCGATGCATCTCGCCAAACCAATTAAGATTAATCCGACCATATAATCCGGTTCATTTCGCAAGAAAATAATGGCAAGCACGAACATTAAAACAGGTCAGATTATCCAGTTGAGAAAAAGCGAAAGCGACATTGCTTTTTTGTCGGAAAATGCTTTTGGAAGCAGGGAATAGTCCACTTTTGCAAGTGGTGGATACATCATCAAAATCAATCCTATTGCTAAAAGTATGTTCGTTGAACCTACAGAAAGTTTTTCGTTGATTTCTTTGATATTTGGGAAAAAATATCCCAAAGTAACGCCAAAAATCATCGCCAGAAAAATCCAAAGCGTGAGATAGCGGTCTAAAAATTTAAGTTTTGGTTTCATAATCTGTTAGCAGCAACCAGAATTTGGTGCGCAGCAGTTTTCAGGTTTTTCGGCATAAACCGTAATACTAAAAATTCTTGTGTCTGAATTTTTATAGACCTTGATTTCTTCTTCGTTTAGATAATTTTTAAGAATATCATCAGGAACGATAATCGCTTTTTCCTTTTGTAAACTAAGGTTCTTAAATCCCGCATCCTGAATGATTTTTAGATATTCCTCTTTCTGAATGGCACTCGCGACACATCCTGCATACATTTCTGCAACGGTTTTTATTTTTTCGGGAAGGTCGCCGATGATGACAATATCAGAAATTGAAAAATGGCCGTTTGGTTTCAGAATGCGAAAAACTTCAGAAAAAGCCTTTGGTTTGTCGGGTACCAAATTCATTACGCAGTTGCTCACCACAACATCCGCAACATTGGCGGTTATCGGTATTTTTTCAATATCGCCGTGGCGAAATTCCACATTATTGTAGCCCAATTTTTCAGCATTTGCTCTTGCTTTTTCAATCATCGCTTCGGTAAAATCGATCCCGATAACTTTTCCTGTTTCGCCTGTCTCGGCACGCGCTACAAAACAGTCGTTTCCTGCACCACTGCCCAAATCCACAACCGTATCACCCTTCTTTATTTTGGCAAAATTGGTAGGAAGCCCGCATCCTAAACCAAGATCCGCATCTTTGTTGTAGCCGTTCAGTTCATCATATTCTTCGCTCATAATGTTATAAACTTCCGTGGAACATCCGCCTGCGCCGCAACAGGAAGAAGCATTGGTTTCTTTGTCCTGTAAAGCAATTTCAGAATATTTTTGCTTTACCATTTCCTTAATTTGTTCGTTCGTTTCCATAAATTTTGAGTTGAAAAGTGAATGTTCAGAATTGAAATATTAACAGCATTTCCCGTTTTCCAGCGGGTGGATTTTTTGGAAAAGCCGGTCAACAAAATGCTCAAGTTTCTTAAGGGTTTCAGGATTTACGCAGTAGCAGATAGATTTTCCCTCAATTTCCCCCTGAATGATGCCTGCATTTTTGAGTTCTTTTAAATGTTGCGAAACGGTCGGCTGCGCAAGGTTGATTTCGGCCACAATATCGTTGCAGATGCAGGTGTCAACCGAAAGCAGATATTCGATAATGGCAACTCTCGCAGGATGCGCCAGGGCTTTCAGCAAAGTGGCAATTTCGTTCTGCTCGTCGGTAAAATGCTGTGTTTTGGTAACGCCCATTTTTATATTTTCATATTGCAATATTACGATATAAAATTTAAACGAAAAAATTATTTTAGAAAAAACAAAAAAGTTGCCCAAATGAACAACTTTTTTTACTTTGAATTTATGATTTTCTACTTCAAAAAACCTTTACCCTGAAAAGTCGGGTTGGGATATTTATAAAAGCCTTCGCCACTTGAAACGCCGAGTTTTCCGGCATCTATAAACTGATTTTTCAGCACGTTGACAAACTTCATTTTTTCCTCATTTCCGGTGCGTTCCGCCTCGGTTTTGAAAATGTGGTACACCGTTCCCAAACCCACTACATCCAAAATACCGAACGGTCCTATTGGCGAACCGGTTCCGAGCATCCAGGTTTTGTCGATGGTTTCAATGTCGGCAACTCCTTTGGCATACAGCAGAATTCCCGAACTCAAAAGCGGCACCAAAAGCGTGTTAAGAATGTAGCCCGGCTGTTCTTTTTTCAGTGGCAGCGCAATCATTCCGATAGATTTTGCAAATTCCACGAGTGTTTCAAATACTTCGGGATTGGTCTTTTCGGTGCCCATAATTTCCGCCGTGTTGTGTTTCCAGATTTCGTTGGCGAAATGCAAAGCGAGAAATTTTTCAGGCCTTCCGGTTTCATCCATCAATAAACTCGGCAAGAGTGTGGAAGTATTGGTGGTAAAAATGGTTTTAGCGGGAGCGATTTTGGATAAATTTCTGTAAAATTCCTTTTTAATACCGATACTTTCCGGAATGGCTTCAATCAGCAGATCCGCTTCGGAAACCGCTTCCTGAAGGCTGATGGAAAACTGCAGTTTTTGATAGGCTTCTTCCAGTTTTTCAGATGAAATCTGAAGGTCCGATTTGTATCGGGGCAGAAAAGTATCAATCAGTTTTTTGGATTTTTCAATTGCTTCGCCGTTGATGTCGTAAATGGTCACGTCATAGCCGTGCAGTGCGGATTGAAAAGCAATCTGCGAACCCAAAACGCCGCTTCCGGCTACGGTGATTTTTTTTATTGTTGTCATTTTTTTTAAATTTTAGAAAACCTTACAGGTATTCACGACCTCACAGGTTTTTCAGGTTAAATAATTACTCCCCTTCTTGCTTATGCTCAAAGAGACCTTTCAGTTTATCCCACTGCTGCGCGAAAAAACCATCGTGTTCGTCGTGCGAAATTTCCGGCAGAATATGCTCGAAATAGGTATTCTTCAAAACTTTATTCAGAATTCCGCTGCCCGGAAAACCTTTGCCGTCGTTCAAAGTATTGGCGGCTTTTAACAAATGACGGATGTCGTATTGCAGCGGATTGATATCAGGGACCTGTTTGTTGCTGTCAAGAAGTTCATAAACCGCAATTCTCGCCGTTCTCACTGAACTTTCCATTGTAAAAACCACATCGTTATTGGTTTCCACAAACTGTCCGACCAATCCCAGATTTACGCAGCCATCGGGAACAACCTGTGGACGGTCGCCTTTGGCACGCGGCAAAAACATCGAAGTGATATACGGCATATAAGTGGTTTTCACGATCGTATTTTCTATGATATTATCCAGTTGATTTTCAATTCCTAAATGATAGGCCAACTCTGCCAAAATCTCGTTTCCGGTGCATTCCGGCATTGTTTTCTGAACATAATTTCCCTTTTCATCCATCAGCAAAGCATACACCCAGATGACCAAAACATCATCCGGCTGATTCGGGAAATGGGGCTGTCTGTTGCAGGTAAAACTCATCACCCAGTTGCTGTCGGTAATCGAAATAATACCGCCTGTAACGGTTTTGCCGGAATATGGATCGTTCACTGAATACTCTTTGAGTTTTTCGACGAAAGCAGACGGTTTACAGGTGAGCGTTGCCGACATCCACGCCGATTTGGAAACATCGGAATTGAATTTTTCAGGTTTGCCAAAAACTTCAGATTTTTTTGCCAGATTGTTCCAAACCGTCCATCCTTTTGATTTGCCGGAATTTTCTTTGGTAAAATCTACCAATGGTGCCGTATCATTGTCGCCATAGCGCGTGTCTTCCGTCATAGATCCTGTAGTGACGATCACAAAATCATTTTCACGCACGGCAATTTTCACTTCAGAACCGTTCTGTTCCGTGATGATATTTCTGACGGTTTTTTTATCGCCTGCGATTTCGATATCTAGGTCTTTTACCACGGTATCAAACTGAATTTTAACCCCGAGTTCCTGTAAATGTTTTCTTAAAGGCACTACGAACGTGTCATATTGGTTGTATTTCGGGAAAACCAGCGACGAAAGGTCGTTCAAACCATCGATAGCGTGCAGGAAACGGTGAAAATAGAGTTTTAGTTCTAATAAACTCTGCCAGTTTTCGAAAGCAAACATGGTGCGCCAAAACCACCAGAAATTACTTTCCAAAAAGGTTTCGGAAAACCAATCTTCAATCGTTAAATCGTCCAAATCTTCTTTTTTCGCGAGCAAAAGTTTCATCACCGCCAACTGATCTTTTTTATTGAGCCCGAATTTGCTGAAATCTTTTATTTCGCCTTTGTTGTGAATGAGCCTTGCTTTGGAATGGTTGCGGTCGTTGTCGTTTACAATTCGGTATTCATCCAGCACGGAATAAGGTTTCGGAAGTTCCAAAGCGGGAATATCCTGAAACATATCCCAGAAATTTTCGTAGGTAAAATCCATTTCACGGCCGCCGCGAATGATATATCCTGTTTCCGCGTTTCCCGAGCCATCCAAAGAACCTCCTTCAATGTTCAACTGCTCTAAAAAAGTAATATTTCCGGCAGGAATTTGCCCGTCGCGAATGAAATAATAGGCAGAAGATAGTCCGGCAATTCCGCTGCCGACAATGTAAACTTTGCTGTCTTTAAATTTGCCTTCCGGAAGTCCGATATTTCTTTGGTAATTCCCAATCTGATCGGGAAAAGGCATTGTGTTGGTGGGAACATTTTGCAGGCGAGTTTGGCTTGCATCGGGTTGATGATTGACTTTTCTGTGATTTTCGGTTGTGTTCATAATTAATTTTTTGTTGATTAATGATGACTCGAAGGTACAACCGCAGGTTTTTTAATCTTTTGACATTTGTCAAAAAGTGATTAGAAGTGAGAAGTGGGAGGTTAGAAGTTAGAGGTTAGAAGTTAGAGATTAGAGGTTAGAGGTTAGAGGTTAGAGAAAGTGTGCCAGAACTTCAACTGGTTAAAAAATTCTTAGCCATTAATTTAGATTACATTTCTTTCCTACATCCTTTCAAAAACTAAAAAAACGTCCGGGAAATTGCTTCCCGGACGAACAAACAAACTATAAAGAAATGAAAACTTTATATTTCTTGCGGTGTTGAGCCGTTTTCGTTAAGATTAATTTCTGATGCTGTAATTTCATCATAATCATCGCTTTCATCATCTTCTGATATATGGTACTTTTTGTAGAGTGAATTGATTTTAATTTTAAGCGCAATCCAGCCTAATACAAAATACACTAACGCCAAAATTAAAAGATGCATGAAGTATTTTTGGGTTAAATAATCTGAACCACGCTCCACAACCATGATTTTCAATGCCTCAAGATAAGGCGTCAGGGGAATAATGGAATTGAAATACTGCACAAACTGAGGCATCGCCGACGTTGGCCACGTAAATCCACTGACGATGAACGCCGGAGAAGCAATCACCATCAGATATTGTGTCGCCTTCAGCGCGTCAGGAACCAAAATACTGAACAGCACGCCCAAATTGGTTGATGCCACCACGAAAATTGCGGTCAGCAGGAAAAAGTTGGGCACATTCACCGGTGACGGAATTTTAAAATAAAGGCTGCACAGGTAGAAAAACAGGATGTTGAAATTGGCAAAAATCCACACCGGGAGGCATTTTATAGCCATCACCAACACCGCATATTTGTGTTTACCGGCAAAATCACGTTTAAAACTGTCGCGCTTGAACTCCTCTGCAAAAGTCACGGCCATAGCCATCAAAATGACCTGCTGCAGTACCACCGCCATCATCGCGGGCCACATAAAAATCAGGTAATTGCTCGTGGTGTTGAACAGCGTGATGTAATTGGCTTTAAACGGTTCGTATTGGGTTTTCGCAATTTCTGCATTCATTCCTTTTCTCTGCAGCGCCTTGATCTCTGCTCCTGCCGAAAATGTTCCCAGGATCTGCTGTATCGCTTTCGTAGCAAAATTCGCGGTGAGGACATTGGACGTGTTGATGTAAACCGTAATTTCCGGATACTTTTTCTGCAGCATCAGCGCTTCAAACCGCTCCGGAATGATGACAACAGCGGCAGCTTCAGTTTTGATGACCTCATCTTTCAGGGGAGCCGGCTCATCGATATAATTCAGGACTTTGATGGTGTGGTTGTCCTCAAACATTTGGGTAACCTGGTCGGAAAGCGGCGTTTTATCGTGGTTGATGAGGATCACCGGAATGTTTTCAACCTTCCCTTTTTTATAAGTGAACCCAATAAGCAATGCGTAGAATGCCGGTGCCATAAAAAACACCGAAAGCATGGTTTTATTGGTAAAAAAGAGCCGGAATTCTCTTCTCAGTAAATATCTTAACTGTTTCATTTTAATAGAATAATAATTCCGTCACTTATTTTAAAACCACATTGGAGTTCACCAGAATATTACCCAACTGGGCCCGATTATCCGGAATTACTTTAATCTCATAAACCGCATCTTCAGGATTATAATCCGGAAAAGCCGTCGTGATATCGGCGTATTTTGCCAGTTGTTTGATGGAAACAATGCGCCCGGTAATTTCTTTTTGGTTGTAATTTACGACCATTTTCACGGTTTTCCCTTTCTCATAAGCTGAAATTTTACTTTCCGGAACGGTGAATCTGAAATAAGTCGTGTCGGGAATATAGCCTGAAAAAAGTGCAAAACCGGCGGTCGCAAGTTCGCCTTTGTTCAAAGAAACCGTTTCGATTTCCATATCGTTTGTAGCGATCACATATCTTTCAGAATAAGCCACATTCGCTTCCTGCAGCGCACCCATCGCCTGATTGGCCTGTCCTTCCGCCATTTCTATTTTTTCGTAACGTGTACCGATCTGCACATCATGCAGTTCGGCGTTTGCAGCGTCCAACTGTGCTTTGGCACCCTGGTATTTCGCGAAGGCTTCATCATAATTTTGTGGCGAAAGCAAGCTGTCGCGGTACATATTCCTAGCCCTGTTGTAGGCTTTCTGCGCATACTGATACTGCTCCTGAAGCCCTTTTTGTTTGGCTCTCAACTGTCGCATCTGGTCGGCGGTCGCACCGTTTCTTGCCATTTGAGCCTGGGCCTTGGCTGCGGAAGTCGCCCCTTTTGCCTGTGCAATTTTTGCAGAAACTTCAGGTACATCAAGTTTTGCAAGCGTATCACCGGCTTTTACGGTTTGCCCTTCTTCCACATAAATTTCCAGGATCCGCCCGGTTACTTTTGGTGAAAAAGTGACGAGTTCTTTTCTCGTTTTACCTTCAATGGCACGTTCTGCGGGCTTTTCGCTGCAATTCACTAAAGTAAAGAGTGTAAGAACAGAAAGTATTTTTGATGTAGATTTCATTTCGTTTGCTTGTTTTTTAATTTTTTTTTAAATAATTAAAGATTTTCAGGATTAAGGTTTTGTGTAGATTTCATCAGTTCAATGGCGGAAACTCTCTGATTGAAAATCGCGGTCTGCAGTTCCAGCTCGGCATTCTGTAAATCCGTTTCTGCTTCGATAAGCGCGGCGGAGGTTTTGGTGCCGTATCTGAATTCCTTTTCCACCTGTTCCAAACCTTTGGCCGCGATTTGTCTTGCCTTTTCTTTTAGTTTGATTTGTGCGTTCGCGATGTTGTAATTGGTTTGGTTGTTGGCGAGATTCAAATTCAATTTTTTAATTGCGTCTTTCTGTTTGCTCTCCAGAATTTCTTTATCTATTTTGGCTTTCTCAATGGCGTGTTTGCCTTCATTACCGTCGAAAACCTCCCATTTAAAGCCAATTCCTGCGGTAAACATGGGAATTACGTTTATGGCACTGGGATGCAAATCGAGTTTTTTTCCCGTGCCGGGAAAAATTTCATCCGAGGTTGAAATGCGGTTGTTGTAAAGCCCGAAATACGACAGCGAAGTTTGCGCCTGCACTTTCGGAACCCACCATCTCTCTTCGGCTTTAATTTTATAATCTGTCGCGTTAATGCCGTGTTGAAGCGCTTTCACCTCTGCCCTGTTTTCTACGGTTTCGTTCAGAACTTCATAGTTTATTGGCTGAAGATCGTGTTCAATCATGGCAATACGCTCCCTTTCAATGCCGGTCAACAGATGGATCTGAGTGATCAGAAGATCCTTTTTACCTTCATATTCCACCATTTTAGAATCCAAAGTGGCCTGTGCAAGTTCGATTTTTTTGTGGTCGTAAGGCGTAATCAGACCGTAACCCAAGGCTTTGTCGGCCGTTTTTTTATTGATTTCCAAACGTTTTTTGGACTGATCCAGAACTTTTTTGGATTCGTAAACCAGCGACAACTGGTCGTATGCTTTGGAAATTTCGGTGATGACGTCGTCCTTGGTTTTCTGCATCATCACTTCTTCTGAAAGATTTTTTTCGCGGTTGGCTTCCTTCAGATATTTCACCTTTCCGCCGGAATAAATCACCATACTCGCTTCGGCTTTTGCAGAGGCAGAAAGACCGGAAATGTTGAGATTATTGCTCAGCTGTCCCTCAGGTACCACCGCTCCCGGAAAAACCGGAGGCACTGCCGGAACTTTAATTTCCGGTGAATTGATATGCGCCGAAGTGTACATGTAACCTGTTTTCCCGGTAATCTCCACTTTTGGGAGAAACACATCATTCAGCTTTTCGTCGTCCAGTTTCGTGAATTTGTTTTCTAAAACCTGCTGGTTCAGCGTTTCATTACTCTGCAGCGCACTGCTGATGAGTTCCTGCAGCGTAGGTGCCTGCTGCGCATAAAGCGTGAGCGGCAACGAAAAAGCTGCGCCCATAAGGAATTTGTGTATAGTTTTCATTTACTGTTTGTTTGTAAAATTGAACGTGCAAATTTCCGACCGCTGGAGAAAAATTCCTTTGATAAATGTCAAAAAAAAAACCGGAACCCCAAATGTTCCGGTCAAAGTAGTAAAATTTAAAATTATGAAATTGTTTTGGGTTAAACATTATCCGATTTTTGAAGCCAGGCATCAATGATTTCAAATGCCTTTTTTTCATCTTCGAGGCTTACCATTATTTTCAAAGTATTCGCCGTCGGCGTCGTGGTGAAGGTCATATATTTGTTTTCAACCGTGTTTTCAATACCGGCATCGGCCAGTTTAGATTTTACCAGCTGTATTTCCTGCGGTACTTCGCTTTCAAATACTGAAACTTTAGTTGTTTTATTCATTTTCTTCCTACATTTTGGAGCTTAAAATTACAAAATTTTTGATAAAATCTCTATTTTTTTATTAAAATAATTTAATTTTCAGAGGAATATTTTTCTCTGTACCTTCTGTAAAGCTCTTTCTGCTGATTGTCGAGATTCAGTTGCCGCCCGTCAATAAATGCTTCTGTAACATTATTGGTGAGTTGGTCCAGTGCATCACCGTCAGAAATAAAAAGGGTGGCACTTTTGCCTACTTCAAGACTGCCGTAATCTTTGTCTATACCCAGAATTTTTGCAGCGTTAAGTGTAATACTTTGCAGGGCTTTTTCCTTTTCCAGGCCATGCGCTACAGTAGTTCCGGCAAGGAAAGGCAGGTTTCGGGAATCTGAAAAATCTTTGCCGGAGCTGTAATCTAAAGCGTGCAGAATTCCTTTGTCTGAAACCATTTTTGCAAACGCGTAGGATAACATGGGCGAAGAAGAATCGTTTGGCGGAAGCGAGTGCGGATTGGTCACAATCAGCGGAAACCCCGATTTTTTAATGTCATCCAAAACACCCGTTAAACTCGCATCGCCTAAGAGGACCGTCTTCCTGAATCCGTTGTCCTGCGCAAATTTAATCGCCTCCAAAGCTTCATTGGCACCGGGAACCTCGATAAATACGGTTTTTCCCCCGGTATAAACGGGCTCTATGGCCTCAAGTTTATAATCCTTAATTCCGGATTTGGGAACATAAGTTTTCGCTCTCAGAAAAAGTGACTTCAGTTCCAGCAATGCAGCATCGCGGCGCTCTTTCATTTCCCTGTTACGCTTTTCATCGGTCGATTTTCTGTTTGCAGGCCACGAAACATGCAGCACATTATCTTTGGAAACCACGGCATCTTCCCAGTTCCATGCGTCCAGTTTCATTACCGAAGACGTTCCTTTCAAAACACCGCTTGCCATTACCGGCTGCGTCAGCAGGACACCGTTGGTACGGATCACGGGAATTACGTGGCTGTCGGTATTGAACGCAATCAACGTACGTATTTCCGGCATAAAAGCGTTGGCTTCGCGGTAATCTACAGTCGCGTTGGTGGCGGCAATTTCTACCAGACCAAGAGAATTATTCAACAGGATAAAACCGGGATAAACGTGTTTCCCTGCGGCGCTGATCACCTTTGCATTGGAAGGAACGGCACCGTTCAACGAAGTGATTTTGCCGTTTTCAAAAACAATCGTTCCGTTTTGCAATACATTTCCGGCTGCCGTATGAATTGTAGCTCCTGTAATTGCCACCGGAACCGTTTGTTTGGGTGCCGGTGCAGGACGCTGCGCTGAAGCTAATCCCGAAACGAAAACTGCCGCAGCAAATATTTTATATATTGATTTTTTCATTTTTTGAAATAAATTTTAGTGTTCGTGGTTATGCTCCTCGCCTTCTAAGGTGTCACAGTGGTAAAGCACTTTTACTTCCCTGTTTACAGCCTGTGTATTTCCTTTTTTCGAATCATCTGAGAAGAGCATTTTCTGGATCAGGCGGTTCTTTTCATCTTTTACCATCCTGTCTTTCATAGCTTGGGTTGAAGCGTCATAGTAAAGGATCCCGTCAACGAAAGTCTTGTCAACCTTAGCATAAATACTCAAAGGATTATCGGTCCAAAGTACCAAATCGGCATCTTTGCCAGTCTCTATTGAGCCTACTCTATGGTCAACCTGCATCATTTTTGCCGGATTCAGCGTTACCATTTTCCAGGCCTCTTCCTGCGGAACATTACCGTATTTCACGGCTTTTCCGGCTTCCTGATTCAGCCTTCTCGCCATTTCAGCGTCATCGGAATTAATCGCTGTGTTAACCCCTGCCTGAAGCAAAAGCGCTGCGTTGTAAGGAATGGCCTCACGAACTTCTTCTTTGTACGCCCACCAGTCGGAAAATGTAGATGCATTCACGCCGTGAGCTTTCATTTTATCAGCAACTTTGTACCCTTCAAGAATATGGGTAAACGTCTGCACCTTAAAATTAAATCTGTCCGCAACGTTCATCAGCATATTGATTTCGCTCTGAACATAAGAGTGGCACGTGATAAAGCGCTGAGCATTCAGAATTTCTGCCATTGTTTCGAGACGAAGGTCTTTTCTATAATTTTTATTGCCCGCCTTTTCTTTCTGATATTCCTGCGCTCTGGTAAACCAAAAATCAAAAGCCTGCTCTACACCGCCTCTCGATTGCGGAAAGCGGTTCGGATTATTGCCCCAGTTACTCTGTTTCACGTTTTCACCCAAAGCAAATTTGATGTAGCCTTTCGCATCGGGGAACCTCATGTTCTCCATATTCTCGCCCCATTTAAACTTGACAACCGATGACTGCCCTCCCACCGGATTTGCCGACCCGTGGAGCTGCTGAGCGGAAGTAACACCTCCCGCCAACTGACGGTAGAAATTGACGTCATCCGGATTGAGCGCATCACTCATCCTCACTTCAGCAGAATTGTTGGAGCCAGCTTCATTCACTCCTCGTGAGAGGCCAATGTGTGTATGCTCATCAAAAATTCCGTTGGTAAGGTGCATATTTGCCCCATTGATCACCGTTGCGCCAGAGGATGAAAGATTTTCACCAACCTGTACGATTTTCCCTTTAGAAACTTTTACATCAAGGTTTTTTACAATACCTTTTGATGTATTGGTCCATACAGTGGCGTTTTTTATCAAATAATCTTGTTGCACCGGCAGCGTTTCACTTCCAAAAGCTGAAAACGGATACCAAATTTTGCCCGGTTCGTCAGTTTTGTCAGGAACTTGTCTTTTAGCCTCAGGTTCAAAACCTTTAACATAATTTATGCTGAATGGCACATTGTTTCCGTCTTTGTTCACCGCAAATCCGTTTCTGCTCTTAAAATCCGTGATTGGATAAATCACGCGGTAATTTTGCAGCGAATCGTTCGGAAGTTTCAGTTCCATAGCTATCTTATAGTCGGCTACAGCCAGCTTTACTTTACCCTTTTTATCACCCTGGGAGATTTCAGCTTCAGGCCTGGTGATTTTTCCTTTTATCTTCAAATCATAAGGCTGATTATTGACCGTAACTTTGTACTCGCCACGAACATCAGTTTCCGGCATCCTGTTGATAACATTTTGCTTGCCAAGAACCCAGTTTTCGTAAATTACGGACTCTTTACTGAATAAATCATCCGAGGTCATAATGAAGTTAGCATAAGCACCTTTTGTCAGCTTACCAAGATCATTTGCCTGAAGAAGCTGCGCCGGTTTTTCAGTCAGCGCCTGTAAAATTTCCTCTTTTGAAAGGCCTTTCTTATTCAGATCTCTCAACTTTTCAAGAAATGAACCTTTGTCCTTCAGTTTATACATCGTAAGGGCAAAGGGCACTTTTTCTTTTGCCAAAAATACCGCATTGTAAGGCGCCAGTTCCCAATGTTTTAAGTCTGCAACATCCAGATCTTCAACATCCAAAGCATCCTGTATCTGGTAAGGTTTCGGATATTCCAAAGGAAGAATTAATGTCCCATTGGTCGCTTTGATCTCTTTAGCCCGCTGATATTCGTTTCCAGATCCTAAAAACACAAACTGCTGCCCAGCTTCATCACCAATCTTATCAGCACGCAGAACATCCCATTTTTCTGAAGTTTCAATAATGGTCGGCAATTTTTTGTATTTGTTAAAAGCTTCCAGGTTTGTATTTTTCTGAATATTTGAACCGCCTTTTGCGTACCATTCCGCATCCAGATACGCCTGACGAATCAGCGCGACAGAGCCAGCCATCGAAGTTGGATAAGCCATTTTTGAACTTCCTTTGTTAAAAGAAAGCAAAAACGCAGCGTCTTCCTTCAGGATTTTATCAGTGGCCAAACCTTCGCCAAGGCCGATTAAAACGGCTGAGCCGCGTACGATGCCGTCTTCATTAAAACTCAAGACCGAACCGAAACCCTGATTCAGATAATCCTGATAATCCTTCAGCTGGTTCGTGAAGGTATTTACCGCCCTTGTATCTGCTTTCACTGCGTCATTGTACGCTGCGGAAGTCGCGTCGGCAGGCAGATATAAGCTGCCGGGATTGTACTCGTTCCTTTTGGCTTTCTCCACACCCACATTGGCATAAGGATCAATAAATGAAGGATAAACATAAGATCCGCGACCATCCAAAACCACCGCATCTTTAGGGATCGCCACTTTTCCAGAAGCGATCACTTTACCCTCCTGAAATACCAAAACGGCATTTTCAACTTTGGTTTTGTAATCCTGGTAAAGGGTGATGTTTTTCACAGCGTACACGCTTTTGTCTTTTCCCTTAGTGTCATTTGGCCAGTAACCTACCTGTGCGTGGATGCCGACAACGGCGCTAAAGGAAAGAACCATGAGGACTCTTTTCAACATATTTATTTTAAATTAAGATCGTTTTCTTCAGTGAATTATCAAATATATAAATAATAATAAATCTAAACAGCATGCCTTATAAAAATAACCGGACTTATTTGCCCGGTTACTATCATTTTATGAAATTTTAAACTATTTTGTTTAAAATCCTCTTTTCAGAATATCTTCAATCTTATCCAAAACAATCTGTATTTCCTCCACATTCACATTCAAGTGAGGACGGAAACGGATGGAGCGGTCGCCACAGGAAAGGATAATAACATTCTGTTTGTAAAGCTCCTCGCGCATGCGGTCTCTCACCTCACCTGTCGGAAGATCGATGGCACACATCAAACCGCGGCCTCTTGCCGCCGAGATCTGCTCAGGATATTTTGCTTCGAAGTTTTTCAATCCGTTTAAAAGATAGTCGCCTACCACTCTTGCATTTTCTACAAGGTTTTCGTTTTCAATGACTTCAAGAATCAGTTTAAGGCGCATGATATCGATGAAATTCCCGCCAAAAGTGGAATTGATTCTGGAGCTTTCTCGGAACACGTTTTGCGGAATTTCATCAAATTTTTCCTTATTCGCCAAAACGCCGCAAACCTGAGTTTTCTTACCAAAAGAAATGATATCCGGTTTCGCTGTAAAATGCTCGAAAGCCCACATTTTCCCGGTGATACCAATGCCGGTCTGTACTTCATCAAAAATTAAAAGCACTTCATTTTCATCACAGATTTTTCTTAAACCTGTAAAAAATTCGTCACGGAAATGGTGATCGCCGCCTTCCGCCTGAATGGGTTCTATGATGATGCACGCCACACGGTCGGGATTCGTCACAATAGCTTCCTGAATGTGCAGCAGTGCGAGGTTTTCATTTTTAATCGTTTCCTCCAGATTTTCATCCGTAATGGGGAAATTCAAATGCGGATTGATAATTCTTGGCCAGTCAAATTTCGGGAAATACTGATATTTTCTTGGGTCGGAAGTATTCGTTAAACTTAATGTATAACCGCTTCTTCCGTGAAATGCCTGACGAAAATGGATGCAGATGTCCCCTTCAATATTTAAATCTTTTTCAAAATTCTTACGCGTTTTCCAGTCGAAACAGGCTTTCATTGCGTTCTCTACGGCTAAAGTTCCACCCGAAATAAAGAAGGCGTACTGGAGATGCTCCGGAATCGCCACTCTTTCAAAAACTTCCATAAAATCAGCGTATTCTTCGGAATAAACATCCGCCAAAGTCGGTTTGTTAATGGCCATTTTTCCAAGCCAGTCAGTATGCTGTACCAGATACGGGTGATTGTAGCCGATGGACGCCGAAGCAAACATCGAAAACATATCGAGGTAATCTTTTCCTGAAATTTTGTCATGGATCCACGAGCCATGGGATTTTTCAAGATCCATAACGAAGTCGAAACCGTCGGCAAGGATATGGCGCGACAGCGTGGCTTTTACTTTGTTGGTAATTTCAGGATGTGATTCGATTGAAGCATTCATATTGATAAGTTTGATTTTGAGGTTAAATTTGATGAGATTAGGTTAAGGCTGAGTTTTACACCGCGTCCACTTCATTTTCTTTCTTTCCGCTAAGGTCGAATTTAATTCCTTGTGCAAGTGGCAATGCGGTGCTGTAATTGATGGTATTGGTCTGGCGTCTCATATAATATTTCCAGACATCGGAGCCTGATTCCCTGCCGCCGCCTGTTTCCTTTTCTCCACCGAAAGCGCCACCGATTTCCGCACCGGAAGTTCCGATATTCACGTTTGCAATGCCACAGTCGGAGCCGGCGTGAGAAAGAAAGAGTTCGGCTTCGCGAAGATTTTGCGTCATAATCGCAGAAGAAAGCCCCTGAGGAACGTCGTTCTGCATTGCGATGGCTTCATCCAAAGTTCTGTATTTCATTAAATATAAAATCGGTGCAAAGGTCTCGTTCTGCACGATTTCGTAAGAATTTTCCACTTCGGCAATGCACGGTTTTACGTAGCAGCCCGATTTGTAATCTTTCCCCGAAAGCACTTCACCTTCTACCACAAACGTACCGCCTTCTTTTTTGCATTTTTCTATTGCAGCTTCGTACTGTTTTACTGCATCAACGTCTATTAGGGGGCCAACGTGATTTTTTTCGTCCAAAGGATTTCCTATTTTCAATTGACCATACGCCTGTACCAGGCGGTTTTTCACTTCATCATAAACACTTTCGTGAATGATGAGTCTTCTGGTGGATGTACATCTTTGCCCTGCAGTTCCTACGGCTCCGAATACCGCACCGATAACCGACATGTCCAGATCTGCATTTTCAGTGATGATGATCGCGTTGTTTCCGCCCAGTTCAAGAATAGATTTCCCGAAACGTTCGGCCACTTTTACGCCAACTATTCTTCCGACTCTTGTAGAACCGGTGAAGGAAACCAAAGCGACATTTCTGTCTGCCACCATTTTTTCGCCAATGGTGTGATCGCCGACGATCATGCCCGAAATGCCCAGCGGTAAATTATTTTCCTTTAAAACTTCTGCAATGATATTCTGGCACGCAATCGCGCAAAGCGGTGTTTTTTCAGAAGGTTTCCAGATGGTGACATTGCCGCAGATCCACGACAAAGCCGTATTCCAGCTCCAAACTGCCACCGGAAAATTGAACGCGGAAATAATACCCACAATCCCAAGCGGGTGATACTGCTCGTACATGCGGTGCAAAGGCCTTTCCGAATGCATTGTATAACCATGAAGCTGGCGCGAAAGCCCCACTGCAAAATCACAGATGTCTATCATTTCCTGCACTTCGCCCAGGCCTTCCTGCAAGGATTTCCCCATTTCGTACGACACCAGTTTTCCCAGATCTTCCTTGTACTCACGCAGCTTCATCCCAAACTGGCGCACCAGTTCTCCCCTCTTCGGAGCGGGCATTTGGCGAAATTCCAGGAATGCCTGTTTTGCGGTTTCTACAACTTTCTCGTAATCCTCTTCGTTGCCGGATTTCACTTTTGCGATTAGGTTTCCGTCTGTTGGGGAATAGCTTTCAATCACGCTGCCGCCTGCGAAATATTTTCCGCCGCTGGAAACGCCTTTGTTTTCTGATTTAATTCCTAATTTTTTGAGTGATTTTTCAATACCGAAATCTTTGTCTTTTTTTGCCATTTTTAATTTCTTGGTTCGCTTTTAAAGATAAAAACTATTCGGTAAATAAAAAAATTTGCATGCTAATCCGGCAAAATCTTTTCAAGTTGTAATGAAATACCGCAACGGCCAAATTTCCTGAAAAGGATAAACTCAGTTCATTTTCACTGAGAATTTTCCGATCTTTTATTATTGAGAAACATTTAGTTTACAAAAAAAGAGACTTTATGCCTCTCTTTTTTTCCAGTCCTCTTTCCGGATCCAGTATTCTATGTTATTGCGGTCGGGTTCGCCGTGGTACGGGATTACAATTTCGCCTTTATTTTCTGCGCCCAATCTTTCCATCGCCCTACGGGACCGCCAATTTTCAGCACCGACGTGGAATTTCACCAGATCCACATAATCAAAAATATAATCCAGCATCATTTTCTTTACCTGCGGATTGAGTTTCGAGCCCCAAAATTTCCTGCCGTAAAAGGTATAGCCAATAAAAATCGAACCTTCATCTTGGTCCCAACTGTAAAAACGTGTGCTTCCTGCCACTTCGCCACTTTCTTTCTCGATTATTAAAAAAGCACCTCCGCTAGACATCGCCCCTTCAAAAAAATTACGGAAAACGTCCCGTTCATAGCGGTTTTTGTTGGGATGCATTTCCCAAACCAGCGGATCCGAAGCCACTTCATAAAGCCGTTCAAAATCAGATTCCTGTAGTGGATGCAGGATTACTTTGTCGTTTTCGAGGGTGGGCTGAAGGAAATTCATTTCTTAAGTTTTGAGTTGTAGGGTTGGATTATGAATGCTCTGAAGAAAACTTAGCTAAATTAAGAAAGTTTTCTATTCTGAACATTCAATTTTCACCTAAAAAGAATCGCTTTTTCCAGCTCCAAAAGTTTCTGTTTGCGCCAGATTCCGCCCCCATAGCCGATGAGTTTTCCATTTTTCCCAATTACGCGGTGACACGGGATGATGATGGAAATCTTGTTGAGGCCATTGGCGTTGGCAACAGCGCGAACGGCTTGCGGGTTTCCTAAAATCTGAGCCTGCTCCAGGTAGCTGCGCGTAGTTCCGTACGGGATTTTGCGCAAAACTTCCCAGACGCTTTTCTGAAATTCCGTTCCCACCGGCGACAGAGGTACCGTAAATTCTTTTCTTTTACCCTCAAAATATTCCGCCAGTTCGCTTTCCAAAGTCCTGAAATGCGGATTTTCTCCCTGAATAATATTGGCATTAAAATGCTTTGAGATTTCTTTCAGTTCGGTCGGGAGCGCCTTGCGGTCGGAAAATTCCAGCATACAGATGCCGTTTTCATCGGCGCAGGCTATCATCGTTCCGAGCGGGGTTTCGATGCGTTTCAGGTCGACTACTTTTTCGTGTTTTGAATTTGTTGGCGAAACGCCGAAGATGTTTTTAAAGCTGTCATTGAAGCCGCTCAAACTCTCATAACCGCTGTTGAAAGCCGTTTCCGTTACATTTTCCCCGGAACTCAGTTTTTTGAAGGCCGAATTCAGTTTGTGCATCCGCTGGAACGCCTGAAAAGTCATCCCGTGGTGTTTCTGAAACCAGCGGCGGACTGTTGCCGGCTCCAGACCACGCTTCACCAGATCATAATCTTTGAATTTCAACCCCGGATTTTCAGACAATTCATTTAATAATTTTTGAATTTCTACAGGTGTTTGATCCGGATTTTCCAGTGGCTTGCAAACTTTGCATGGGCGGTAACCTTTAAGCATCGCGTCTTTGGTATTGGTGAAAAATTCCACGTTTTCAAATTTCGGTTTACGGGCGGTGCAGGTTGGGCGGCAAAAAATTCCGGTGGTTTTCACGCCCATCCAAAAAACACCCTCGAATTCGGGGTTTTTGTCGCAGGACGCTTTGTACATTATTTGTGGGGAAAGGGTCACGGTTTAAGATTTATTGTTCAAAGTTATCGGTATTAAAAATATTCAACAACCGAAAAATTAACAACCATTTTGGGGATTTGGCTGGAGCCATGTTCTTTTTTTCAAAACTGAAAGCGGGCTAAAGCCCGCTCCTATTGATGTGCTATAAATAAAGTATTCTATTTTTTCGCTGCTGCGCTACGCTCCAATTCCCTGATTTCTTTTAGTTTGTCAACAATTTTCGCAACATTTTCAGGATTGCCGGTCTTCATGGGAACGACAGCTTTTACATTGTCCCATTTGAAAACCAAGTCAATTGCGTTGTCATCCAGCGGCTGCAAAGCAATCTCAAAAAACTCCTGTCTGTCGGCCATTTTTTGCACCGGTACAACCACGGAATATAAATCTTTGCTGGCATCATAAGCCGTTCCCCAACTTTGCGAATCGCTGTTCAGGATGATTTTCCAGTCTTTCTCGTTCGGCAGGATGTAGAGCCCATATTTCCCGGCCGGAACCGTCACTCCACCGAAATTAATCGACTGGCGAAATTCAATTTTTGTGGAAGAATTCGCACCGGCGCGCCAAACTTTACCGTACGGAACCAGATCACCGAAAACTTTTCTGCCTTTCACACCCGGTCTTCCGTAATCTACCGTGATTTTTGACATTGAAAACTGCTGTTCAACCGTGGCTCTTGGACTTGCTGCCGGGAGAGTCCATTGGGAATAAGCGGAAACGGAAATGGCGAACAAGGCTGTAATAAGGAGTCTTTTCATAAAATTATTTTTGCTAAAGATAACTCAAAATTTGCATCTGAGAAACCCTAATAGTTCAAACTATATTATTCTGTTTTGCCACACTGATGAGTTCGGCTACATTTTTCACCTGAAATTTGTGGATGATGTTTTTGCGGTGGGTATCAACGGTGAGCGGGCTTAAAAAAAGTTCTTCGGCGATGGCGATGCTGGTTTTTCCCTCGGTTAAAAGTTTCAGGATCTCCTTTTCCCGTTTGGTAAGGCGGGGAATACCCGAAAGTTCACGTTGACACGGTTTACTGATGATTTCCTTCACTTCGTTGCAGAAAACTATGTTGCCCGAAAGCGCGCCACGTATGCAGCCGTGAAGTTCCTCAATAGTAGCATTCTTCAGCAGATAACCGCTGGCTCCGTTTTGAATACACTGCATGATGATGCTTCTTTCTGAACGGTTACTGAGCATAATAACCGATGTTTTGGGCGAAATTTTCTTAATTTCCGCGCAGAGTTCTATACCGTTGGAATCGGGCAGTGTAATATCCAGCAGCACAATATCCGCTTCATTGGTTTTAATGAAATTCCGAATTCCGGCACCATCGTTAAAAGTAGCGACAATACTAAAAAATTTTTCATTTTCAAGCATCATTTTCAGACCCTGAATAACGATGGGATGGTCGTCGACGATGACGATGCTGATGTTATGCGACATGGGTGTTGATTTCTATATTAACGGAGGTTCCCTGGTTTTCTGCGGACTGGATTTCCATTTTACCTTTGAGGAAATCGACCCGGTTCTGCAGGTTTTTCAAACCGAGACTTTTCACTTTGCTCATTTCACTTTCGGTGATGCCTTTGCCGTTATCTTCCACCGTGATATAAAATTCCTCGGCGTTCTGCGAGCACTGCACCAGAATATTGTCTGCCCCCGAATGTTTCACAGCATTGTTCAGCAGTTCCTGCACGATTCTGTAAATGTTTACCTGCAAATTCAGCGGCAGATTTTTCTGAATGTTAATCGCCTGAAAATCGATGGTTAAACCGTCTTTCATATAAAATTCACAAAGATCTTTCAGTGCGATTTCCAGCCCGAAATTCAGCAAAGATTCCGGCATCAGATTTCGGGCAACACGGCGAAGTTCGGAAACTGAGGAATCCAGCTGGTTCAGAATTTTGTGAAAACTTTCATATTGGTTTTCTTCCAAATGATTACTGCTCCAGGTGGAGAGATTGATTTTCACACCGGCCAGCATACCGCCAAGCCCGTCGTGGAGGTCTTTGGCCACGCGTTCGCGCTCGCGTTCTTCCCCATCCAGAATAGCTTTGGTAACTTTCAGCTGTTCCGTCTGTTCTTTTTCCTTAAGCTGTTGCTGCAGGTTGATTTCTCGCTGTTCGGCAATTTTTCTTTTATTTTTCAGATGGTTATAGATGTAAATTCCCCAACTTAGAAAAAGCAATGCTGCGAATCCCAGCATCCACATATACTGGTTCTTTTTGTTGATTTCCAGCTCATTTTTAGCAATCTGTTTTTCTTTTTCAGCCGTACGGAATTTGGTTTCCATCATCAGCGCTTTCGAATTCCGTTCCTCAGCCAGCAGACTGTCGCTTAAGGATTTGGTTTCTAATTGATGGTGGTAAGCGTTTTTGTAATCGCCAACATCTGCATACAGTAATGACATTTCATTATGAAGAATTTGTGCATTGAGTTTCATTGACATCAAATTGCGATTGTCCATCACTGATTTTAAAACCTTTATTCCTTCTTCCGACCTATTTAAATTCCTAAGAGTAAAGGCTTTTTGATAAATAAGTCCAAAATAATCATGTGGAAGTACTATTTTCTGTTTCAAACCTTTGTTTAACTGCTCTAGAGAATTCTCATAATTCTTATACAGTTGAAAATATTTAGCATAAACCAGATAAAACGGTACTGACATTGGATTGTCAGGATATTTTTCCAATACCTTCTCCGCATTTAAAAGATAAACTTTGGCCTTAGGCCCATTATTCATATATAAATAAGATTGCGCGGCATTTGTATTAATTTCAATTTTACGCTGACTGTTAATATAGTTGGCGGGCTCTTTTTCAATAATCTTCAGAGATTGATCGTAATAATCGATTGATTTTTTGTATTGTTTTCGGTCGTACATCTCAGCACCAATGTCATTAAGATACTGAGCCTGTAAATCATTTCTCCCGGCTTTTATTGCCAATGGAATTGACTTCGTTAATATTATCGAAAGAAATTCATCAGAATTATCCTTATAATCCTCCATTGTTCCATAGTTATGCCAGGCTCTGGCGGTAAGAATCAATGCTTCTTTGTGTTGCTGATCTTTTAGAATATCAATGGCTCTCTTATAAAAATACTGGGCTCTATCAACTTCAATCCCAAAAAACTGCTGCCCAAAGGTAAACTGAACTTTTCCCTTTAAATACTTATTGTTCTCAGGAATTAGTTTCTGGGCTTTTTTGATGTAGGAAATAGCTTCCACAGTATCAATATCAGAGAGGTAATTGGCAATTTCCAGAAGCAGATCGGCCTTTTTTAACGCATTTTTCTCCTTTTTCACCAGGGTTTCCAAACTGTCTCTTTCCTGCGCCGGAAAAACGCAGGGAACAAGAAAAAGCAGCAACCAAAATAGATTCTTCATGATTTCTACGCTACTGCGCCGGTTTTTACTTCAATATTTATGGTGGTTCCTTCATTCTGAATACTCTGGATATCCATTTTACCTTTCAGAAAATCGACCCGGTTTTGCAGGTTTTTCAAACCGAGACTTTTCACTTTGCTCATTTCACTTTCGGTGATGCCTTTTCCGTTGTCTTCCACCGTAATGTAGAACTCTTCAACGTTCTGCGAGCACTGCACCAATATATTATCGGCGTTGGAATGCTTGACAGCGTTGTTCAGCAGTTCCTGCACGATTCTGTAAATGTTTACCTGCAAATTCAGCGGCAGATTTTTCTGAATGTTAATCGCCTGAAAATCGATGGTTAAGCCGTCTTTCATATAAAATTCGCAGAGATCTTTCAGGGCGATTTCGAGTCCGAAATTTAGCAAAGATTCCGGCATTAGATTTCGGGCAACACGGCGAAGTTCGGAAACTGAGGAATCCAGCTGGTTCAGAATTTTGTGAAAACTTTCATATTGGTTTTCTTCCAGATGATTACTGCTCCAGGTGGAGAGATTGATTTTCACACCGGCCAGCATACCGCCAAGCCCGTCGTGGAGGTCTTTTGCAACTCTTTCGCGCTCGCGTTCTTCCCCATCCAGAATAGCTTTGGTAACTTTCAGCTGTTCCGCCTGTTCTTTTTCTTTCAGTTTTTGCTGAAGATTGATTTCGCGCTGTTCCGAAAGTTTTTTCTTGTTGCGGAAATAAAAATAAGTGAACACACCCGCACCTAAAAAAACAAGTGTTGTAATAATAAATGTCCGCATATACTGGTTTTTTTTGTTGATTTCAAGCTCCTGAACCGCCAGCTGTTTTTCTTTTTCGGCTGTGCGGAACTTGGTTTCCATCTCGTTGATGGCTTCGTTTTGGCCAATAATTTTCATGCTGTCTGAAACGGCAATTCTTTTTTTGGCGTAATGAAATGCATCTCTAAACTTCCCCTGTTTTTCCTCGAGCATCCACAGCTCGTCATAAATAGTGGCAAGGTTGTCGGCATGGTTCTGTACATAAACTCTATTTTGTAAAAGTTTTTTCAGCGTTGCAGAAGCTTCGCTATAAAGTCCCAAATTTGCCTGTGCCTTCGATTTCATAAAGGTGAGGCGAGTGAGATGGTAGGGGTTTTGACTTTTTTCTGCCAAGCTCAAGCCTTCCGAAGCTTTTTTTAAAGATTCAGCTGCATTGCCCGTATATAGAAAATAAACACTTTGTAGGTGCAGCAGTTCATTATGGAAATCGGGATTGTTATTTACGGCTAAGGATTTTTGCATCAGATCCAGTCTGCGTTTTGCATTGGGATAGTCTTCTTTTTTCAAAAATATTTCTGCAGACATTAGTTGCGCTGTTTCCGCAACACTCTTTGCCTGAGCGGAATTCCCCTTCTGGTTCGCTGTATTGATGGCGTGTTCCGCATATTGTACGGCCTTGTCCAAATTTTCGTCGTTGTAGAAAATGATTGCCGCTGTAAGATAATTGTTTGCGAGAAAAGATTTGTCGGCCGCTTTTTTAGACTCGGGAATCGCGTGGTTCATCATCACCTTCATTGCCTCGTGCGCATTTCCCATACGCTGCTCATCGGCTACTACATTGGTCCACAGCATAGCGCGCAGATTTTGTGCCTCCGCAGAATTTTCGTTTCCTAAAATTTCCAATCCTTTCAAATGATGTGCTTTTCCCTTTTTCGGATTTTTTGGCATTTCGTAGAAACCCCATGAATTTTGTAGGCGTGCCTGCCCTACTTTATGGTTTTTGGGGGTTAGCTCTTCCGCCTTTTTCAGATAAGAAAGAGCCTTAACCGAATCTCTTTGTGCGGTGAACATAACCAACTTCAGATAAACTTCCGCTTTTTTAACCGGATCTTTCTCTATGGCAGCAACACGCAGCAGGCTGTCGGTTTTCTGCGCATATACGAGGTTAAATAGGACTAGCACACTAAAAATGAGAACCCTGCACATCACCAGTATTAATTTGATTTAAAGTTAATCAAAAATAAAAAGAGATGAATATCAAAAAAATACCTAAAAACAAGTAGAAAAAAATACTGAATTAGAGGCGTGGCATTACCCAAAACGGTTTCTCATTTTTGGGTTATTAAACCCCCTTAAAAAATGACACTTTTGAAAAAACTGCTGACGCCCCTGATAATACTGGCAGCTGCGACGTGGGTGAGTGCACAGACGGATAACCGTAAAGAGGTGATGCCGGAAAAAGTGCAGTTCAACAGCGCTGAAGCCAAAGAAATGCTGGCACTGGGAAAATCTACAATCAACGGAACGGCCGTTGCCCGTGAATATACTGACAACAACATCAGAAAAAATTATCTGAACGTCATCATCGGAATGGACGTTACAGGAACCAAACACCTCGCTCCGGAAGGAACTGTAGTGATGCTTTTTCCCTACACCGAATATTTTAAGGAATATCTAAAATTGAGAGACCGGTACGCACAGAGCAGAAAGTACGTTGCCGTACTGTCGAAAGACGCTTTCAGCCACCGTTTGGAAGCGAAAGTGGGGCGCGGTGGAAAATTCAGCTTTCCGCAAATGAAGCCCGGCAAATATTATATCGAAACCAACTTCACCTATGTAGGAACTGGTCTGGACTATGTTCAGGTAGGCCGTACAGATTATTACAACGGATACGGTAATCATATGCGTTCGGAACCCATTTATCAAGGCTATAATTACAATTATCTGGATTCAAAAGTAGAATCAAAGATTGTGACCGTAAAGGAAGACGGAACAACCGTCGACATTAAACTTTAACGATTTACGAAAAAGTACTCAGCACTGCTCCCCTATGGAATATGAAACTGCGACCGTGAAAATAAACAAAGACGTTGAACAGAACATAAAATAACTTATAAAAACAACAAAGCTATGATTCGAAAAATCTTATTACTGTCTGCCGGAATAATCTTTTCCGGAATGTACAGCCAGCAGACCAGATTTGGACTAAAAGCCGGCTATACCTACTCAAACTTCAACTCAAATGTTGAAGGAGCCAATCAAAATTTTGAACCAAAATCCGGATACTACGCCGGACTTATCGCAGAAAAACGCTGGAGCGAAAAATTAGCAACGCAGGTAGAGGCAATCTACGCCAATTTGGGCAGCCAGACTATTTCCGAAAATGCTAGTGTTACAGTAAAGCAGAAAAACCACCTACACCGGCTGGTGGTTCCTGTTTCGCTAAAATATGACGTAACCTATGAGCTGGGAGTTCTTGCGGGAGGTTATTTATCTTCAAAAATAAGCAACAATGTAAAGTTTAAAACTTCAGGAGATATTGGGGTAACCGATGAAGAGCTGAAAGAACTTGAAAAAGAAACCAAAAAATACCTGGACGATAACCTTAAGTCTTCAGAATTTGGCGTGCAGTTCGGCATAGATTACAGGGCCTTCAAAAGCGTGTACATAGAGGCAAGATACAGCCTCGGCCTCTCCAACATGATTAAAAACCCCGCAAATGACGAGAAATTGACCATGAGTTTTCTGCAGGCAGGTATTGGTTATAAATTTTAAAACTACCAAAAAATAAGTAGAAAAAAATACTGATTTGCAGCGATTGAAACCTGAACCCAGATGGTCAAAATTTGTAAACAGAGAAACAATCGAAATAAGTAAACTTTTAAAATCACACATTATGAAAAACGCAGTATTAGCAGCAATAATATTTACAGCTGCATCCACGGCAAATGCGAAAGCACAAAGTATCTTCGATAAAATAGACAGGCTCGCCGGAAAGGTAGAAAGTGCCACCTACAAGGTGGACAGAGCTGCAAACGCAGCAGACAGGGCAGGAAAAACAGGAGGAAAACTAGCAGGAATGCTTGGCAAGAAAAAAGAAAACTCAACAGCTTCCCTCACTGATACAAATGGAGCGAACAAAACGGTAATAACCGTCTCCGGCATGGAGATGGAAAAATTGCAGAAACTGAATGACCTTTTAGAAAATACAGACGGTGTAACCTCCTCTAAAATGAAATACAGCAGTGGGAGATCTACGATTACAGTCATTCACCAAGGCGATACCCAAAACCTAATGCGTAAAATAAATGCAAAAGCTAACGGCGTGTACACCAGCCAGAATATTACCGAAATGGAAGATGGCCTGGTAACGTTGAAGTTATGAGATCCGTACTTCTATACCTGGCACTTGGTCTTGTTTTCTACCTCTCGTCATGCAGAGATGAAGGCGGCGGATCAGGCGGTTATTTTATCCGGATGAAGGTGAACGGAAACCTAAAAAAGGGAGATATCTCCCAAACACGAAGCTTCCTGACAGATTATCAGGCTGTAGTGGGAGATACTCAAAAGAATTTTACTCAACTTATGGTTGTTTCAACTAACCTCAACGGAAAAAATTTTGAAATGCTATCATTTTCTCTTAATGAATTCACAGGTGTGGGAACCTATTCTCTTGCCGAAGACGACCCACGGACCAGTGCACAATACGGCGAAGATGTAAACAACAGCAGTAAAATTTATCCCAAGCATTCAGGACAAATGATTATAACCGAATTTAAGGATAATAAAGTGAGAGGAACTTTTGAATTTGTTGGAAAAAATTACGAAACTGGGCAGACGGTTAGTATCACAAACGGTGAATTCTATTTAGAAGCACAGAAAAATGTTCTTTAATGTGAAATCTTATAGGAAAAAAAAGGAATAACAATTAAAAATAAATTTATGAAAACAATGTACAAAAAAATCGTGTTGAGAAGCATGATGCTTCTATTGGCTGTAGGCCTTGTGTTTGGAATTTCCTCCTGCAGCAGAGATGATGATGGCGGCGGTTCAGCTAAGGATGGAGATATGTATAAAATCACCATAACCCTGAATGGTGTAGATGCTAATGATTATGTAAGTTTAAGCTGTGCTGCATCGGATGCTGCGGCTACCACCTCGGTGTGGAAGATCAACGGAGTAACACAGAACGGGCAGATAGGTGTAGGCCTAAACGAAACCAATTTTACAGGTAGTACCAAAACCTACGTTCTGGAAACAAATTTTAAAGTACTTGCTTTAGCAGCGGGAGGACAGATCATCAACTATGGTGGTGCTATCACGGGATCTTACAAGATTGAGAAAAATGGAAATGTAGAAGTTAATGAGACAATAAATCTCTCAGCAGATGGAGCAAGTTGGAGTAAACAGTTTAATTTTTAATTAGTTTCATAGTTCATACAGTTAATAATTTTTCAGAAGAGAATCTCGGGGTTGCAACCGGGATTTTCTTTCCTTAAAAAAAAAATCATGAAAGCATTATCTATATCCGCCGCCTTTTCAGCTATATTTTTAATTTCTTGCCAGAAAACCTCTACTCCCGACCCGGATCAAAAACCATTTGCAGTACAGGATTCTGCCTCACTGGTTAAAAAAGGTGAATACCTCGTCACCATCACCGGCTGCAACGATTGCCACACGCCCAAGAAAATGGGACCGAAAGGTCCGGAACTGATTGAAGAACTTCTCCTCTCAGGTTTTCAGGGCAAGAACGCCATACCTGAATTTGATAAAGAAAGAACCCAGAAAGGTTTTGCACAGATGAGCCCGGATATGACGGCCGCCGCCGGACCTTGGGGAGTCTCCTTCGCCGCCAATATCACACCGGATGAAACCGGAATTGGAAGCTGGACTTTTGAACAGTTCAAAACCGCGATTACCCAAGGAAAATACAAAGGACAGGAGAACGGCAGGCCGCTTTTACCACCTATGCCATGGCTCAATTATACCGAAATGAAAGATGAAGATTTGCGGGCTATTTTTGCTTATTTGAAGTCGATAAAACCTGTGGAAAATGTGGTGCCAGCACCTAAACAATTTGAAAAATAAATTAAAAAAAATTGTGTTAAAAACCAAATGATGCAGGCCGAGAATCGTCTAAACGAAAAACCTCTTTGCATCAGGAGGTCGGGATAAAACGCAAAAAAAAGCCGTTTTCACCAGTTGTGAGACGGCTTCTTTATTATTTTCCATCGTACAGCATCACATCGCATCCATCTGGAAATTCATACTTTCCACCACCTTCAAAATAGCTTCCACAGTATCCATCGATGTCAGACACGGAACGCCGTTTTCCACCGACATTCTGCGGATCTGGAAACCGTCCCGCTCAGCCTGTTTTCCTTTGGTCATTGTGTTTACGACGTACTGCACTTTTCCTTTTTGGATCAGGTCGATCAGATTCACATCTTCCTCCCCGATTTTATAACCGATCTTGCACGGAATTCCTTTTTCCTCGAAATGTTTTGCCGTGCCTTCGGTTGCCCAAATCCGGAACCCTGTTTGGTGGAATCTGCGGGCCAAAGCAGCGGCTTCATCCTTGTGCTTATCAGCAACGGTAAAGAGAATTGAACCGTGAGTCGGCACTTTTCTTCCGGCACCAATGAGGCCTTTGTACAGGGCTTTTTCCAGCGTGGAATCTTTGCCCATCACTTCGCCGGTGGATTTCATTTCCGGGCCTAAGGAAATATCGACTTTCGTGAGTTTTGAGAATGAGAAAACCGGAACTTTAACGAAAACACCGTCTTTTTCAGGAACCAGTCCGTTTTCATGACCGAGATCTTTCAGTTTGGCTCCGAGAATGGCTTTGGTAGCCAGATTAGCCATCGGAACATCCGTGATTTTTGAAAGGAAAGGCACCGTTCTTGATGAGCGCGGATTCACCTCAATCACATAAACCTGGTTTTCAAATAAAACGTATTGAATATTCATCAAACCAATCACATTGAGACCTTTAGCCAATTTTTGGGTATAATCTACTAACTGCTCCATGCATTTTTCATTGATATTCTGTGGCGGATACACCGCAATCGAGTCACCGGAGTGAACGCCGGCCCTTTCGATATGCTCCATAATTCCGGGAATGACCACGGTTTCGCCGTCGCAGATCGCATCCACTTCCACCTCTTTTCCGGTCATGTATTTGTCGACCAAAACCGGTTTTTCCGGATCCACTTCCACCGCATGTTCCATATAGTGCGAAAGTTCTTCCTCGTTGTAAACAATTTCCATCGCGCGACCGCCCAACACATAACTCGGGCGAACCAAAACCGGATAACCTATTTCATTGGCAATGCCGATTGCGCCTTCTTTGGAGTAGGAGGTCTGCCCTTTCGGTTGCGGAATTCCCAGTTCCTGAAGTGCTTTTTCAAATTTATCGCGGTTTTCGGCTCTGTCCAGATCTTCCAGCGAAGTTCCCAAGATCTGAACGCCGTGCGCAGCCAGTTTATCCGCCAAATTAATCGCAGTTTGTCCGCCAAACTGTACGATCACGCCTTTTGGTTTTTCCAGTTCGATGATGTTCATCACATCTTCTTCGGTCAACGGTTCGAAATAAAGTTTATCTGAAACCGAGAAATCCGTGGAGACCGTTTCAGGATTATTATTGATGATAATCGCCTCGTAACCCATCTCCTGAATCGCCCAAACCGAGTGCACTGTGGCATAATCAAACTCTACACCCTGTCCGATTCTGATTGGCCCGGAACCCAAAACGATGATCTTTTCTTTGCCTGAGACCACGCTTTCGTTCTCGTCCTCGTAAGTTCCATAGAAATACGGCGTCTCACTTTCAAATTCCGCAGCGCAGGTATCGACCATTTTGTAAACCGGCATTATACCGTTCTGCTTGCGGATTTCAAAAACTTCGCGGTTGGTGATTCCCCAAAGATAGCCGATGTTTACGTCGGAAAATCCCAGTTTTTTGGCTTCGAGTAAAATTTCGTTGTTAAATTTATTCTCCGAAATCGTTTTTTCAAAATCGACCAGTTTCTTCATTTTCCAAATGAAAAATTTGTCAATTTTGCTCCATTCCACGAGTTGTTCCCAGTCGTAACCGCGCCTCAAGGCATCACCGATGATGAAAAGTCTTTCGTCGTCGGCCACTTTTATTTTGCGTTCCACTTCAGCAGGATCGGCAAAAAGCGCATCGGCCTGTTTTTTCTTTAAACCTAAATGGCGGATGCCCGTTTCCAGTGAACGGATCGCTTTTTGCAGAGATTCCTCAAAATTTCTACCGATGGCCATCACTTCGCCCGTTGCTTTCATTTGGGTTGAAAGCCGGCGGTCTGCGGTTTCAAATTTATCGAAAGGAAAACGCGGAAACTTGGTCACCACATAATCCAGAGCCGGTTCGAAACACGCGTAAGTCTTTCCTGTAACCGGATTCATGATTTCGTCCAAAGTCAAACCAACGGCAATTTTTGCAGCGATTTTTGCAATCGGATAACCGGTCGCCTTACTCGCCAACGCCGATGAACGCGAAACCCTTGGATTTACTTCGATGATATAATAATTGAAAGAATGCGGATCCAGGGCCAACTGTACGTTGCAGCCACCCTCGATTCCCAGTGCGCGAATGATTTTCAAAGAAGCATTTCGCAGCAACTGATATTCCCGGTCTGAAAGTGTTTGCGAAGGCGCCACCACGATGGAATCTCCGGTGTGAATGCCCACCGGATCGATGTTTTCCATATTGCAAACCACGATGGCGTTGTCATTAGCGTCGCGCATCACTTCGTATTCAATTTCCTTGAAACCGGCGATGGATTTTTCAATCAAACACTGCGTTACCGGCGAATATTTCAGGCCGAGTTCGGCAATTTCTTTCAGTTGGGTTTCATCATTTGCGATTCCGCCACCGGTTCCGCCCATCGTAAAAGCGGGGCGAACAATCACCGGATAACCGATTTCTTCGGCAAACTTCAGCGCGCCTTCCACGGTGTTCACAATGTCGGATTCCGGAACAGGTTCATTGAGTTCGTGCATCAGTTCACGGAAAAGGTCCCGGTCTTCAGCCTGGTTGATGGCCGAAAGTTTTGTTCCCAAAACTTCCACATTGCACTCTTCCAGAATTCCCGATTTTTCCAATTCCACGGCCATATTCAGTCCCGTTTGTCCGCCCAAAGTCGGTAAAAGCGCATCAGGCCTTTCTTTACGAATGATATGACTTACAAACTGAAGCGAGATCGGTTCTATATACACTTTATCAGCGATTTCCACATCCGTCATAATCGTAGCCGGATTGGAGTTGATGAGAATCACGCGGTAGCCTTCTTCCTTCAGTGAAAGGCAAGCCTGCGTCCCCGAATAATCAAATTCTGCGGCCTGTCCGATGATGATGGGACCGGAACCGATAACGAGGATGGTTTTTATATCTGTTCTTTTCATTTTTTATTTAGATTCGAGAGCCGAGAACCGAGATTCTAGACTGTATTATTTTTAGATTCGAGAGCCGAGAACCGAGATTCTAGACTGTATTATTTTTAGATTCGAGAGCCGAGAACCGAGATTCTAGACTGTATTATTTTTAGATGCTAGAGCCGAGAACCGAGATTCAAGACTGTATTATTTTTAGATGCTAGAGCCGAGAACCGAGATTCTAGACTTTTATTTTGTTTAGATGCTAGAGCCGAGAACCGAGATTCTAGACTTTTATTTTGTTTAGATGCTAGAGCCGAGATTCAAGAATTTAATTTCTGCTTGAAACTATAAATCATTTTCTGAATTTCCAGCAAATCAGCAAGAATTTCACTTGCTAAATCATCCTTAATAAGTTCTAAGTCTTTTGCTAAAATTAGCTGTGTCTGAAGTTCAAAAGCTGACCCCAAAGCAATTGCCAGAAAATGATTGAATTCTTTATTATTGTTTCGTCCACTTCCTTCAGCAATATTTGAAGGAATTGATACAACACTTCTTTTCATTTGAGAAATAAGTCCGAATTTTTCATCGGCAGAAATATTTTGGCATATCAAATAGATATTCTTTGCCAGAACAATTGATTTCTGCCAAAAAATTAATTTCTCGAAATTATGCATAGTCTTGATTCTTGGTTCTAGGCTCTTGGCTCTTAAATTTTTCCATCATATCAATAAACTCATCAAACAAATAATTCGCATCTTCCGGGCCGGGGCTTGCCTCCGGGTGATATTGCACAGAGAAACAAGGATGAATTTTGTGACGGACACCTTCGTTGGTACGGTCGTTCAAAGCGATGTGGGTTTCTTCGAGGTCGGTATTTTTCAAACTTTCCTGATCCACTGCATAACCGTGATTTTGTGAAGTAATCGCGACTTTGTTTGATTTTAATTCCAAAACAGGATGATTTCCACCGCGGTGGCCGAATTTCAGTTTATAAGTTTTCGCGCCGCAAGCCAGAGAAATCAACTGGTGGCCAAGGCAAATCCCAAAAATCGGAACTTTCCCCAGAATTCCGCGAATCATTTCCTGAGCGTGCGGCACATCTTGAGGATCGCCGGGACCGTTGGAAAGCATCACGCCGTCTGGTGCCATAAGCATAATATCCTGAGCAGTTACATTTTGTGAAACAACCGTTACATCGCAATCGCGCTGGTTGAGCTCGCGCAGAATTCCGTTTTTTGAACCGAAATCGACCAAAACTACTTTGAAACCGCGTCCCGGACTTGCATAACTGCTTTTCGTGGAAACGTTAATGACCTGGTCTGTAGGAAATGTTATGGATGAAAGTTCTTCCACAACAGTTTTTTCATCTGCTTCTGCATTGACGATTTTTCCCTTGACAGTCCCTTTATCGCGGATTAGTCTGGTCAGGCGTCGCGTATCGATTCCTGAAATCCCGCTGAGATTTTTGGCTTTAAAGAATTCATCCAGTGAAAGCAGCGATCGGAAATTGGATGGAAGGTCGCAGATTTCTTTTACAATTAAACCTTTTATAGCCGGTTCAATGCTTTCATAATCGTCGCGGTTGATGCCGTAATTTCCGATCAGCGGATACGTCATACAAACGATTTGCCCTGCATAGGACGGATCCGAAAGCAGTTCCTGATAACCGGTCATTCCTGTGTTGAAAACCACTTCTCCTTCCGTATCGGCATTCGTTCCGAAACCTGTTCCGTGAAAAACTTCACCGGACTCCAATATTAATTTTTTCTTCATTTTTTAGATTCTAGAGTCAAGAACCGAGAACCGAGAGCCGAGATCCGAGAATCAGGAATTAAGATTCCAGACTCCGGAACCGGATTTGAGACTCACGTCTACGACTGCAATTTATTTTTAAAAGTATAAATCATTTTCTGTATTTCAATTAAATCAGACAGCAGTTTGCCGGCATTATCCAGATTTAACAGATTCAATTCTTTCGGCAATTTTAATTGAGTTTGGGGCCTTGGCTCTCGCGGTTATCCCGTCTTGGCTCTATTCAAACTCAAATCCCTTACTTTCCAGAGCATGTTTCAGAATCGCCATTCTCGCGAAAACGCCGTTTTCCATTGCTTTAAAGATTCTGGATCTTTCACATTCCACCAAATCGCTGTCGATTTCCACGCCGCGGTTGATGGGTGCCGGGTGCATGATAATCGCTTCGGGTTTCATCGCTTTTTCGCGTTCTTTGGTTAAACCATATTTTTTGTGGTATTTACCCAGAGAAATCTGCATTTTCTCGCCGTGGCGTTCGTGCTGGATCCTCAGTAAAATTAAAACATCTACTTCTTTCACCAAATCGTCGAGTGCAACAAAAGTTCCGTTGATGATCGCTCCTTCGTCAAACCATTCGGAAGGCCCTGAAAAATAAACTTTCGCACCCAGTTTTCTCAATGCCTCCGCATTGGAATTGGCGACGCGCGAGTGTTTTACGTCGCCTACAATACCGATCTTCAAACCTTCAAATTTTCCAAATTCCTGATAGATCGTCAACAGATCGAGCACTGTTTGTGTCGGATGGGAACCTTTTCCGTCGCCGCCGTTGATTACCGGCAAATCTATGCTTTCGAGCTCCTTATAATATGCATCCTGGAAATGGCGAATCACAACAAGATTAACACCCAAAGCTTCCAAAGTTTTTACGGTATCGTAGAGGCTCTCTCCTTTATTTACAGAGCTTGTACTCACATCAAACGGCACAACCTGCAAACCCAGTTTCCTTTCAGCAATATCAAAACTAGTTTTGGTACGCGTACTGTTTTCATAAAATAAGTTGGAAACAAAAATTTCGGATTTTGCTTTTGAAATTTTTCCGTTTGCAAAAGCATCGGCATCGTTCAACAGCTCTTTGATGGTTTCCGGCGCCAGGTCGCTAATTGTGAGCATAATAGGTAGGTTTTAATATAAAAAAAACGAAGCCAATAAGACTTCGTTAGATAAAATAAATATTGTCGATATCGGCATTGCCGCCGAATGATAAATCGTCTAAAGGATTCGTTGCATTCATTGGCTGCAAAGATATAAATTTTCGCTTAATAAATAATTGTGAACGAGATTTTAAATTAAAATTTATACTATATTGCCAATTAAATATGACGGCAAGGAATTCCAAATTCCATCCACGATTGATAATGAAGTGATTATCGGGGAAATTCAGGAAAAAATAAAGGAATATAGGGAAATGGATTAAGGGTTTGAGGATGTGAGTCGTGAAGCCGTTGGGTCGTACGTTATGAAATGGAAATGATACACCTTGTAATAATAAACGATTGAACTATTAAAAATTATTGAACCTTACACCTTAATCATTTAACTTTAAAACTAAGAAAATATGAAAAACTTGTATATCGATGATCTGCCCGATTATTTTAAGCAGTACAAAAAATCAATCAAAAACCCTAAAAAATTCTGGGGCAAGATTGCGGATGAGGGATTCGTGTGGTATCAACGCTGGACGAAAGTGGTGGATTTCGATATGGAGGAAGCCAAAATCAAGTGGTTTAAAAACGCCAAACTGAACATTACGAAAAATTGCCTGGACCGGCATTTGGCAGACCGTGGCGAAAAAACTGCAATTATCTGGGAACCGAACGACCCCAAGGAGAAAGCGCAACACATCACTTACCGCGAACTGCACGAAAGGGTGTGCAAAATGGCGAATGTTCTCACCGATCTGGGAATTCAGAAGGGCGACCGTGTGTGTATTTACCTGCCCATGATTCCCGAACTTGCGGTGACGATGCTGGCGTGCGCAAGGATGGGTGCGGTGCATTCGGTGATTTTTGCGGGATTCTCGGATACGGCGGTGGCATCGCGCGTGAACGACTGCGGGGCGAAACTGATTGTATGCTCGGATGGCAGTTACCGTGGCAACAAAGCGATTGATTTAAAGGGAATTATCGACAAAGCGGCAGAAAAATGCCCCACTGTGGAGAAAGTTTTGGTCGTAAAAAGAACCGGCGGCGAAGTGAAGATGAAGGAAGGCCGGGATTTGTGGCTGGAACCGCTGTATGCGAAGGCTTCGAGCGATTTTGTATCTAAAATCATGGATGCGGAAGACCCGCTTTTCATCCTTTATACTTCGGGATCTACCGGGAAGCCGAAAGGCATGCTGCACACAACCGCCGGTTACATGGTATACACGGCTTATACTTTTAAAAATGTGTTCAATTATCGCGAAAACGACATTTACTGGTGCACGGCGGATATCGGCTGGATTACGGGACATTCGTATATTTTATACGGTCCGCTCGCTAACGGTGCCACAACGGTAATTTTCGAGGGTGTTCCTACTTATCCTGAACCCGACCGTTTCTGGGAAGTGATCGACAAACATAAAGTTACACAGTTCTATACCGCTCCTACTGCGATCCGCTCTTTGGCGAAAGAAAGCAATGAATGGGTGGAGAAACACGATTTGTCGAGTCTGAGAGTGATTGGCTCCGTTGGCGAACCTATAAACGATGAAGCTTGGCACTGGTACAACGACCACGTCGGCAAGAAAAAATGCCCGATTGTGGACACCTGGTGGCAAACGGAAACGGGAGGAATCATGATTTCACCGATTCCTTTTGTGACACCTACAAAACCAACTTATGCCACCCTTCCGCTACCGGGAATTCAGCCGGTTTTGATGGATGACAAGCGCAATGAAATCACTGGAAATCAAGTGGATGGAAATTTATGCATCCGTTTTCCGTGGCCGGGAATTGCGCGGACGATATGGGGTGACCATCAGCGTTATAAAGAAACCTATTTCACCGCTTTTCCGGGGAAATATTTTACGGGAGACGGTGCTTTACGCGATGAAACCGGGTATTACAGAATTACCGGACGTGTGGATGACGTGATCATCGTTTCCGGACACAACCTTGGAACCGCACCCATTGAGGACAGCATCAACCTGCACCCTGCCGTGGCTGAATCTGCGATTGTTGGCTATCCGCACGATATTAAAGGAAATGCGCTCTATGGTTTTGTGATTCTGAAAGAAACCGGTGAAGGCCGTGACAAGGAAAATTTAAGAAAAGAAATCAACCAGATGATTACCGATACGATTGGGCCGATTGCAAAACTGGATAAAATCCAGTTCGTAAGCGGACTTCCGAAAACGCGTTCCGGAAAAATCATGCGCAGGATCCTGAGGAAAATTGCGGAGGGAGATTTCTCCAATTTCGGAGATACTTCGACGTTGCTGAATCCTGAGATTGTGGATGAGATTAAGGATGGACGCCTCTAACAACTAGCTGAAAAGAATTTTTTTCATTAGGATTTATTAACCTTTTGAAGGCGTGAAAACTCAAAAAATCTCAATATTCGATAATGCTTTAATATAAAACCTGAATTAATCTTCAGGTTTTTTTTGATTTCACAATAAAATCAAAAATAATTATTAAATATTTGTTAAATATTACTTCAACTATATCAATGAACAAATAATGGACTTAATTTTGCAACAATTTTTTACAGAGGAACAAACAATTATAGTTCTTCATATCAAATTAAATTTTTCAATACCAGATCCGCTACACCCATAGCGGATTTTTTATTTATACCTAAAAAAATTGTAATAAATTTTAAAAAATACAACCATCAAATTTAACAACTAAAATGCCCTGCTGGACACATTGAGCGTACTTTTTACTTGCAAAATTGAGGGCTTTTTCCTATTTTCGTAATATTAAAGGCACACAGATGGTTTACGATCTAGAACAGGAAAACAAGGAGATTCTCGCGAGGTACAGGGATTTGATAGCCAATACCTACCGAACCCTGGATGAGGAACAGAATAAACTCATCCGGAAAGCCTTTGATATAGCGTTAGATGCCCACAAAGACCAGCGCAGGAAAAGTGGCGAACCCTACATTTACCACCCCATCGAAGTCGCTAAAATCGTAGCCAACGAAATTGGCCTCGGGGCCACTTCCATTGCCTGCGCCCTTCTCCACGATGTGATTGAAGATTCTGAATACACCTACGATGACATCAAGAAAATTTTTGGCGAAAAAATCGCAGACATCGTCAACGGGCTCACCAAAATCTCGGTGATGAACCACCAGAATATTTCGGTACAGTCGGAGAATTACAGGAAATTACTGCTCACTCTTTCGGAAGATTTCCGAGTGATTCTGATTAAAATTGCCGACCGCCTCCACAATATGCGGACTTTGGAGAGCATGGCACCCGACAAACAGAAAAAAATCGCGTCTGAAACGGTTTACATTTACTCACCTTTAGCTCACAGGCTGGGTTTTTACAACATTAAATCTGAGCTTGAGGATTTGTCTTTAAAATACAACAATCCGGATGTTTATAATGAAATTCTCGGCAAACTCGAAATTGCCAACGAACACCGCGAGAAGTACGTAGAAGAATTCAAAAAAGAAGTTTCGGAGCGACTTAAGGAAGAGGGATTGAATTTTACGATCAAAGGCCGTGCAAAAGCCATTTCTTCCATCTACCGGAAGATGCTGAAACAGGGTGTGCCTTTTGAAGAGGTTTTCGACAACTACGCCATCAGGATCATCTATAAATCTGATGCCAAGAACGAAAAATTCCTGGCGTGGAAAATTTATTCCATCGTAACAGACCTTTACCACAGTAATCCGCTGCGCATGCGCGACTGGATTACACAACCGCGCTCCACCGGTTACGAAAGTTTGCACCTCACCGTTCTTGGGCCAGATAAAAAGTGGATCGAAGTACAAATCCGTTCCGAGAGAATGGACGATATCGCTGAAAAAGGTGTTGCTGCACATTACAAATACAAGGAAGGCTTCAGGCAAAATCCGGATGAAAGAAATTTCGAGCAGTGGGTTTCTGAGATCCGCGAGGTGCTGGAGCAGCAACAAAATCTTTCTACCACGGAGCTTTTAGATAACATAAAACTCAATTTATACTCTAAAGAAGTTTTTGTTTTTACGCCGAGAGGTGAAATCAAGATTCTTCCGAGAGGCTCCACGGCTTTAGATTTTGCTTTTGCAGTACACTCCGATCTTGGAACAAAATGTCTCGGTGCGAAAATCAACGGCAAACTCGTTCCTATTTCGCACGTTTTGCAGAACGGCGACCAGGTTGATATCCTCTCATCACAAAACCAAAAACCTAAGTCGGATTGGCTGGAGTTTGTGGTAACTTCGAAGGCAAAATCCAAGATTAAAGCATATCTTAATTCCGAAAAAAACCATTTGGTACAGGAAGGCAAGGAAATGCTGCAGAGGAAGCTTCGCCACGCAAAGCTCAACTTCAATGATGATGAAGTGAACAAGATGCAGAAATTCTTTAACCTGAAAACTTCGCAGGAACTCTTCCTGGCGTTTCAGGATGGGAAACTGGATACGGGCGACCTTAGGAAGTATATTGAAAGCAAAAATGTTCTTAGTAATTTACTGAACCGATTCCGCAAATCACCCGTTAAGAACGATGTTTACGAGGAAGTGCAGCCAAGCAATCTCGATATGATTGTCTTCGGTAAAGATGAAGAAAAGCTGAATTACTCCTTCGCAAAATGCTGCAACGTCATCCCGGGTGATAAAATTTTCGGATTCATCACAATTTCAGACGGAATAAAGGTGCACAGCGACAACTGTCCGAACGCGATCAACCTTCGGGCACAGTACGATTATCGTGTAATGCCTGCAAAATGGGTAAACGCGGAAAGCTTCAAAAACCGTGTAAAGATCGAGATCGAAGGCCTGGACAGAATGGGAATGATCAACGACATTACACAGGTCATCAGTAACAGTATGAGCATGGATATGAAGAGTATGTCAATTTCCTCAAACGACGGGGTGTTTACCGGAAGCATAAATCTTGAAGTAAAAAACAAACACCAGCTTGAAGAAACCTTCAAAAAACTTAAAAACATCAACGGCGTTTCGAAAGTAAAGCGCGTATAACCTTTAAAATCAGCGATGGAATTAACAAAATATTTTAAAAATTTTTTTCAAAAAACACAGTCCTCGGGAATCTTACTTTTAATCTGCGTACTGATTTCGCTTATGGTTGCCAACTCAGTTTTGGGAGAGGGTTTCCAGAATATTTTAGATTCCAAAATTGGCCCGTATTCCGTAAGTATGTGGATAAATGACGGATTAATGGCAGTTTTCTTTCTGCTGGTGGGTTTAGAAATCAAACGTGAGGTCATCGAAGGTGAGCTTTCTTCATTTAAAAGCGCTTCGCTGCCCATTTTCGCTGCTATCGGCGGAATGCTGGTTCCAGCAGGGATTTACGCACTTTTCAACAACGGAACCGCTTATGAAAACGGTTGGGGAATTGCCATGGCCACTGATATTGCTTTCTCGCTTGCCATTGTGTCGATGCTTGGCCGCAGAGTGCCGCCAGCCATCAAGATTTTTCTCGCAGCACTCGCCATAGTAGACGATTTGGGCGCCATTTTGGTGATTGCCATTTTTTATACCGACCAAATTCACTGGACTTATCTTTTGTTGAGCGGCGGAATCATCCTTTTGTTGATGGCATTGAATTATTATAAAGTTACCAAACATATCTTTTATCTTATTCCTGGTGCTTTTCTGTGGTACTTTATGCATCACTCAGGCATTCACGCGACCATTGCCGGTGTTTTACTGGCGTTTACGATACCAACCAATGAGTCTGCAACTGAAATTTCACCGCTTGAAAAACTGGAACACCAACTGCACATACCGGTAAGTTTCTTCATCATGCCGATTTTCGCTTTGGCAAATACCAATATCATGTTCAAACCCGGAATGGTAGAAGGCCTTTTCACCAATTTCGGAATGGGAATCATCTTAGGTTTATCTTTGGGTAAAGTTATAGGCATCAGTCTTTTTTCATTTATTGCAATTAAAATGAAATTAAGTTCACTGCCAGACAGAAGTACCTGGAGCCACTTGATTGGCGTCGGATTTTTGGCAGGAATTGGATTCACCATGTCGATTTTCATTGCATTGCTTTCCTTTAAAGGCCAACACGATTTGCAGGAAGAAGCCAAATTTGCGATTCTTTTTGCATCAGTACTTTCAGGGTTGATTGGTTATATTTTGCTGAAAAATATAGCGAAAAAGAAGAAACACAGAATTTAAGCGGGACCTTTAATTGTAGCTTGATGCTTCATCCTCAAGATTAATGGTATGCTCGGACGGAATCTTTTCCTCTGAACGTTCAGGGTGGAAATTTTCGGCTTCTTTTTTAATCTCGTCCGAAATCAGTTTTTCAAGGCGGACGCGTCTTATAGCCAGATTTAATTCATTACCAAAAAGTAAGAGGTAAACATTCACATTTACCCAAACCATCAGCAAGATCATCGTTCCGATGGAACCGTAAAGTACATTGTAGCGGGCAAAATTTCTTGCATAAATGGCAAAAAGATAAGTTGTGAGCACGAACAGGACTGTGGTCAGAATGGCTCCGGGAACCGCCTGTTTGAACTTGGTAATCTTCACCGTTCCTATCCAGTAGAAAAACGCTAGAAGTATAAAATAAAACAGCGGAAATGATATGAAACCAATGATTTTCGAGAGGTTGTCTACAAACCAGGAAATATCATAGCTCGGCGTAAATAGCTTTAACACAACTTCCGAGTAATAAATCCCGAAAATCGACAGTAGAACCACGCTTATAAAGCCGATGGTGATGAAGAATGCGACGATAAACTCCTTTACATCATTATGTTTTTCTTCGGTATTTTCATTAAACCCGTCAATGAGTGCAAAAGTACCGTTGGTAGCGAAAACAAGGGCGAGAATAATTGTAATATTGCTGATGCTGGACGTGTTCGGAATAATGTTCTGCTGTATATAATTCACAACATCACTTTCAATTTTTCCGGGAAATATTTTGTGCATCAGCACTTCAAAAATATAAAACTGAAGCTTGTCGTAATGAGGTAGAAACGGCAAAACTGAAAGCAAAAAGAGGATAAAGGGAAACAGCGAAAACACAAAGTTCCAGGAAATTGCCGCCGCCTTTCTGCCGATCTTGTTTTTAAAGATCCCCTGTATGTAAATCTCGAACATTTTGTACAGAGAAATCCCGAGGAAGGGAATATGAATCCCATCCAGGAATGCGTGGATTTTTCGGATAAATCCCGGCGTTTTTACTGTCATTAAAGTATATTTGCAGTAACAAAGATAAGAAATGCGGATTAATATACTGTGCATCGGAAAAACCGACGACAGGGAGATCAAAAACCTGATTGACTATTATACGGCACGCCTGCCGAAGCACTGGAATTTTGAAATGACCGAAATTCCGGATGTGAAAAATGCCCGTAATTTAAGTCCGGATTTACTGAAAAAGGAAGAAGCCAAGCTTTTTCAGAATTATTTTGAAAACAGCGATCTGGTGATTCTGCTGGATGAAAAGGGAAAACAGTATACCAGCCGCGAATTTGCACAAAAAATGGACAGCTGGATGAACTCTTCCGTTAAGAAGATCAATTTTTTGATTGGTGGAGCTTACGGTTTTTCTGATGAAATTTATCAGCGTGCCAACGAAAAGATTGCACTCTCAAAAATGACTTTTACACACCAGATGGTTCGCCTCTTTATGGTGGAACAGTTTTACAGGGCCGACCAAATTTTGCAGGGAAAGCCTTACCACAACGATTAAAAAAACGGAGGAAAAATCCTCCGCCCCTGTTTATTTCATACTGTCGAGCAGTTTTTGTGTATCAGCAACATCCTCTCCTTTTGCCTTGCCTAAATCTACAGCTTTCTGCGCCCAAATTTTCGCACTGGCTTTATCACCAATTTTGTTATAGAGGTTTGCAAGGGTGTCTGTGTTATAGAATCCTTCCTCTTTCTTCACTGATATTTTTGCCCATTCCAAAGCTTTTTGCAGCGAAGTATTATTGCTTACTCGCTCAAAGAAAGTCCACGCGGCACTGTTTAATTCATCAGCATCGAAGTTTTCAGCTTCCCTGTAATAATCCAGAGCCAATTTTTCATACGCAGCATAATCTTTTGCAGAAAGTGCCAATCTCATTTTGAGAGCATTAAGCTGTTTCTGCGCTTCTTCCCTTGTCATCAGTTTTAAAGCTTCATCCATAAAGATTTTTTCGTCCAAAACTTTAGTTTCCTTGTTGTAAGCTTTCGCCCTCACGGTATTCAGCTTTATAGCTTTTTCAAAATTATCAGCTTTGAAAGCTGGTGCCGCAGCCACAATCAGCGATTTATCTCTAAGGTATATTTTGTAGAATTCGTCATCGATCGTTTGTACAGAATTCAGCAGCATTCCCAAATCTTCTTCGCCATAGCCACTTCCCGCAGGCTTATTGGCAAAATATCTGGAAGCAATTTTCGGAGCAAGCTCACGGTCTCTGTATGCCATCGCTTTATAGTAGCTTTTCAAAAGAGTAAGATCTTTATCGCCGGCATCGAATTTTTTCTTTAAGACCACCACCTGTTTTGTAGGGTCGTTTGCCTCTTCGCCTACTTTTACAAATGCGTCCGGTTCGTAGTAACCAACTCCGGTGTGGATCAGTTCACCATCGCCATTGACCCAAATATAAGTCGGGAAAGCCTTGATATTGTATTTTTTCGCAATGTCGATGCCCTCGCCTTTCTCCATATCGATTTTGGCATTGATGAATTTTGCGTTGTAGAAATCACCAACCTGCTGGGTTGTGAAGACGTTTTTAGACATCAGTTTGCATGGGCCGCACCAGGTTGTGAAAGCGTCAACGAAAAGAAGTTTATTTTCTTTTTTTGCTTTTGCCAACAGTGTTTTGAAGTTGCCCTCGTCAAATTTAATCCCTCCCTGCGCATACGAAAGCGCAAGCGAGAAACACAGTAAAAGTGAAAAGATTTTTCTCATTATTTAATTATCGAACATTTAAATTACATCCTATAAAAGTACCGAATTTTTACCGAAATCCGAAATTATCTTCTGCCTTTTCGCGAAATTGTTTTTAAGGTGAGATTAGACATGAGACCCCCGATAAAAAAGCCTACTGCTGCGCCGAACAGAATATCCAGCGGAAAATGAACCCCAAGATAAATGCGGCTGTAAGCCACAGTTGCCGCCCAGATGAAAAGTAAAAACGGGAGATACCTGAACGTTGTTCTGAGTAAAACGGTAATAAACGTTGCTAAAAAAAATGTATTTGAAGCGTGTGCCGAATAAAACCCGAACTGTCCGCCGCATTTCACCTCCCGCATCAGATCGTCGAGCGAAGGATCATGACAGGGACGCAGACGAGCGATCCCATACTTGAAAACGCTGGCCAACTGGTCTGATATCGTAACACCAATCGCTATGAAAATCACGATATATATCATGTTTTTCCAACCGAAGGTTTTGTAAAGAAGATAAACCAGAATAATGTAAAGCGGAATCCAGACCGCAGTACCCGAAACCATAATCCAGAACTGGTCGAAAGCCGTACTCCCCAGATTATTGAGGTACAGAAAAGCGGCTTTGTCTTCCTGGATAATTTCGTTCATATTATCTGCTTACAGGACCTTCGTGACTGTCATCGTCAACCGGTTTCAGTGATGGTTTTTTCTCGGGATTAACTGTAGATGGCTGCAGTTCAACGGAATTTTTGATTTGATTAAGCTCCTGATTGATTTCGGTCATCGGATTGTAATCTTTTGCCGCCTCTTTTACTTTTTCGATCTCGCGCTTTATTTCCGAAACCGGATTGTCGGCTTCTCTCATAATTTCAGTTTTAATATCCTCCATAGCGCCGCGCATCTTGCGAACGCCGGTACCCAAATCGCGGGCAATGGTGGGCAGTTTATTTGGTCCGAATAAAACGATGATTAACAGTGCGATAACCACCATCTCCATAAATCCTAATTCCATGGTGCGAAATTACAAAACAATTTTTTGATTAAGGCTTTTTCCTGTTATTAAAAACATAATAAACAATAACCGCACTAATTCCCATCAGAATAAAACCAAGGAAAAACGGTGCGCCCGGAAACTTGAACGGTGCTTCATCGTGGGTGAAATAATAAAATGTATTGGTCATCAGTGGCGGACCTACTATCGCGGTTAAACTAACCAAACTCGCCAGGGCACCCTGAAGCTCGCCCTGTTCGTTTTTCGGAACCTGGGCGGAAATTGTGGACTGCAGTGCCGGTCCTGCAATTCCGCCTAAACCATAAGGAATGAGGAACGCAAACATCATCCAGCTTTTGGTGGCGAAAGCGAACAGAATCATCCCCAGAGAGTAGAGCAAAAGCCCGTAAAAAATGCTCCTTTCGCTGCCGATTTTCGGTTGAATGAACCGGATGAGATATCCCTGTACCAAAGCGGCCATAAATCCTGAAACACCAAGTGAAATCCCAACCATTCTCTCAGTCCAGCTGAATTTATACATGGTGAAGAACGTCCAGTTGGTCTGCACAGCGTGTCCGGCAATGTATACAAAAATAAGCGCCACGATCAGTCCAAGGATTTCAGGATATTTTTTCAGCTGAAGCAGTGAGCCCACAGGGTTTGCACGTCTCCAGTCGAAAGGACGCCGATGCTTCTTGTCCAGACTTTCAGGTAAAATGAATAATCCATAAAGGAAATTAATCAAACATAAAGCCGATGCCGCATAGAAGGGAATTCGGGGGCCATAATGTCCCAAAACTCCGCCCACGACCGGCCCAATGATAAAACCAAGTCCAAATGCAGCGCCGATGAGTCCAAAATTTTTAGCACGGTCTTCGTCTGTAGAAATATCCGCGATATAAGCGCTGGCCGTCGTAATACTCGCACCGGTAACACCGGAAAAAATACGACCGACAAACAGCCAGAAAATACTCGGAGCCAAAGCCTGAATCAGAAAATTAATGGAAAAACCGAGCAACGAAAAAAGAATGATTGGCCTTCTGCCAAATTTATCACTCAAACCACCCAAAACTGAAGCAAAAACAAACTGCATCGAGGCATACACAAAGCTCAGCCAGCCCCCGTACTGTGAAGCAACGCTCAGGTCCGGATTATGAATGAGTTCCTGAATCAGCTTCGGAACTACCGGAATAACGATGCCCCAGCCTGTAATATCAATCAGGAGTGTGATAAAGATAAATCCAATGGCAGCTGATTTCTGATTTTTTCTCATAAGTCAAGTTGCAAAAATAGGATTTTACATCTTAAAGCATTTACAAAATATTAGGAGAAGTTTTTTAAGAACAAGTAATATTCGTAGTTACAGGAATATGCCAAGCTTTTTACTGTTATAAAACGAAAGGATATAAATTGTAATCACCTCTGCAAATGAAGAAAAAACCGATCCTTCAAAACCAAATTTTCCACCGGTAACAACACTTTCTTCGATCTTTGAAAATTCAAGGAACGAATAAAAATCCTGACCACTGACATTAAAACCGAGAAGCGTCTGAACATAATTCCAGGCAAAATGCATCACCGTTACAAACCAGATATTACCGGTTTTAAAATATGCGTACGCAATTGCAATTCCGGCAAGAAAAATCTCGAGTAAGCCAACGATAGTTACATTTGGATTGAATACGTGGAAAAGAGAAAATATCAGTGATGAGAGGATAACCGCCCAAAAAACGCCAACGTATTTCTGCATCATTTTCATAAAAAAACCCCTGAAAATAATCTCTTCGCACAGTGCCGCAACAAACAGAAAGAGCGTTACCACTAGAAATTCTGAACCATTAAAAGGAAGAGGTCTTGTTTCAATCAAATCAAGAATTCCAAATGTTACAAACGCCAAAGCAATAAAAATTCCACCCAATACAAAAGCCTGTAAAAACTGATTGAAACTGACTTTAAATCCTAAATCCTTAAAAGAAATTCCGGCGCCCTTCAGGAAATACCAAGTCAGTAATGTGGAAGCAACCAAATCAAGCAAGGATGTGAACAAATTTTGAAATGTCGTGAATTCGTAATTACTTTCTAAAAATTTTTCGCCTGTAAATGCCAGCCCGACTGCCTGTAAACCTCCGGAAAAAAGCATATAAAAAATAATGAAGAACAGGACGTTCGAAGCAACGGAGAGCCAGTCTTTTTCCATATTAAATCCGTTCAAAAATTCCGTTTAAAAGCATAAAAATCACACCAATGAATACCCAAATCCTCAACAAATTCAGGAGCCAGAACATCTTTTTAAATTTAAAGAAAAATACCGGATACATTGATAAAATCAGCAGTATAGCGGAAAAAGAGAAATAAATGACCAGAAAATTATGCTCCGGAATTTTATAAACAATGAGGCAGGAAATCAGTGCATTCAGCACCAGTAAAATACTGACGATTGCTGTAGAAGTTTTCAATCCCGCGATAATCGGCAAAGTTTGATAACCAAAGATGGTATCGGGCCGCATCGTAAGAAAATCTTTCAGCACATCGATGATCAGTAAAATTAAAAATAGGAAAGCTGCCATGAGAAACAGTTTCCATGAAAAATGCTGATAATACACCAGCATCCCGAAAAAAGGATAAAGTGTGAGCGTTACGAAAGTGAGATTATTAAGAACCAGCACCTTGCTCAGCTTATGGCTGTAAAACCACATCAGGAACTGATAAATGAGAAAAAAAACAAAAATCCTGGGCGAGAGCAGATATGCAATTCCCAAAGAAATCGCATTGAGCGCAATATACGAGTACAGAAAATATTTCTGTTTCAGAAAGCTCTGCAACCTTGTTCTGAAGGGTTTCTGCAAGCGGTCTTTCTCCAAATCGTAAAACTGGTTAATGATGCCGCCCGCCGCAATACTGAGCAGTGAACAGAAAATAATCCCATGAACTTTAAAGTCAAAAACAAATTTCCGCAAATTTTCTTCCTGATTAAAAAGGAAAAAAGTGGAAACATACAGGCTGAACGCAAAAAGAATAAGCATAAAAATCCTGGCCCCGAGCAGCAGACTCACGAACTGCGAAATGCGGTAAAGGACTGGATTTTCTTCTGTCATTTATTGTCTTTAAAACAAAGACGCGATAAATCGCGTCTTCATACCTATACTTAAATTTCTTTAGAATCTGTAAATTACTTCTTTGTTGAAACCCTCCAGCATTCCTGCGGCCTTCTCATAATCTTTTGTGAAGCCAAGAATATAGCCGCCACCGCCGCTGCCGCACAGTTTAAGATAATAAGCGTTGGTGTCCAGGCCTTTTTTCCAGGCGTTGTACAAGCTCTCCGGAATCATTGGTTTAAAGTGATCGTATGCCCAAACTGAAAGTTTTTTCAGGTTGCGGAAAAACGGATTCATCTCTTTTTTCAGGAAAGTATCAATGCATGCGTTATTGTAGCGTATAAATTCCTCTTTCAGTGTTTTACGGAAGCCTTCGGTTTTCATTTTTTCAAAGAAAATCTGCACCATTGGACCGGTTTCACCTACCATGCCTGAGTCAATCAGGAAAATCGCACCCTTCCCCGCCTCCATTTTCGGAATGGAAACTTTATCTACACTTTCCTTATTTTCGATCAGAATTGGCAGGTTCATGTAGCAAATCAGCGGATCGATGCCCGAACTTTTACCGTGAAAATAACTTTCCAGTTGGCCGAAAACTTTTTTCAGTTCCTTCAGTTCCAGTTTTGAAATGGTTTCGGGGCTGTATTTTTTTAATGAATATTTTTCAAAAATTGCTGCAACCAAAGCACCGGAACTTCCCACACCATAGCCCTGCGGAATGTTGCTGTCAAAAAAAAGTCCTTTACTGATGTCTTTTTTAAACTGTGCAACGTTCAGTTCAAAATTATTTGGCAAAACTAGGCCGGTGAGGTATTCTGCGTATTTCTGTAAATTTGAATTGGATTCTTTTTCAAACTCAGAATCCAGATCTGAAAACTTTAGTGTGCCTTTGTAAAAACTGTAAGGCAATGTCAAACCCTGAGAATCTTCGATGATTCCGTATTCACCAAATAAAAGAATTTTAGCGTAGAATAAAGGATTTGCCATATTGTGATTTGGTTGTAAAGTCGCTGCAAAGTTACGAAATTATTCGGTTGAATATTAGCAAAATTTATTCCGAAAAATTAAGGCATTAGAAAAAACTCCAAGGGCAATATTTAAAAATTGCTAATTATTACCTGTAATTGTTCATTAATCACAAAGTATCCCTGTCCGCCAGAATATTGATTTTCACAAAACGAATCAGCATAAGTCCTGCAAAAAAGAAAATAACCATTGCCAAGGCTGCGATCCTCATATTGTTGAAATGCTCAATCAGTGTTGCAAAAATGAAAGTTCCGAGGATGATCGCCAGTTTCTCCAAAACATCATAAAAACTGAAATAGGTGGTATTATCCATAGAATCTTCCGGTAAAAGTTTGGAATATGTGGAGCGCGACATCGCCTGCAAACCACCCATCACCAAACCAACGATAGCAGCCACACCGTAGAACTGGTATTCCACGGTTGGATTTTCTTTGTTGAGGAAATAAGCCCAAAGACACGCCACGATCCACAGGATGACCGCGATGGAAATCACATTCTTGTTCCCGATTTTTTTGGATAACCTTGAAAAAATAATCGCTCCGATAATGGCTTCAATCTGAATTACCAAAAGCGTCCCAATCAGCCTTCCCTGATCGAGGTTGATTTCACTTTTACCAAAAAGCGTCGCCATTAGAAAGATTGTCTGCATCCCGACGCTGTAGAAGAAGAAGCTCGACAGGAAAAATTTCAGGTTTGTGTTTGCAAAAAGTTGGTTTCCGACTTTGAAAAGTTCTTTGAAACTCTGTTTGGCAACGTCAATATAAAAACTGATATTATCTTTCAGAACGTCGAAAAAACCGCCGTGTTCCTCATGACTCTTAAAGATATTTTTATAATTCAGCAAAACCAGATCTTTCGGGAGTTTGTCCTTCACATTTCCAAACTGCGGCAAATGTTTGAAGGTATATTGCGAAAATCCGAACCACCAGGCGCCGGTGAAAAGGAAACTCACTCTGGTATAAATCAGTTTCTCTTTTGGGGTTTCAGCTACAACCATAATTAAAACCAAGCAAATAATCACCAGAATTACCGAGCCGATGTAGCCGTATACATAGCCTTTTGCGGAGAGCGCATCCTGTTTCTCCACCGTGGCAATATCCGGAAGGAAGGAATTGTAAAACACCAAACTTCCCCAAAATCCGACACTCGCCGTGATACTGAAAAGGAGCCCGAGAAAAACATTGTTCATTCCCGTAAACATCGCCAGCCCCATGCAAGACGTGGCTCCCAGATAACAAAAAAACTGCAGAAATGATTTCTTGTTCCCAATGGTATCCGCAAGTGAGGATAAAAATGGCGACAGCAAAACCACAATAAAAAATGAAACCGTGAGTGAATATCCATAAACCGCATCCGGATGGTAAGTTTCACCAAAAAGCGTTATGTCATGGCGCACCGGGACGTCTATCCACCGTTTCTGATCAGCGAGATATTCTTTCTTCTCGTATTTTGTGGTCAGAATTGAATAGTAAATCGGAAAAATCGTCGAGGTAATCACCAGTGAATAAACCGAATTGGCCCAATCGTAAAACGCCCAGGCTTTCATGATTTTGGGATTATTCTTGATATTGTTTTCAGGTTTTAAGTTTCGGGTTTCAGGGTCCAGCATTTCTTATGGGATATATTCAACAAAAATAAAAAATCCATCAAGAATACAGTCATTCTCAATGGATTTTGTTAAAGTTGCTTAGTTTAAAGTTTGAGGTTTAAAGCTAGTCGCTATATTATTCTATGTGATTAAATGAAACCTTAAACTAAAATTACAGGTTCTCAATCACAATCGCGCTCGCACCGCCGCCGCCGTTACAGATGGCTGCAGCACCGTATTTTCCGTTGTTTTGTTTCAGGACGTTGATCAGGGTTACGATGATTCTGGATCCTGAACTTCCAAGCGGGTGACCTAATGAAACCGCTCCTCCATTAACATTCACTTTTGCTGCATCAAGACCTAAAATTTTATTGTTTGCCAATCCAACCACGGAAAATGCTTCATTAAATTCGAAGAAATCGATATCGGAAGTTTCCAGATTAGCTTTTTTCAAGGCGATTGGAAGCGCTTTTGCCGGCGCAGTGGTGAACCATTCCGGAGCCTGTGCAGCATCTGCGTAAGAAACAATCTTTGCCAAAGGCTTCAACCCTAATTCTTCCATTTTTTCCTTAGACATCAAAACCAGTGCTGATGCCCCGTCGTTTAAAGTGGAAGCATTCGCAGCTGTGACAGTACCGTTGTCTTTCTGAAAAACCGTTGGCAACGTTGAAATTCTGTCAAAATTTACTGCTTTATATTCTTCATCCTGTGCAAAAATTACCGGCTCGCCTTTTCTTTGAGGAATTTCTACCGGAACAACTTCTTCGTTGAATTTTCCTTCTTCCCATGCTTTTGCAGAACGCTTATAAGATTCTATTGCAAAATTATCCTGATCTTCTCTTGTGAACTGGTATTCAGCAGCACATTTTTCAGCACAAACGCCCATATGAACTTTGCTGTAAACGTCTGTAAGCCCGTCGAGAACCATACCGTCCTGCATTTTTACGTCACCTAATTTTGTCGCGTTTCTGGCATTATAATAATGTGGCACCATCGACATATTTTCCATTCCACCCGCCACAATGATATCAGCATCACCGGCTTTGATTGCCTGTGCGGCCATCATCACGGCTTTCATTCCCGACGCGCAAACCTTGTTGATGGTTGTCGCCGGAGTTGCATCCGAAAGCCCTGCACCTAATGCTACCTGACGTGCCGGAGCCTGACCTTCGCCCGCCTGAAGCACATTTCCCATATAAATTTCCTGAACCAGCTTCGGATCAAGGTTGATCTTGTCTAAAGCGCCTTTTACAGCGGTTGCGCCCAGTTTTGGCGCCGGAACTGTGGATAAACTTCCCATAAAACTTCCCATCGGCGTACGGGCCGCGGAAACGATGAATACCTCTTTCATTTGTAATATAAAATTTTGATTTTCTGAATTGAAATTTGCTAAAAATACAAAAAAAAATGCACTTTCCGGGAAGTGCATTTTGTGCTTATTAATCGGCATTTAATTAATGTTTTACCTCTGCTACATCTGCCGGATTGTGTTTGTGCTGGAACATTATGGCAAACAGAATGGCGATCACCAGCGCATAGCCAGCAAAAATAAGCCAGATTTCATGCCACATCTTGTCACCGTTTTCGTGCGTAAAATATTGTGAAATCAGCCAGCCACTGCCCAAACCTCCAAGCATTGCACCGAAACCGTTGGTCATCATCATAAATAATCCCTGAGCCGATGAACGGATCTTATAATCTGTTGTGGTTTCCACGAAAAGTGATCCTGAAATATTGAAGAAATCGAACGCCATTCCGTAAACGACACATGACAGGATAATCAGCATCAGTCCAAATCCTTCCGGAGTTCCGTAAGCAAAGAAGAGGAACCTCAGAACCCAGGCAAACATCGAAATCAGCATTACTTTTTTGATACCGAATTTTTTCAGGAAGAAGGGAATTGCCAGGATGAAAAGCGTTTCAGAAATCTGCGAAATGGACATGATTAACGTCGAATATTTCACCACGAAACTTTCTTTGTACAAAGGATTCTTTTCAAAATCTGAAAGGAAAGTATCGCCGTACATATTGGTCAGCTGAAGTGCTGCCCCCAGGAACATCGAGAACAGGAAGAACAGCGCCATCTTGTAATCTTTAAACAAAGAAAATGCATTAAGCCCTAATTTTTCAGACAAAGAGGCATTTTTTGGAATGTTATTCTGTGGCGGGCATTTCGGTAAAGTGAAGGCATAAATCCCAAGAATAATTGCGAAAACTGCTGCAATATAAAACTGATTCGCGGAAGCTTTGTTACCGGTAAGATTCGTCACCCACATAGCAACAATAAATCCAATTGTTCCCCAAACTCTGATCGGCGGAAATTCTTTTACCACATCATAATTATTGTTTTTCAATATGTAATAGGCAATTGAGTTGGAAAGTGAAATGGTGGGCATATAAAAGATCATCGCCGCAAGCATAACCCAGAAAAACTGCCCCGGATCGGCGACCTGCGGCATCATGAACAGCACCATACCGTACAGAATGTGCAGGATTCCGTAAAGCCTTTCAGCATTTACCCAACGGTCAGCGATAATTCCCGTAAGTGCCGGCATCACAATCGAAGCGATTCCTAAAGTTGAAAAAACAGCGCCGAATTCGGCCCCGCCCCACTGTTTTGTACCAAACCAATAGACACCAATGGTGATTAACCAGGCTCCCCAGACAAAAAATTGCAGGAAACTTAAAATGGTAAGTCGTAATTTTAAATTCATATTGAAACGTTCGGCTTAGGGCAACACGCTTTCAGCCAGATTTATATTAATCGATTTTCTTTTTTCTTCTTTTGATTTCTTCCTGAATTTCGAGTGCGGCATCAAAATCTTCCTCCTTCACAGCCTGTTCCAGCAGCGACTGAAGTTCTTCCACAGACATATTTTGCATATCGCCGCCCTCTGCTGCTGGTGCTTCCTCAATATCAGATAAATCCCTGTCCGTATCTTCGAGATCAAGAAGAATGCCCGCCTCATTAAGAACCTGCGATGTCGTGAAAATGGGTGCATCAAAACGTACCGCCATCGCGACAGCATCTGAAGTTCTGGCATCCATTACAAACTCTTCACCAGATTCCTTATTTTTAAAATTAATATTTGAAAAAAACACTCCGTCGATAATCTGGTAAATCACTACTGAGACCAGCTCATAACCCACGGTGTCAACAAATTTTGAAAAAAGGTCGTGTGTCAGCGGCCGCGGCGGCTGTATGTCTTTTTCCAAACCTAAAGAAATGGACTGTGCCTCGAAATTGCCGATAACCACCGGAAGCTTCACCGAAGTTTCCTCGTGCTCCAGCAGCAGCGCATATGCTCCAGACTGGGTTTGGCTGTATGAAATCCCCCGTATGATGAGTTGTTTATAATCCATACACAAATATAGAAAATTATATAGGTTTTGGGAAGCAGATTTGTTTTGATGTATATTTTACATAAAAAAAGTTCCTCTTTATGAAGAACTTTTTAATATGAAATTTTAAAAACTTATTTTTTCTGTTCAGGTTTTTTGTGGTCCTGCATTCCTTTCGCGGAACCTTCCACACCTTTTTTCTTCAAAAGGTCATAAGATACTGCCGATGCAATAAACCATGTGGAATACGTACCGAAACCTACCCCAAGCAACAGGGCAAACATAAACCCTCTAAGATTTTCCCCACCAAGGATGAAGATGGCCAAAATCACCAGGAAAGTCATGAACGCCGTGTTGAACGTTCTGCCCAATGTACTGGAAATCGAATCATTGAACAGGTTTTCAAGCGTAAGGGCTTTTCTGTCCTGTAAATATTCACGGATTCTGTCGAAGATGATTACAGTATCGTTGATCGAATAACCCAAAACTGTAAGGAGTGCCGCGATGAAATCCTGGTTGATTTCCATGCTGAACGGCATCACGTTTTTAAGTAAAGAATAAGCTCCCAAAATTACGATCGAGTCGTGCACCAATGATGCAACCGCACCTGTGGAGAACTGCCATCTCTTGAATCGGAATAAGATATAAAGGAAGATACCGATCAAGGCTATTGCTAAAGCCATGGCACCTCCTGTTTTGATGTCGTCAGCAACCGTAGGCCCTACTTTCACGGAACTTGTGATTCCGAAAGGCGCATCTTCTGAACCTTTGAAAGTTTTAAGGCTGGCATTTGCAGGAAGCATCGGCTTCAAACCGGCAAATAATTTATTTTCTACATCCTGGTCTGCTTCAAGGCTTTCTTCGTTGATTCTGTAGTCGGTTGTAATTTTCAGCTGGTTATCTGTTCCGAAAGTCTTCACATCCAACGCAGATTTTTCGCCTTCATTATTTACAAACTGTTTCTCAAGGGCGTCCTGAGCTGCCAAAGCGTCCACGGGTTTATCAAATTTAACGACATAGCTTCTGCCACCGTTGAAATCAACACCATATTTGAATCCTTGTGTAGCTATTGAGGCCAGACAAATAACAGTAAGAATTGCAGAGAAGATATAAGCATATTTTCTTTTCCCGATGAAATCGAACCAGGTGTGTCTGAAGATATTTTTAGAGAAAGCTGTCCAGACAGAAATATTTTTACCTTTCGCAAGTCTGCTGAAAATCATCACCCTCGTTAAAAGTACGCAGGTAAACATTGACATCAGAATACCGATACCCAAAGTAACTGCAAAACCTTTAATTGGCCCTGTACCAAAAATATAAAGCACAATCGCTGTAAGGAATGAAGTTACGTTACCGTCGATAATTGCCGAAAGCGAGAAATTGAAACCTTCGTTATAGGCTTCCTTGATATTTTTGCCGGCGAACAGTTCTTCTTTCGTCCGTTCATAGACGATTACGTTCGCATCAATCGACATCGCCATCGAGAGTACGATACCAGCAATACCCGGAAGCGTAAGGGTAGCATCCACCGAGTCCATGATTCCCATGAGGAAGAACAGGTTGATGATCATCGCGATTACCGCATAAACACCGGCACCGCCGTAATAAAGAATCAGGTAAACAATGATGATTGCAAATGCGAAAAGGAAGGAGTACAGACCCGCTTTTACAGATTCGGCACCGAGTGAAGGCCCTACAACTTCAGCCTGGACAATTTTTGCACCCGCAGGAAGTTTACCCGCACCCAGAACATTTACCAAATCCTGAGCTTCTGACTGAGAGAAGTTTCCTGAAATCTGAGTTCTGCCGTTTGGAATTTTATTTACAACGTTTGGCGCTGTGTAAACCACGTTATCCAGGGTTACCGCTACTGGTTTGCCAACGTTTTTCTCTGTTAATGTTGCCCAGTCTTTTGCACCTTTGCTGTCCATCTGCATATCTACCACCACTCTGCCAAGCTCGTCGTAGCTGATTGCAGCATTATCTACAGCCCCGTCAACAGGAGCTTTCTGATTGATGTTTCCTCTGATGGCATACAGCACCAAATTATTTTCATCACCCGCTTCAGGTTTGTAACCCCACTGGAACTGGGTGTATTTTATATTGGCTGGCCTCAATCTTTTAGCAATTGGGCTGTTAAGGATCTTGTTTACAACCGCAGTATCGGAAAGCTTTACATTCGCTACACCGTTTGATTTCAAGGTATTGAGCTGAATAAGGTTTTCAAAATTGGTGGTCTTGGCAACACCCATCGAATCACCTTTTGCAGCGATCAAAGCATTGAGCTCCTGGAAATAAGGATAAACTTCCTGAATTTGCTGTACTTCCCAGAACTGAAGTTTTGCAGAAGTCTGAAGCATTTTCTTCACCCTGTCGATGTCTTTCACACCCGGCATTTCTACAGATATCCTTCCTGTTCCAGGTACACGCTGCACGTTGGGCTGCGTAACCCCCATTTTGTCGATACGCGTTCTGATTACTTCATAGGCAGTTCCGGTAGAAAGTTCGATTCTGTTTTTTACGATTTTTCTTACTTCCTCGTCGGTAGTGTTGTACTTAATTTCCGTAAGGTTTGTGTTACCAAAAATCTCCGGATCTGCAAGTTTCAGGTTTGCACCTTTTTCTTTGTTTACCGCATCAAACTGAGTGAAGAAATTGTCGATGTAAGACTTTGTAGAATTTTTCTGCACCTGGTCCGTACGGTTAAGAGCCTCGATCAGGACAGGATTTGCAGAGTAATTGGTAAGGTTGTTTACCAAATCTCTCTGGTTGATCTCTAAAAGTACGTTGATACCGCCCTTCAGGTCAAGACCCAGCTTCATTTCCTTTTCTTTGGCTTTTGAATAATAAAGCTCTGTGAAGCCAAGATTAAGCGTGTCCTTAGAAAGTCTGGCAATTTCTTTCTGGTATTTTACAGGGTCGTTTCCGGCTACGGCTGTCGCCTGCTTTTCAATTTTACTTGAATACCACGTTGGCAGAAGTTCGTTGAGGCAAATAAGCCCCAGAACAATGGCTACCAGTGTAATAAGTCCTTTTCCTTGCATTTTAATTACAACATTAAATTTTAGTCGGCAAATATAACGATTTCCAAACGAATTAAGAATTTTTTAAGAAATGATTTATAAAGATTAAAAAACAGAAAAAATCCCGAATAAACCCGGGATTTTATAAATTTAGTATAGCAGTTTTAACCTCTTGTCAAGTCAAAACTTTCCTTAAATTTTCTGACATCTTTCACCCTTGCCTCTTCTCAACCTCAACCTTACACCGTCATTGAGAAAATTCTGGTTTCCGGCTTATTTCTGAGCATTCTTAAATCGAAAGTCATTGCTACATTTCTGGTGAATGCACGGCCTTTTTCGGTAATTCTAATTTGGTTTTCAGAGATTTCCACCAAACCGTCCTCTTCCATTTCCTTAAGTTTTTCGATGGAGTTTTCGATTTCAGGAATGAAATTCTGGGTATCCCAAGAAGTTTCCAGACGGCACATCAAATTGAGGATGTGTTTGCGGATGATCAGATCTTCCGCATCCAGCATATGACCGCGGAATACAGGAATGATGCCTTCTGCAACTCTTTTTTGATAGTCTTCCACTGTTTTTTCATTTTGGGCAAAGGCATACCACGAATCAGAAATCGCAGACATTCCCAGACCGACCATCAACAGGGTTTTGCTGGAAGAATAACCCATAAAATTACGGTGAATCTTACCGTTTAGCATCGACTGATAAAGGTCATCATGTTCCATCGCAAAGTGATCCATGCCGACTTCCCTGTAGCCCAGTTCTTCGAGAAGCTGCTTACCGTTTTCGTAAAGTTTACGTTTTTCTTCACCGCTGGGCAGGTCGTTTTCATCAAAACCTCTCTGCCCAACTCCTTTAATCCACGGCACATGAGCATAAGAATAGAATGCCAGCCTGTCGGGTTTCAGTTCCATCGTTTTGCGAATCGTGGATTCCATTTTTTGCCAGTCCTGATGCGGCAGCCCGAAAACCAAATCGTGGGAAATGCTGGTATAGCCGATTTCGCGGGCCCATCTGGTGACATTTTCTACGTTTTCAAACGGCTGAATCCTGTTGATGGCTTTCTGCACCTTAAGGTCATAATCCTGCACGCCGAAGCTGCATCTCCTGAATCCCAGATCGTAAAGCGTTTGCAAATGCTCCTTTGTCGTATTGTTCGGATGCCCTTCAAAACTGAATTCCGGATTTTCGGCAATATCTGATTTTGCAAATATTCCTTCAAGCAAAATTCTAAGGTTCTCCGGTGAGAAAAATGTCGGCGTACCGCCACCCAGATGAAGTTCCTTAATCTTCGGCTTTGTGCTCTCCGTTTCATTTCCTTTTTTAAATAATTCCACATACAAATCCCATTCTTTCAAAACGCTTTCCAAATAGGGTGTCTCTACAGAATGTTGCTTTGTAATCCGCTTATGGCAGGCACAAAATGTGCAGAGCGCCTCGCAAAACGGCAAGTGAATATAGATGGATATTCCTTCGGCATCATTGCTTTCATTAAAAGCCCTGATCACGGAATTTTCCCATTTTTCCAAAGTAAAACCGGCGTTATCCCAGTACGGAACTGTAGGATAAGAAGTGTAACGCGGCCCCGGAATATTATATTTATCGATGAGTGAATTATTCATACCGCAAAAATACGAATAAGTTTTGGGAGTGCCGCTCTGTTTTCGGACTTGTAAAAACGGTGGATTGTGTGCCGTGGCCGGGTCCGAGGCATGCTCCAGCTCCAGCGGCAACCTCCACACCATCGCTCTCCTCCCACAAATTTTATTTACCTTTACCAACACAAAAAATTAGCTGATGAGATTTAACGTTTCTACTGAAGCCGTGGACGACAGAGAAATTTATATCACGGGGAATTTCAACAATTGGAATCCTAAAGACCGCGCTTTCCAGCTTAAACAAAGTGATCACGATACATTTTTCATAGAGATTGATGACGAAACCCTCCCGGAAAAAATAGAATACAAATTCACCAAGGGCGGCTGGGAAAACGTAGAACTGGACGCCTACGGGAACATCGCCCCAAACCGAAAGGCGGAGAAATCGCAGGGGCAAACCGCTGATATTGTAGAAAAATGGCGTTTGAACTGGGGACCATTCAAGGAAGAATTCTTCCCAACCGTGGAGCTGATTTCCGAGAATTTTTATATTCCACAACTCGACCGATACCGAAAAGTCTGGGCGCTTCTGCCATATGATTATGAAACCTCGGACAAATCTTACCCGGTACTTTATCTTCAGGATGCGCAAAACCTCTTCAACGGCGGTTCAGCTTTCGGCAACTGGCAGATTGATAAAAAACTCTCTATCCTAGCAGAATACGGGCGCGGAGACCTCATCGTCATCGCTATAGAACACGGCAGTGAAGAACGCATCAACGAATATATTTTTGATAACAATACCGTCGCCAAAAACTCAGAAGGGAAAAAGTACATCCGTTTTATAGCAGATACGCTGAAACCCTATGTGGATTCGGTTTACAGAACCAAAAAAGAGCGGGAGTTTACCGGTATTGGCGGCAGTTCGCTTGGCGGACTGATCAGTATTTACAGTGGTTTCCTTTACCCGGAAGTTTATTCCAAACTGATGATCTTTTCGCCCTCGCTTTGGGTGGAGCCCAATAATAATTTCCCGATGTTTTCTTACACCGTCCCTTACAAAACCAAGGTTTATATCTATGGCGGCGACAAGGAAGGCTCGAATATGGTGCAGAGAATCCGCGTTTTCGAGGAAAAGATGAAAAAATGGGAAGAACAGAAACTTTTTGATTTCGAGTTCAGAACGAGCATCAACGAGGAAGGAACCCATAACGAGTTCTACTGGTCTCAGGAGTTCCCGAAAGCTGTAGAATGGCTGTTTTACGATAATATTGAAAACCCTGCTGAGGTAAGTCCAACCATACAAGAATACGAAGCCAATGATTAAACTAACCAATAACCGCAGTGAAAATTACAGACAGATTTTTACGCTTTTTACCGAAGAACTCTGGGAAAACCAAAAAACCGGTTACCCAAAATCCGTACAGCAGTTTTTCAAAGGTAAGAAAAATGAAGTTTTTTCTTTGATTGAAGGTGATTCAGTGAATTATCTGGTTGGATTGGGAAAAAGTAATTTCAAAAATTTCGAAATTCAGCAGGTTGCGGCCAAGTTTTCAAACTCACATCAAAAAACCTTTCAGGATACGGCAACCAAAATTTCGGCAGAATTCGTGGGTGAACATCAGTTGGAGGAATTCATTAAAGGCCTGTTTCTAGGTTCGTATAAATATCCTTTCAATAAAGAGCATCCTTTTTGGCGTGAAAATTTTGAACTGCATACCGAATCTTTTTACCAGAATAAACTTGACGAAATTTCTGAAACTGTTCAGGCGCTTTGCAACGGACAGTTTGCTGCGATGGACTGGCTCAATAAACCCGCCAACGCAAAAGATGTTTACCAGATCAGCGAATTCCTGAAAAATTTAGCTCAGGAAAAAAATCTTAAGTACACCGCCTTCAACCGGAAACAGTGTGAAGAACTGGGGCTTGGTGCATTTCTCTCCGTCAATCAGGGCAGCGGAAAAGAAGCCGCCTTCACGATCTTAGAATATAAAGCTGCTGCTGAAAATGACAAAACCATTGGACTGGTCGGCAAATGTGTCCTGTTCGATACTGGTGGAATTTCCCTTAAAAATCCCGACAATATGCATTATATGAAGTCGGATCTTGGTGGTGCAACAGCGGTAATCGGGACACTGATCGCAGCGGCTGAAATGAAACTGCCGCTGAATATTGTGGCAGTTTTACCCATTACGGATAACGCGATCTCGCGGGATGCCTTCACGCCGAGTGACGTTTTCACAGCGTATAACGGTAAAACCATTGAAGTGCTGAACACCGATGCTGAGGGCAGAATGACTTTGGCGGACGGGCTTTCATACCTTTCAAAAAATTACAAAACCGATGTGCTGATCGACCTGGCAACGCTTACAGGAAGTGCGGTGAGAATGTTCGGTGATACTTGCGGTGCCCTTTTCTCAAATAATGAAGAATTAAAAAACCAACTTCTGAAATCGGGCGACGAAACCAACCAGAGGCTTTGGAATCTACCCCTTTGGGACATTTGGAAGGACGATATCAGCTCGGATGTGGCAGATTTTAAGAATATTTCAATGAAATCTGTGGGCGACTGTATCGTCGCTGCAAAATTTCTTGAGCATTTTATTGAAGGTCACCAAAACTGGGCACATCTCGATATTGCCGGCGTAGCCTTTGGTAATGTGAATTATGCTAAAGAAAAAGCCGCCACGGGTTACGGCGTGCAGCTGCTTTTAAATTTCATTAAAAATTATTTTTAAAAATTAGATTAATTAAAATTTTCTCCTTATAATTGATTGAAAATCCTAGAAAACGAAAGGTTTGTTCATTTTTTGATACAGGTGATTAAAAAAATAGCACTTTTCTTTTCTGAAATTACACCAACACACCAAAATCAGTTAATATGGAGGCCAAAATTATAGTGTGCCTTGCCAGTTATTTCAAGGGATACGAATTTATGGATGAGATGCACCGGCTGGGGAACCGCGTCATCCTGCTAACGTCAGATAATCTAAAAGACAAAAACTGGCCGCACCACGCGCTGGAAGATATTTTTTTCATGGCTGAAGAGCGGCCGTCCGTGTGGAATCTTTCCGATATGGTAAAGGGTTTCTCTTATCTTATGCAAAACCGTAAAGTCGATGCAGTGGTCGCGCTTGATGATTACGATGTGGAAAAAGCCGCGCTGCTCCGCGAGACGTTCAGGATTCCCGGAATGGGGCAAACCGCACACCGTTATTTCCGGGATAAGTTGGCGATGCGCCAGATGGCGAAACTGAACCACATCGATGTTCCTGAATTTTCCGCGATTTTCAATAATGAAGAAGTAAATGATTTCGTGGAAAAAGTTCCTGCACCTTGGGTACTGAAACCGCGCTCCGAGGCTTCTGCGACAGGCATTAAAAAAATCAGTAATAAAGACGATCTGTGGGAAATTATCAACTCTCTTGGCGATGAAAGGCATAAATATCTGCTTGAAAGCTTTAAACCTGGTGATGTTTACCATGTGGACAGCCTGACATATAAAAACAAAGTCGTTTTCACTTCCGCATCAAAATATCTGGCTCCGCCAATGCAGATTTCGCACGAGGGCGGTATATTCCGTTCCATAACCCTGGGCACTGATTCTGAAGAATTTAAAGCTTTGAAAGACGCCAATGCTAAAGTGCTGAAGGATTTCGGACTGGCAAACGGTGCTACGCACACCGAATTCATCCGCGGAAAAGACGACGGAAAGCTATATTTCCTGGAAACCTCCTCCAGAGTTGGCGGCGCACATATTCCCGAAATGGTGGAAGCTGCCACCGGAATAAATCTATGGAAAGAGTGGGCAAAGATTGAAGATTCTTTGCTGAAAAATGCTGATTACGAGATCGCAGAACCAACCGCATTATATTCCGGATTAATCATCGCCCTCACTAAAAATCAGTTTCCTGATTATACTGAGTTTGAATGTAATGAAGTAGTGAGATTCCTCCCAATTGATTATCACGTGGGCATTGTATATAAATCCAAGAGTGAAAATACCGTCCGGGAAAAACTGGATGAAGCTGCTGAAAAAATTAATGATCACTTACTAAATATCCTGCCACCGAAAGACCAACTGGGTTCTTGAAAAACTATTAGTAGTGAGTAAGTAGCAATATTAATTGCTCCAACGTTCAACAACCATTTCAAAAAAAAAACTTATGCCGCGCATCGAACATACAGATTTTTACTCTCACATTCTGGGAATAAGCGTTCCCGTCGAAATTACCGGACATTACGGCTATCCGGTTCTGATGTTTCCTACTTCTCAGGGATCATATACGCAGAACCATGATTTTAAGCTGAATGAGAGCATCAGCTGGTTCACCAATGAGGGAAGACTTAAACTCTATAATGTACAGACCATCGATAAACTGAGCCTTTACAATAAAAATATTCACCCCGCTGAAAGGATCCGCAACTACGAGCTTTTTGTTCAGTTTCTGGTTAAAGAATATGTGCCTTATCTGCAGAAGCAACACCAGACACATCGTATCGCGATTGCGGGCGCAAGTTTCGGAGGTTATCACTCCGCAAATTTCGCATTCAGGTTTCCGGATTTGGTTTCCCATCTGTTCTGTCTTTCCGGAGCGTTTGATATCCGTAGTTTTATGGATGGTTACAGCGATGATCTGGTGTACTTCAACTGCCCGAGAGAATTTGTGAAAAATGATGAAGCATGGAAATACAGGCACATGCACATCGTGCTCAGCACCTCCGATCAGGATATCTGTCTTGGTCCAACTCAGGAAATGGCAGCGATTTTAAGTGAGAAAAGCATCGACCACTGGTACGACGAAAGAAAATGGATATCTCACGACTGGCCGCTTTGGCGAATGGTATTTCCGAATTTTGTGGGTCGGTTTTTTGGATGAAATAATTTGGTTTGAAACGGTGTGATGCATTTTCAAAAGTCGATTGTGCCTTTCAAATATAATTTATTTAAAACTTTAATAACTAATGGGATTTTACAGTAAAGCCAATACCGAACAGGAGCTTGAAGAAGTAAAAACCAGATCTGAAAAATTAAGTATAAAAATTAAAAACTTCGTACAATATTTAAAAAAAAGATTGAATTCAAAGGAAGTAAATATAAAAAAATCGGAAGAGGATAAACCATCAGACCCCTTCAAACAAAATCAAACAAAATCAAACTAAATAATAATATGAAAAAAATAGGAATTCTTTTCGGTATGGAAGATACCTTTCCTTGGGCATTTATCGACAGAGTAAATGAGCTGGGAAACGGCGAAATTATTGCAGAACCTGTCTCTATCGACAAGCTTGAGCAGGGCGCAGATTACGGTTACGCTGTGATTGTTGACAGAATCTCACAAGACGTACCGTTTTACAGGGCTTATCTTAAAAATGCTGCGGTCAGCGGCACTTATGTCATCAACAATCCGTTTTGGTGGAGCGCTGACGAAAAATTCTTTAATAATGCGTTAATGACCAAACTGGGTGTCCCGCTTCCAAAAACCGTTCTTCTGCCATCATATCAAAGGCCGGAAAATACGCAGGAGACATCCTTCAGAAATATGAAATTCCCGCTCGACTGGGATTATATTTTCGGTTATGTCGGCTTTCCGTGCTATATGAAACCGCACGACGGAGGCGGTTGGAGAAATGTTTACCGCTGCGAAAATCCTCAGGATTTATGGGATAAACTTAGTGAAACCGGCGAACTGGTGATGATGGTGCAGGAGGAAATTGTTTTTGAAGATTACTACCGCGTTTACTGTCTCGGCAGGAAATATGTCCACATTATGCCTTATGAGCCGCGCAATCCTCATCATCTGAGATATGCCACAACCCATCAAACGGCCGGCAAAGCACGGGAAAAACTTCTAAAACAGATTGAAGATCTCACCCTGAAGATGAATAAAGCATTGGGCTATGATTTCAATACAGTAGAATTTGCCGTGCGGGACGGTATCCCTTATGCTATCGACTTCTGCAATCCGGCTCCTGATGCAGACCGCAATTCTGTGGGCGAAGAAAATTTTGCATGGATCGTGGAACATTCTGCAAAATTCGCTATTGAAAAAGCGAGGGAATACAAACCTGGAAAACCAAATATTCCGTGGGGAACTTTTGTAAGAGATTCAGTTAAATAAGGACTGCAACACTGCCCGTACTTCAATTTTAAAAACACAAAACTATGCACCGATTCACCATTGGCGTGGAAGAAGAATACCAGATCATCGATGCGGAGAGCCGCGATCTGGTTTCCCACGTCTCCAAGATCATCGAAGGGGGAAAAGCGACGCTTGAAGAGCACCTGAAACACGAGATGCACGAATCCGTGGTGGAGATGGAGACCGGCATCTGCCAGAACATCAAGCAAGCCAAAGAAGAACTTTACAGCCTGAGAAAAAGGCTCATAAAAATCGCTCATGAACAGAACCTCCGCGTTTCCGGGGGCGGTACACACCCATTTTCACAATGGCGCACGAACAAAATAACCTCCGCCGACCGCTATGATAAAATTGTGGACGATATGGGTGATGTTGCAAGGGGAAATCTCATTTTTGGACTTCACGTACACATTGGCATTCCGAATCGTGAAGAAGGCATTAAAATCCAGAATGTGATGCGTTATTTTCTTCCGCATATTTATGCGCTTTCCACCAATTCGCCGTTTTGGATTGGGAGAAATACGGGTTTTAAGTCATACCGCCAGCAGGTGTTCGCAAAATTCCCCCGAACGGGGATCCCAAGCTACTTCTCCAGTGTTTCAGAATTTGATGAATATATCAACCTTATGATCAAAACGGGAACCATTGACAATGCCAAAAAAATCTGGTGGGATCTGCGTGTACATCCCTTCTACCCGACCATAGAATTCAGAATATGCGATATGCCGCTGCGGATTGATGAGACCGTTTGTTTAGCAGCTATTATGCAGGCTTTAACCGCAAAAATTTATAAGCTACACCAACAAAACATCACATTCAGAAGCTATCGCCGGCTGATGATTACAGAAAATAAATGGCGCGCAGCCAAAAAGGGCATCCAGTCAGAGCTGATTGATTTTGGCAAAGAAGAATCCGTACCGTTTATAGATTTGCTCAGGGAACTTCTGCTCTTCATCGATGACGTGGTTGATGAACTCGAGAGCCGCGACGAGATCAATTACGTTTGGGAAATCATCAGGCGAGGAACCGGTGCTGATCGCCAGCTGCAGGTTTTCAACGACACACGCGATCTGCGCAGTGTGGTGGATTATATGATTGCCGAAACCGAGTATGGAATTACGGAATAAAGCGGTTGTTAGATAGTGATGGTGTTTAGGGGTTTGGTGGTTTAGTGGTTTAGTGGTTTAGTGGTTGAGTAATTTAGTGGTTTAGTGGTTTAGTGGTTTAGTGGTTTAGTAATTTAGTGGTTGAGTGGTTGAGTGGTTGAGTAATTTAGTGGTTTGGTAACTTATTGGTTTAATGTTTAATAATTTATCAATTGAGCATTGGATATTGACATTGAACATTGAAGCTTAAATCCGCCCCCAACATTTTTTTTCTAATTTTGCCACATGAATAAAATAAGACTTGCCCTGCTCGATATGAATAATAACCATATCAATCAGGGAATGAGAAATATAACAGAGATTTCCTACGCGTTCAGAGAACAGTCGCCGGCAGAACTGGAGGTGAAAATTTTTGATGTGAGGTTCAGAAATGAAGTTCCACAAATTGAGGATTTTGACATTTTTATATCCTCTGGCGGCCCTGGAAATCCGCATCGTGAAGGCTATGAATGGGAACAGAAATTTGCCGATTTTTTAGATGGAATCTGGAATCACAACAAAAATTCTGAACAGAAGAAGTATCTGTTCCTTATTTGCCACTCATTTCAGCTGGCAAGCATCCACTGGAAACTGGGAAATATCTGCAAGAGGAAATCGTACTCTTTCGGTGTAATGCCGGTGCACAAAACCGACGAAGGTGAAAGCGATATTTTGCTAAAAAATCTTCCCGATCCCTTCTACGCCGTAGATTCCCGTGCTTATCAGTTAATCGAACCCAATTTAAAATTAATGGATGAGTTGGGAATGAAAATCATGGTGTTAGAAAAAGTCCGTCCGCATATTCAGTTGGAAAGGGCCGTGATGGCGATTCGTTTTTCAGATGAAATCTTTGGAACGCAATTTCATCCCGAAGCCGATCCCGAAGGCATGATGAAAAACCTTGAAGATGACACCAACCGTGCAGCCATGATTAAAAATTATGGTGTTGAAAAATACCTGGAAACAATCGACCGGCTGAATGACGATGATAAAATCTTGCTGACACAGAAAGAAATATTGCCAACCTTTCTGAAAAATGCTGCTGATCAGGTTATGCAGTTCCGTTTGCAAACTCAGGATTAAAGTTTTTTTATTTATTTTTAAAACAAAGAAATGATTTCCAAATACAGAGAACAGTTTAACCGCGAATTTTCGGCTGAAAAGTATGCTCGGTTTCAGAATATTCTGGCAGAAAAGGCCGGCATGCCTGCAGATTTCAGGATTTCTGAAAGCCCTGTTTTTCTTTCAAACGATTTTAAAAATAAATTAATTGCAGCCTGCGAAAGCATCATTCAGCAAATAAAGGAAATGCCGGATGAAGAGCTGCAAAAGGCTGTTCCGGATCACTGCAGAGTGCCTGGCGACACAAAAAAACCTCATTTTCTGGCTATAGATTTTGGAATCTGCAAAAACAATAAAGACGAAATAGAGCCACAACTGATTGAACTACAGGGATTCCCTTCTCTGTTTTCATTTCAAGAAGCGTGTGAAGAGACGCTTATAGAGGTTTTCCCTTTCTGTAAAGACTTGAAAACTTCAATGCCCAAAACGGAATATATTGATTATTTGAGGGAAGTGATCGTGGGCGATGAAAATCCCGAAAATGTTATCTTACTCGAGATTTATCCCGAAAAGCAAAAAACAAAAGTTGATTTTGCATTAACTGAAAAATACCTTGGCATAAAGACCGTTTGCCTCACCAAAATTAAAAAAGAAGGTAAAAAACTTTTTTATGAAAATGAGGGCAAGCTGATCCCTGTAAACCGGATTTACAACCGTGTCATTTTCGATGAGCTTGAAAATCTGCCGGATGTGAAACCGGGTTTTGATTTCCGCGACGAAATCGATGCAGAATGGGTTACACACCCGAACTGGTTTTTTAAAATCTCAAAATTCATACTTCCAAAGCTTAAGCACCATTACATTCCAAAAAGCTATTTCCTGAAGGACTTTCCTCAAGATGAAAAACTTGAAGAATACGTTTTGAAGCCTCTGTTTTCATTTGCAGGAAGCGGTATAAATCTGAATCCGACGAAGCAGGACATTGACCGGATTTCTGACAAAGAACATTACATCATGCAGCGTAAGGTCAGCTATGAACCGCTTTTCAAAGACATTAACGGTGAATTTTCAAAAGCGGAAATCAGGATGCTGTATTTATGGAAAGAAAATGAAGAACATCCTATGCTGATGGATAACATTGTGAGGATGACCAAGGTAGAAATGGCAAATGTGGATTTCAATAAAAAAGATGCAATCTGGATCGGGAGCTCCATGGCATTCTTTGTAGAGGACTGATCACTTTTCTCTTTGTAACCTTCACCCCTTCTTAAAAAAAACTTAGTTCGGCAGCCACAGTTCTTGCGCAAAAGCGAAGGATTATTACATTTTAACCTTACTTTTGTAATGTGAACTACAGATCCGAAATCCAGAAATTTATCACCAGTCAGCACATTTATTCCGGGACGCGGGTTGCTTTGGCAATTGTGATTCCCAGCATTATTTTAGCTTATTTTGGGATACTGAAAGAGTATTTCCTCTTTCCGCTGGGAACCAGTTTTGTGGGTTTGACGGATATGTCGGGGCCATTTATCCGGCGTCGTAATGCATTGCTTTTAGCCGTAGTTTCTTTCTTTTTTGTTACGGTAATTGCCAGTGTTCTGAAGGATTATCCTCCTCTGATTTTTGTGGAAATCATCATTTTCGGAATGTTTTTTACAATGCTGGGCGTCTACGGCCAAAGGTTGGCGGCGGTTGGTGGTTTAAGCCTGGTGGTCTTCTCAATTTTTATCGACGGGCATTTATCGGGTGATCAGGTTTTTAAAAGCGTGGTGATTTTTGCGGCGGGCTGTATTTGGTTTTTTCTGGTTTTTCTTGTGGTGACGAAGCTTCAGCCCTATAAGTTGCCCGGACAGATGATTGGCGAAAACTATCTTCAGCTCGCCGATTACCTTACGATCAAAGCCAAATTCTACCAGAAAAATGCCGATTTGGATGCACTTTATAACGAAGTGATTGCAAAACAGGTTGTCATAAAAGACCTCCAGGAAGACACCCGCGAAGTGGTTTTCAAAACCCGGCAAATTGTGAACGAATCCACTACCACGAGCCGCCTGCTGATGTTAATGTTCCTGAATTCCATAGATTTTTATGAAAAGCTCCTAACCAGCGATCATAATTACAGGAAAGTACATGAAGCTTTCGATGACGCTGGAATTCTTCCAAAAATCCACGATTTCCTTAACCTTTTGGCCAAAGAAATCACCAATATCGGCATTGCACTCCAGAGCGGTGTAAAAACCGTCCCGCGGCTGGATATTGATGCGGAGCTGCAACATATTTATGACGATTATTTCGCGCTCCGGAACCGCGAAATGAAACCAGAAACGCTTGAGGATTTTATGGCCCTTAGGCTGATCCTGCTGCGTGTAAGCGAGGTTGCGGAGGATGTAATCACGATTTATAAAGTTTTCTCCCAAGATCTGAAAAATGCCAGAAGCCTTTCTACAGGTTTGGATCTGGAAAAGTTCGTTCCGAAACAGGAAAAGCTGAACTCCCGGGTTTTTCTCAATAATTTTTCTTTAAAATCAGGAATTTTCCGGCATTCGGTGAGAATTACAGTTGCATTACTGATCGGATATGCGATTTCAAAATTAAGTTTTCTTGGGATTGGGCATTCTTACTGGATTCTCATCACCATCATTGCAATTATGCGGCCGGCGTACAGCACCACAAAACACCGCAATATCCTACGGATTTACGGTACGGCGGCAGGTGCAGTAACCGCCTATTTTATGTTGATTTTTATTAAGAATGACACGGTTTTGCTCGCAATATTACTGTCATCGATGATTATGTGCTTTTCGCTTCTTAAAGACAAATATGCGTGGGCGGTTTTCTTTATGACGATTTATATTTTCATCACTTTTAATTTCCTGAATCCCGGAAATGTAAACCTTATTTTCAAAGACCGGATTTTGGATACCGTGATTGCGGGAGTGATCGCGTTTGCTGTTTCTTACTTTATTTTCCCGGTTTGGGAGCATTCGCAAAACATTGTTCTCATGAAGAAGTCTGCCAAAGCCAACCTGAATTACTTTCAGAATGTGCTTGAGCATTTCATCAGTAAAAAAGGGGATGACCAGGAATACCGGATGAAGCGGAAAGACGCCATCATCAGCCTTGCAAACCTGTCGGACAACTTCCAGAAAATGCTCTCTGACCCAAAAAATCAGCAGCGCAGGATGGAAGCCGTGCACCAGTTTGTGAACACCTCTCACCTTGTGACGGCATATACCGCATCGCTGGCACAGTATGCCAATTCGAAAAATCAGTTCCCCGAAATCGATACTGAGAACTGGAACAAGAAAATTTCTGCAGAGCTCCTGCGAACGGTCGCGTTGCTTAATTCTGAGGAAACCGACGAGAAAACGATCCAGGAAAGTGCCCTGAAACCGGAGGATTTAGTGGAGAAAATGCTCAAAAAGCGCAAAGAAGAAATTGAGGAAAACGAATTTTTTGATATCCGGGATCCAAACCGAATTACCAAACTCACCGAACTTAAGAACATAAGGGAAATTCTGGAACTGCTCTACGACGTGGCCCGCGAGCAGCGGAAGGTGGTTGATAAGTATGTCCTTTACCGCTAGAAAATATTGTTCTTCGGAATTTTGTAATTGATTTTGTGGTTTTCTTCGATGATCGCAAAGTAAAAATCCTCTATCTGAATGACTTTGGCGATATAACGATCCTCAAAATTTTCATCAAAAACCCGACATTTAATTTCATTCAAATCATTTAGCTCAAAAGGTTCCACTTCATAATGCTTTTTGAGTGACCAGTATTTTGAAGGGTGAAGTTTGTACAGCGCCTCCTTGATTACCCAAATCACGGTGAGAAATTCCACCTCGTCTGCATTTTCTGTCCAAACTGTTTCGCTGTCATGCAAAAATTTGCTTTTAATCTTTAAAATTTTCGGCATAATACGCTCAATGTCGATCCCTACGCGTTTTGTAGAAATTGCCAATGCAGCAAAAGGATAAGAATGCGTGATGGAAATAAAGGCATCTTTCGGATAGAGGTACGGCTTGCCAATGGACTGATACAGGATTTTGTGGTCAGGTTTAGCCATCCGCAGGAGTTTGCGGATCATCAGGTATTCCGCCATTTTTTTTGGATGGTAATTCTGTACTTTCTCAAAATCTTCCGGCTGAATAAGTTCCCATTGATTAAACTGGTCATTTTCATTATATTTCCAGAAAAGAATGGTGGCATTTTCGTCGGTAAAATCCTGATAAAAAGGCATATTTTGGTATGAAATAATTAGTTAGTAAATTTGCAAAAAAAATTTTCAATTTAAAAATGGAAACAACAACGCAATATATTCCTTACAAAGTAAAGGACATCTCTCTCGCAGAATGGGGAAGAAAAGAAATTGAACTTGCTGAAGCAGAAATGCCCGGCTTAATGGCCATCCGTGAAGAATACGGGCCGAGCCAGCCTTTAAAAGGCGCCAGAATCGCAGGGTGTCTTCACATGACGATCCAGACTGCCGTGCTGATTGAAACTTTGGTGGCTTTGGGTGCTGAAGTTACCTGGTCTTCCTGTAATATTTTCTCTACCCAGGATCACGCTGCAGCAGCGATTGCAGCGGCTGGAATTCCGGTTTATGCCTGGAAGGGAATGAATGAGGAAGAATTCGACTGGTGCATCGAGCAGACTTTGTTCTTTGGTGAGGAAAGAAAACCTTTAAATATGATATTGGATGACGGTGGAGACCTTACAAATATGGTTTTCGACAGGTATCCAGAATTGACTAAAGACATCAAAGGACTTTCCGAAGAAACCACAACCGGTGTTCACAGGCTTTACGAAAGAATGGAAAAGGGAACTTTGGTAATGCCTGCAATCAATGTAAACGATTCTGTTACAAAATCAAAATTCGACAACAAATACGGCTGTAGAGAATCTGCTGTAGACGCCATCAGAAGAGCGACTGACGTGATGTTGGCCGGCAAAAGAGTTGTAGTTTGCGGTTACGGCGACGTTGGTAAAGGAACGGCAGCATCTTTCAGAGGTGCAGGTTCTATTGTTACCGTTACGGAAATCGACCCAATTTGTGCGCTACAGGCTGCCATGGAAGGTTACGAAGTAAAGAAACTGGAAACAGTTATCGAAACTGCAGATATCATCATTACCACAACAGGTAATTTCAACATCGTGAGAGGTGAACATTTTAAGAAAATGAAGGATAAAACCATCGTTTGTAACATCGGTCACTTCGATAATGAAATCGATATGAAATGGCTTAATGAAAATTACGGCGCTACAAAATCTGAAGTAAAACCACAGGTGGATATTTACAACGTGGACGGAAAAGACATCATTATCCTCGCAGAAGGCCGTCTGGTAAATCTTGGATGCGCAACAGGACACCCGAGTTTTGTAATGTCAAATTCATTCTCTAACCAGACTTTGGCTCAGATCGAGCTTTGGAACAATTCAGAAGCTTACGAAAACAAAGTTTATACACTTCCTAAAAAACTGGACGAAAAAGTAGCCATGCTTCACCTGAAAAAAATTGGTGTGGAACTGGAAACCCTTTCTCCTGAGCAGGCAAAATATATTGGTGTAGAGGTTGAAGGACCATTCAAACCGGAATATTACAGATATTAAGATATTGAAAGATCAAGGATGAATATCTGAGATAACCAAAAATAAAACAAGGCCCGGAAATTTTCCGGGCTTTTTCATGGGCAATCAATTTATTTTGTAACTTCAGTTTATGAAATGGGTTCCGTTTTTAATGCTTTTCATTTCCTTAAACCTTTTTTCTCAGGAAGGCTTTCAGCTCACTGAAAATAAAAAAATGGTAATCCCATTCAGATTAATCAATAATCTCATCTTTATTCCGGTATTTGTCAATGGTGTGGAACTTACTTTTCTTTTGGATTCCGGGGTGAGCGAAACGCTACTTTTCAGCCTTGATGACAAGCAGGTTGATTTCAACCACGTTGAAAAAATGAAATTTTCCGGATTGGGTGGCAGCGTAGAAATTGAAGGACTGAAAGCGGTAAAAAACCACATTTCCATCGGTAAAAATTTTACGGATTCAAGCCATACAATTTTCATTATACTTAATGAAGATTTTAACTTTTCATCACACGTCGGAATTCCTGTGAACGGCATTATTGGTTACCATTTCTTTCGCAACCATCCCGTTAAGATCGATTATGTCAGCCACAAAATCACGGTTTTAACAGAGAAAAACCTCAGTCGCGAAAAGAAAAACTATGCCAAAGAGCCCATAACCATTGAACTCAACAAACCTTATATCATTGCTGATGTAGAACAGTATAACGAGCAAAAAACGTCGAAAATGCTTTTAGACCTTGGAAACAGTGATGCTGTTTGGCTGTTCCCGTCGCTGATTCCCGGTTTTGAATATAACCGTCCGAATATTGAAGATTATCTCGGACGCGGCTTCAATGGTGATATCTACGGGAAACGCAGCCGGATCCGGAATCTTTACCTTTCCGATTTTAAAATTCAGAAGCCTTTGGTGGCAATGCCGGATGAACACTCAATTCAGCATCTCAATTTAGTACCGGGACGTAAGGGTTCTATTGGCAGCGAGACGCTTCGGCGTTTCACCATTATTTTTGATTATCCGAACCGTGAATTTTATTTGAAAAAAAACAGTAACTTCAATGAGCCTTTTCAATTTAATATGAGCGGTATTGACGTGAAACACGACGGAATGTCCTGGCATCAGGATTTGGTGAAGGTGCAGAATGAAACAAAAAATTCCAGCTTCGCGACGGCTAACGAAAACCGCCAGGTTTATACCGCCGAAGGAGAATTTAAATATAAGTTTGTTCTGAAACCGGAATATTCAGTCGCAGGTATAAGAAAAGGTTCACCGGCAGAAATCGCAGGAATAAGGAAAGGCGATAAAATAATGCTGATCAACGGTAAAAAAGCCGGAGATTTAACTTTAGAAAAAATAAACAACCTGCTGAAATCAGAAGAAGGAAAAATTGTAACTTTTGAAATAATACGGGGCGGACAACCAATGAAATTTACCTTCACGCTGGAAGATCCAATCCCCTATCAGGAAAACCTATGATTACAGAAGAATCGACAATTGACAGAATACGGACGAGGCCCCGTTTTAAGGTCTTCACATCGCTTTCACCAGAAGAATATTCAGTTCAACTTAAAAAATTTCTTGCTGCTGATCCGCAGTTTTCCGGAATTATTAACCGTGAAAGTGCAACGATCTATGTGAAAACCGAGCATAATGAATTTTGGAAACCATACCTGTCTTTAAGAACCGAAAAAGAAAATTCCACCACAGCCATACGTGGAATTTTCGGCCCGAGTTCGGCAGTTTGGACTTTCTTTATGTTTCTTTATTTCATATGGGGAATCCTCTGGATGGTGTTCATCACGTTGTGGTACGTTGGTATACAGATCAGAAGCGAAGATTATCACTGGGGGTTGCCCATGTCTTTCGTCGTCCTTATGCTAGGTTTGCTCACCTATTTCGCAGCCCGCTACGGACAGAAGAAAGCAAAAGCAGAAATGGAGCTTCTCAGAAAATTCGCAATCGAATCTACTTTACCCTTTGAGAAAAAGGAAACTAAGCAGCATCCTTTTTAGTTTCCGCTGCCCGCTGTGCCCTCACCTGTTCCGAGTTTTTCTGTTCTTTTAAAATCTCATCCAGATGCGGCTCGATCAGCTCATTCATTTCGTCCAGCGAAACATCATTGGCATTTGGACTATCCAGCAGCTTCATCCAGGGTTTCGATTTAAAATCAGTTTCTCCAAATACGATGACCGGTGTCCCTTTGGCTTTTAAAGTTTGTCCGTTATTGGTAATCACCCACTGGTCCGCCCAGTTGTACATCCATTTGGCATCTTCCTCCAGCAATCTCAGACACGAGTGTGAAGCGTGGTAACCGGGCAAATCATACTGGTGCCATCCGATGCCCATGGTATTATGAATGTTGAAATTCCAGCGCAGCTTCCACTCGTCGTTCGAGGTGCTTATAGCCTCTTCTTTCTTCCAGTTGGTAAACATAAGGCCTTTTTTGGTTGGCGTCGCTTTTTTACCCATGCTCGACGGCCCCCATTTTACGAGATTCCCGTTGTCATAAAGCGCATATGCGTGAATGGCATAATCGAAAAATGCAATCTTCTTCACGTCTTTAAGCAGATCAATTCGTACGGGAAAAGGTGTATATTTCAGGAAATCTGTTTCTATCTTTTCAGGAATCACAAGAGTATCCGCACGCCACTTGTTCTTGCTGTCCAGGCGGTTAAGCGCCAGAATGGTATAGCGCTCTTCTTTTGAAAATTTATCATTGAAAGCCGCCATTGCTGAATCTTTTTTCTTCTTGCCTTCGGGAAAAACAAAAGCAGTGAATTTAATATTCTCCTTCGCTGCCGGTTCGGCAACAACTGTGTCTTTTTTGGCTAAACTGTCGGTTGGGTTTTGTGAAACGATTTGGTCACTTTGTGTTTCAGCCGTGTTTTCTTTTTTACACTGAATTAGAATTAAACCTGACACAAAACACATTAAAATTCCTGCATAAAACAATCTGAACTTCATAAAAAAAAAACGTTTGCAGTTGGCTTTCAATAATAATACCAAAGGATTTTCTTTAAGGAAAGTTAATATTACCCACAGCAATACCATTAAAAAAGCGAACATTACGTCCGCTGTTATCTTTAATTAAATCTTATTTTTTAAACATTGAATCTGAAATGCATGATATCGCCATCCTGCACAATATATTCCTTGCCTTCCACGCCCATTTTTCCGGCTTCCTTTACTTTGGCTTCGGAACCGTACTTAATATAATCGTCGTACTTAATCACTTCGGCCCGGATGAACCCTTTTTCAAAATCGGTATGGATTACTCCGGCAGCCTGCGGTGCAGTCCAGCCTTTTTCGATGGTCCAGGCGCGAACCTCTTTTACGCCAGCCGTGAAATAAGTTTGAAGGTGCAGCAAATCATAGGCTTTTCTGATGAGACGGTTAACGCCCGGCTCTTCCAGGCCAAGTTCTTCCAGGAACATCTGCCTTTCCTCGAAAGTTTCAAGTTCGTTAATGTCGGCTTCAATTTGGGCAGCCAAAACCACAACTTCAGCGCCTTCCTTTTTCGCCATCTCCTCAATCTTCGGAACCCATTCATTGCCGTTTTTAATGGAATTTTCGTCCACATTGCAAACGTACAGAATAGGTTTTTTGGTCAGCAAATGAACTTCGTCGATAATCGGTTTTGTTAAATCATTTGTTTCAAATTCCCTTGCATTTCTGCCGTCCTCCAAAAACTTCTGGAGATTCTGCAAAGTTTCATAAGTCAGGATATCTTCTTTTTTTCCGGATTTAATGAATTTTTTGGCTTTATCAACGGCTTTACCAATGGTTTCCAGGTCTTTCAGCTGGAGTTCAATGTCGATGATTTCCTTGTCTCTCAAAGGATCAACAGAGCCTTCCACGTGCACGATATTGCCGTTATCAAAACATCTCAAAACGTGGATGATCGCCTCGCACTCGCGGATGTTAGCCAGGAACTGGTTACCCAGACCTTCACCTTTGGAAGCGCCTTTCACCAAACCGGCAATATCAACAATCTCCACTACCGCCGGCAAAACTCTTTCAGGATTCACCAGTTTTTCCAGCTCGAAAAGCCGCGGATCCGGTACCGACACGGTTCCCAAATTAGGCTCAATGGTACAGAACGGATAGTTTGCCGACTGCGCTTTGGCATTGCTCAAACAGTTAAAAAGGGTTGACTTTCCCACATTCGGAAGTCCTACGATACCACACTTCATTTTGATAGTTGTTTCAAGTTAAAACTAAAAGAATCCATGTTCTTTAAGGTGTGCAAAGATAGGGTTTTTCTTGGTCTTATTACTTAAAAAGCAATTCGCGGAAACAAAAAAACGGGCTCAAAAAGCCCGCTTCATTTATGGATATTGGTTCTTACCAGTTTCCTCTGTCGTTACCGCCACGGTTATAGCCACCGCCGCCTCTGTTGTAGCCACCGCCGCCTCTGTTGTAGCCACCGCCGTTTCCGCCATAGCTTCTCGGTTTAGATTCTCTGGCCTGTGCCTCGGCAACATTCATCGCTCTCTGCTTAAATTCTGATTGGTTAAGTGCTTCGATGGCTCTATTAGCTTCCTCTTCGTTCGGCATTTCCACGAATGCAAAACCACGGCTTCTTCCCGTTTCCCTGTCAATTACAATTTTTGCAGAATCTACAGTACCGTAATTTTCAAATAACGCCTGCAATTCGGACTCAACAGTGTTGTAGTTGAGGTTTGAAATAAAAATGTTCATAATAAAAAATAAAAATATTGTTGATTAATTAATTGGAAATCAACTAACGGACATATGAACATTGATTGAATTTCTCCTTAAATAACTGGCTGCAAGATACGATTATAATTTAATTCACAAAGCTTTTTTATTTTATTTTTTATTGATCTTCAGTTAATTAAATCTTAATACAAATTATCAGGAGCCGGGAACCTGCCCTTCACTCATACTCCTCGCGCCATCGCCATGCCCGGCGCGTGCTGCGGGGTAACCGTTGCGGTCAGGGCTAGTTACGGTCAGGAACTTTAAGCCAGATTGTCATTGCGGGTAGATTCATCACGTACCACAAAGTGTCCTGGGAGTCATTTGCGCAAAGAAAATGGTTTTTTTTACGGATTGAAATATTTTATTGAAAACAAAATTAAAAATTCCCACATTTTGAGCAATCCATGGACGCAAGAAAAAAACCGCCCGGGCGAGTTTTGAGAAACCAAATAAAATGGTCCGATGAACGAAGGGATTCAATTCCCGGGCGAAATGTTAATTTTTCAGCAAATGAATCCAGTCTTGAATTTTTCGCTCATAAACACAGTTTTATTTTTTTAGTGGGTGATTTATCACAAACAGAAATCCAGGCAGATCAATGCACTTCCACAGCCACATATTCGCTCTCATTCCCAAGCCTGTCCACGGATTTCAGTGCGAGGTCGGTGAGGTGGACGCCCGATTTCGCCAACGGTAATTTCAGGGAATAATCTTCGCCGTTCAAAATTTGCGTTTCCCACTGGCTGCCGTATTTGGAATAGAGAATCCAGTTCCGCACCTGCTGCGGCTTTCGGGAAAGCCAGCGAATATCAACCGTGGTGCCGTTCTTTTTGGCGGTGAGTTCTGGTTTCAGCACAGGCTCTGTTTTAATCCACGGACTTGCGGGAACCAGGGCTTTTTCCCTGTAAAGGTTTTTCACGGCGCTGAGCATTTTCCAGTCTTTGGAAAGCCCGTCAATACTGTAATGAATGACACCGGCGCCGTTACCGAGCAGGTTTCTGGTTGTACTGATCTGGTCCGAAATTTCCTGGGATTTATCGGCCACGCCTTTGATCCCGACCGTGTTTAAGCCCGGCCAGAGGTGGATGTTTTTGTAGTTTTCCTGCTTCCACCATTTTAAAAGCGATGAAAAACGCTGCGGGCCTTCTTCTTTCCAGTACAGTTGCGGCGAATAATAATCGCACCAGCCTTCGTTGAGCCACAGTTTGGCATCCGCAAAAAGTTCGTCATACTGTGAAGAACCCGTCACATCCGCAGGATAGCCGGGTTTCCAGATGCCGAACGGCGAAATGCCGAATTTCACGTACGGTTTTTCAGCTTTTATCTCATCGTGAATGCGTTTTATGAATTTGTTCACGTTGGCTCTTCTCCAGTCAGCTTTCGAAAGGTCGCCGCCGGAATTTTTATAGGCCGTCCATGTCCTGGAATCCGGGAAATCTGCACCACCGTTGTATTCTCGGTACGGATAAAAATAATCATCGATGTGCACCGCATCCAGATCGTAGCGTTTCACAAGGTCTTTAATGACGGCGGAAACATGGTTTTGCACCCGGTCACTTGTAGGATCCATCCAGTACATGCCGTTGCGCAGGCGGTAAGTGTCGCTTGACATTTTCGCGGCCATACTTTCGCCGGTTACTGCGCCGCCGGTGGTATGGTGCGCGCGGTACGGATTGAGCCATACGTGCAGTTCCATCCCGCGTTTGTGCGCTTCAGAAATCCAGAATTCAAGCGGATCATAATAGGGCGACGGCGCTTTGCCTGTCTGGCCCGTCAGGAAATACGACCACGGCTCAAGATCGCTTTTGTAAAGGGCATCAGCAGAAGGCCGCGCCTGGAAAATCACCGCATTGAAATGGGCATCCTTCAGCATATCGAGCATCTGCACAGCTTCCAGTTTCTGCTGTTCTACGGAAAGGTTGTTACGTGAGGGCCAGTTGATATTCGCCACAGTGGCAACCCATGCGGCGCGAAATTCGCGGTTTACGGTTGGTAAAGTAAGGGTTTTGGGCTTTACTGTTCCAGAGGTTGCGGCTGGGCTGCTTGGTTTTGTTGCAGGTTTGGTGGCTGCTGGCTTTTCAGATACCGTTTTTTGTTTCGGTTGGGAGGCGCACGATGCGAGGAATAAACCGGATATGATGAGGGCCGTAGATTTTATATTGTGAATGTTCATGGAGGCAAAAATATTTGAATTTAACTTTAGATAAAAGTTTTTAACAAAGATTATAAAAATTGCCGCACTACACTGCGTTACGCTCGCAATAACTTACCGCCCGATTGACGAAGAAATCTTATGAAATCAAAAAAAGACTGCTCGTTTGAACAGTCTTCTTGTTTTTTAGATCACATTGCCGCGCACCACTTGGTTCCGACCGCAATGATATGTGTCTTAATTATTCCGATTTCGCCATTCTTTCTGCGCGTTTTCTGTCTTCTTCGGCGAGGATTTTCTTACGCATACGGATGAAATTTGGTGTTACTTCGATGGCTTCATCGGCCTGGATGTATTCCATGCATTCTTCCAGCGACATCTGAATTTTTGGAGCGATGTTGCCGTCTTTATCTTTTCCGGCTGCACGCATGTTGTTGAGTTGTTTACCTTCAACGATATTCACCACCAAGTCGCCTGGTTTGTTCTGCTCGCCTACGATCATTCCCGCGTAAACTTCCTCGCCCGGATCTACGAAGAAACGGCCTCTGTCCTGAAGTTTTTCGATGGAATAAGCAGTTCCCTGCCCCTGGTTTTTAGCAATCAGAACCCCATTGCTTCGGCCGGGAATGGCCCCTTTGAATGGTTTGTATTCCGAGAAACGGTGCGCCATGATGGCTTCTCCGGCAGTTGCGGTCAACATTTGAGAACGAAGACCTATCAACCCTCTGGATGGAATTTCGAATTCCAAATGCTGCATTTCGCCCTTGGTTTCCATGATATGAAGATCGCCCTTTCTCTGAGTGGCAAGATCGATTACACGGGAAGCATATTCTTCCGGCACATCCACCACCATCGATTCGTAAGGCTCCATTTTTTCACCGTCGATTTCTCTTAAAATAACCTGCGGCTGCCCGATCGTCATTTCGTAACCTTCCCTTCTCATCGTTTCAATCAAAACAGAAAGGTGAAGGATACCACGTCCAAAAACGAGGAAAGTATTTGCATCATCCGTTTGCTGAACGCGCAATGCCAGGTTTTTCTCAAGTTCTTTTTCCAGTCTTTCCTTCAGGTGGTTTGAAGTTACATATTTTCCATCTTTACCAAAGAACGGTGAGTTGTTGATGGAGAAGGTCATGTTCAAAGTCGGCTCATCAATCGCAGTTCTGGGCATCGGCTCGGGATTTTCAAAGTCAACGAATGAATCGCCGATCTGGAATGCATCGAAACCTACTACCGCACAAATATCTCCTGCCTGAACTTCCTGAACTTTTTTCTTGCCCAGTCCCTCAAATACATATAATTCCTTTACTTTTCCTTTTACAATTTTTCCTCCCTCCTGCGCAAGCCCGATCCATTGATTTTCGCTGATGGAACCTCTGGTAATTTTGCCGATGGCAATTCTACCAAGAAAAGAAGAATAATCAAGCGAAGTGATCTGCATCTGCAGGTTTCCTTCCTGAACTTTAGACTCCGGAACATATTTTAAAATTCCGTCCAAAAGCGGTGTAATATCTGCTGCAGGCTCTAAACTTGTGTTGAACCAGCCCTGTTTTGAAGAGCCGTAAAATGTTGGGAAATCCAACTGTTCTTCAGTCGCATCAAGGTTGAAGAACAAATCAAAAACCTGATCGTGAACTTCTTCCGGACGGCAGTTTGGTTTGTCCACTTTATTGATTACGACAATCGGCTTCAAGCCCAATTCCAGCGCTTTGTGCAGAACGAAACGGGTTTGCGGCATCGGTCCTTCGAAGGCGTCCACCAAAAGGATTACACCGTCGGCCATTTTGAGAACTCTTTCCACTTCCCCACCAAAATCGGCGTGGCCCGGGGTATCAATCACATTGATTTTTGTGTCTTTGTACGTTACGGAAATGTTTTTGGAAAGGATGGTGATTCCGCGTTCGCGTTCCAGATCGTTGTTGTCCATAATCAGTTCGCCTGATTCCTGGTTTTCGCGGAAGATGTTGGTTGCGTGGATGATTTTGTCAACCAAAGTGGTTTTCCCGTGGTCAACGTGTGCGATGATCGCAATATTTCTGATGTTCTGCATATTCTTTTTTTGACGGTGCAAAAGTAGTGATAATTAATGAATTGATAATAAAAAGTTGAAAAATTAACTTTTTGATAATACCTGAAGAACAGCTTTTGTTTTTTTGGAAGTAATTAAGGAAAAGGCTGAGTTTTTTAAATTTTCAATTATTATTTTAAGTAAAGTTCTTTTGTCTTGAAACAAAAGAACCAAAAATTCAAGACTGGATCTTTTTAGCTAAAAAAGTTTTCATTACGCTAAAAGATTTAAAACTCGCGCGACAGAAGGTTCTGTTTATTAAGAAGCGTAAAGCGCGCTCAAGCATTAAATCTTTTTTAACGCTTCATTACAACTTTTTCTTAACGCAAAAAGCTCCAAGGTCGCTTTATATGCCGGATGCTTTGGCGCTCGCTGCACTCGCGCCGTGTCATTACCTTTTTAATCTATGCTGTTGAGTTTTTCCGCTGTACAAATCTTAATTTTTTCGTAAATGTATTTTAGTAAAGTTCTTTTGTCTTGAAACAAAAGAACCAAAAATTCAAGACTGGATCTTTTTAGCTAAAAAAGTTTTCATTACGCTAAAAGATTTAAAACTCGCGCGAAAGAAGGTTCTGTTTATTAAGAAGCGTAAAGCGCGCTCAAACAGTAAATCTTTTTTAACGCTTCATTACAACTTTTTCTTAACGCAAAAAGCTCCAAGGTCGCTTTATATGGCGGATGCTTTGGCGCTCGCTGCGCTCGCGCCGTGTCATTATCTTTTTTAATCTATGCTGTTGCGTTTTTCCGCTGTACGAATTTTAATTTTTTCGTAAACGTATTTTAGTAATGTTCTTTTGTCTTGAAACAAAAGAACCAAAAATTCAAGACTGGATCTTTTTAGCTAAAAAAGTTTTCATTACGCTAAAAGATTTAAAACTCGCGCGATAGAAGGTTCTGTTTATTAAGAAGCGAAAAGCGCGCTCAAACAGTAAATCTTTTTTAACGCTTCATTACAACTTTTTCCTAACGCAAAAAGCTCCAAGGTCGCTTTAAACGGCGGACTCCTAGGTCGCTTTATATGGCGGATGCTTTGGCGCTCGCTGCGCTCGCGCCGTGTCATTATCTTTTTTAATCTATGACAGAGATGGCTTTGATGAAGCGTTTGGTGTAATGTGGTTCGGAGAGCAAAGTTGTCGTCACGCCGTTGGCTTTTCCGCTGGAAGAATGGATGAACTCGGAATTCATTCCGTTTGGTGTGATCACGATGCCGATGTGTCCGGCTTCGGACGAACCCTCTTCTGTTCCGGTGAAAAGTAGTAAATCTCCTTTTTTAACTTCGTTGATATCAATCTGCCGGCCAAAATTCACGAAATCTTTTGACGAACGGGGCACATTATAGGAATAAGTTTTATATACATGATTTATAAATCCCGAACAGTCCAAACCTTGTTTTGGATCGGTTGAACCGTATAGGTAAGGTGTACCAATAAACTGTTTAGAAAAATTCACTAAATCTTCGCGCCGCTCGCCGGTGTTATAAAAAACTTCATTGGGATTCCCGGATTTCAGATTGGGCTGTAATGAAGAAATTTGTGGCTCAGGTACGGTATCTTTTTGTGAATTCGTATTTTCAGCATATGCACCGCTTAGTTTGTCGATATCTTTTTTGAGCTGAGTAAATTTTGTGTTCTCGCTGCAGGAACAGATCATTAAAACCAAAAAAAACGCGCCAAGCTGTTTCACAGGATTACTTTTCAGAAACCATAGAAAAATTTATGCCACAAAAAAGCGGCTTCACCGGCCGCTTTGCAATAAATTTGAATTGTCCTTTAAAAATCAGTTTTTCTGCAGATATGAATAAATTTCGTCCTTCAGATGAACTCTTTTTCTGCGCAGTTCCGTCAGATGTTCGTCAGTTGTATGGTTTACTTCGCCTTCTTCGTAGTGTTGAATGAGTGCATTCACTTCCTCATAATTCACATACATTTTCAGGAATTCAGCGTCATTTACTTTCAAATCTGCGATCTTTTGTGCCTGATCAGGGAATTCGTTAATTAAAATATGACTTTCCATAATAATGTGTTTTGACTTTTTTATTTTACTTGAATAAAGGTAGCAAATCACCAAACACCAATCAATATGAAACAAATCATCCTGTGTACAGAAGTTTTGGAACGGTTTTAAATTTTTATCCGGCGGGTATCCACAGAAACTTTATAGATTTTTTCACGTGTTTTCTGCATTCTGCCCACCGGCATCAGAAATTCTGGATTATCAAAGGGATTATAGGAAAGCACTTCCGCTTTTTCGGGATTTAAAAAAGATTCCGGCTCTATTGTTAACTTCCCTATTTCAATAAATTTTTTCTTTGGCCACATTTTCGTGAGGTCATTTACCAATTCTTCATTGCGGCAATACTGCATCTTAAGAGAATAGACCAGTTTGTTTTTTAGGAAAATTTCGTGGACGGCTTCTTTTTGAGTTTTATTTTTTAATTTTTTTGAAAGTGCCTTGTCCCGTGGCGGTTCCAGCATAAATTTAACGATATAATCGCCCATCCTGTAGCAACCCACGGAATGAAAGGTGAAGGCCAAAGGATTTTTATCTTTGTTAAAGGCTGTTTTTATCATATTTTTTAAAACCGGACTTTTAAAAGCATCCGGGACTGTACTGCCTAATTTGATCAAAACACCCGGAATTTTAAAATTTCCAAGAATACCATACTGTTTTTTGGAAATTTTATAACTGTTCAAAGCGATGAAAAGTTTTAAAAATTTAGAAACAGAATTCGTCGGAAACAGCGGAAAATTCACCAAGGGCAGATTGAATTCCTTACTGTCTTTAAACTTGAGCAACTTGATTGAAAAACCATATGCCGGCGCCACGTCCTTACCCGCTGTCACCTGCATCGCCGCATTGGAAATCCTTATTACTGCGGTGTACGAGCTTTCATTAAAAATCTGTTTAAAATTCGCATCAGCCACCGAGTTGATTTTCAAAGTCCCGTGAACATCGGCGTAACGTTTGGCGTGCGCATCTCTGGTCCTGTAATTTGTCTTGCTGATCTTCGGAGAGAGTTCTACGAATTTTTTCACTAAAACTGCTGCTTTATCCAAAAGCCTGTGTTCGTGAGCGGTGAGCTCGTTATATTTTTCAGAGAATTGAATTCTGTTTTTCATGCCACAAAATTACAGAAAAGTGATAGGTTCGTAAGCTTTAAAGATTAGATATTACCCTATAAAACTTATAAAATTCGCATGAAACAAAAAAAACTGCTCTGTACAGCAGTTTTTTGTAGGCCCATGAGGAATCGAACCTCAACCTAAAGAACCGGAATCTTTAATTCTATCCATTAAACTATGGGCCCGGTAAATCACATTTCTGGAAGTGGTGAACTTCTCTTGCACATTTACTTAAAATGAAATCTTTACTCCACCTAAAATTTGCGGACCAAGCACTTTATATCCTTTGAAGGTCTCGTACTTTTGGGTCATCAAATTATTTCCGAGCGCGAAAATACTGAAATTTTTGTGAACTTTGTATTCTGCGGAAAGATTAAAATCTGCATGGCCGGCAACGCTATCATTTCGGTTCTCTACATTTTGGTAAATCGTGCTGTTGGAAACATTTGGATTAGGTGTCTCCACGATTTGGAACGAGTTGGTCGGCTTTTCGCTCATTAAAAATCCTTTGAAACCAAGGTGAAGTTTTTTGTCGAGCATTGTATATTTTGCGCCCAAAGTCCCTTTTACCATTGGCCTGTTGTAAGCTTTTTCAAGGTTTTCAAGCCGGTAAGATGCAAAATTAAGCTCGGCTTCCAGTGTAAGGTTTGCCAGCGGGTAATACTGCAAATTTCCGGTGATCGTGCTCACGTTCCCGTTGTCGTAAACGGCTGAAAATGTGTTTGCAAAATTGTACGCAGACCTGTTCAGCGTAGCATTGTTATCAAAAAGGCCATTAGCTTCGTAGAGCAGAATATTTTTTACCTTTCCAAAACCTGCATTTACATCAAATTTCAGATTCTGGTTCAGGTCGCCTTTCAACCCAAAGTAAATATTGTATTTGGTTTCTGTTGGCTTAATGACTTGGTCAGAAACCAGATAAGGATTTTCCTGCAGCATCGACGCGTAGGAATTCATCTTCAAGCCACCGTCAACACCGGCGTAGAACTTGAATTCTTCCGTGGCGGCGTATAGAATCTCCGCTTTTGGAAACCAGTAAGCTTTATTGGATTTTACCTCATCCGTCGTCAGCAAATTCTTATTTTTTGAATTAAGGAATGAAAATGATGAGCCGAGCATCACGTAAGAATTACCACTGAAGAAAGTGACTTTTGGCGCAATATCGGCATTGAAATAATTGCTGTAGTTTTTATTTAAAATCGCAAATTCCGAGTTCAAAGTTTCGATGCCTAACCCTAAATCCGCATTCATCGTGATACCGTTGGCAGGAAGCTGCACCGCGTGTTTTGATAGATTGAGCATCGCTGAAACATTGCTCTCCTTTGCATCGAATTTATCTCCCAAAAATGAAGATTTAACCCGTGCGTCATTCAGAATATTATTCGTATAAAAGTCATAATACCCATCGACTGTAAACTGGTTGGTTTTCTGTGACAGATCTACGTCAGCAGCTGGCTGTAGTGCATAAATTCCGTAATAATTGTAGTCAATAAGGTTATATTCCGCATTAAGGTTGAATTTTCCGGATTCGCCATAAGAAGTAAGAAAACCGCCCAGCGCCGCACTGCTCTGCTTTGATGACCATGGATATTCTTTTTTCAGCCCCTCGGTGGAAATATAGTGAACATTTGCACCAACTTCCATTTGATTTTGAAGGTTACCGGATATATTACCGTCTGCCAGAAACTTCCCGTAATTACCGTAACCGAGTCTGAAATAATTTTTCTGCAATTCTGAATCGAACTTCGGTGAAAGATCCTCGCCCTGAATGGTAGAAGTCTTGAAGTCTGAAACCGCCGGCACATTGGTAATCTCGTATTCTACCGGCACCGCAGATTTCTCTTCCGGCGGATAATTTTTTATGGTTTCTACCGAGGTTTTCTTCTTTTCAATTTTCTTTACTTCGGGCTCCCGTTTTTTGTTGAGAATAAGCCGCTCTTCCTGAATTTGGGAAAAAACGGCTGTAGATGATACGAGCAGTCCGAGTAAAAATATTTTCTGAATGTTTCTGTTCATAATTAATGAGATTCGGCCTTTCGACAGGCTCAAGGTGACAAATTTTAAAATTTACTTAATTTGTTTTTTAACTTCACGCGCTTCGGCTACCACATCCGGAAAGTCCTGATAGTTTGCGATAATCTGATCCACAGTGTAACTCGCCTGATAACTGTCCTTCAAACCGATATAATTCTTCGCCATGATGACCAGCGCTTTTGCACCCCAATATTCTTCGGAGGCATAATTGTTTGCCAGTTTGAATATGGTTTCATTCGAAGTTTTGAAAGCCTTTGCTTTGTTTTGGTAGAACGCTTTTGCGTAAAGAGCTTCAGCCGCAACTTCCGTATTAGAAGATTTTTCCAGCGAAGCGTATGCAGTTTGCGCGTCTTTATCTTTTCCACTGTTCATCAGAGCTCTGGCCTTAATGACTTTGGCACTTTCCAGAATCGAGGCCGAGTTTTTGGAATTGGCTATAACCAAATCAGCATACTGTTCCGCTTTAGAAAAATTCTTTTCCTCAGCAAAAAGTTTCATCAGCTCGATGTTTGCAAAGTTTTTAATGGTAGCGTTTGATGATTTCGACAAAGGCTCCAGATATTTTTTAGCCTCAGAAGTATTGCCCTGCGCCAGATAAATTTGTGCAACCCTGGTTTGAGCATCTTCCTGATAATCGTTCTGTACATTGGCAACTTCCTGTAAGATCAGAAGGGCTTTTGTGGTGTTTTTGGTTTGATAGTAACTTTCGCCCAACTCGTACTGCGCCTGGTAAAGGCCGTCACCGGTAGGGTTTTGGGTTAAATATTTCTCATAAAGCGGAATCGCGCTCTTATAATCTTTTTTGACGTAAAACTGTTTTGCCGAATTCAGGTTGATTTCGTCCAGTTCGGAAGCATCGATCCTCACGCCCAAACTTCTGGCAAATTCCTGATAACCTGCAACATCACCGTTCTTTACATATATCGGTCTTGCAGCCTGTACGATTTTCGAAGCGTAAGCGGTGTTTTTATACTGATTCCCTAACGATTTCAGTTCTGCCAAGGCTTTTTCAGGCTGGCTTTGGTCGATGTAATTCTGCGCACGGTAAATCTGCGAATTGGCGACTAAATCTTTGTCAGTACTGTTTTTAATCACCCTTTCAAAATATTCATTAGATTTGGCGAAATCATCATTCGAGGAGTAAGCGACACCAATTTCGTAATTGGCATCATCCACATATTCCGAATTCGGATATTTTAAAATAAGGTTTTTTAAAGTCTCAATCTTTGCCAAAGAATCTCCTTTGAATCCAAGCGCCATTCCCTTCTGGAAAAGTGTGTAATCGCTGGCATTATCGGTTTGATCATAGATCGCGATAGCGTCATTCAGCTGGTTATTGGCGTAATATGTATCGGCTAAGCGAAGTTCAGCATCGGACTTAAATTCCGGGTTTGGATTTTTTAAATACTCCTTGAAATGCGCCTGCGCTTCCTCAAATTTTCCTGATTTGAAATAAGCGTAGCCTAAATCATAATTCAATTGTTGCTTTTCCGGAAATTCTTCAGATTTTAACCTTTCAAATCTTGTAATCGCTGACGGGAAATTATTTTTGTGATAATAAGTCTGCGCCAGCCAATAAGTTGCGCGGTTATTGAACTCTTTATTTTGGTGAAATTCCAGGCTTCGCATAAAATATTTTTCAGCTTCGTCATAATTCCCTTTGTTGAATTCTTCAGTCCCAAGAAGGAAAGAAACTTCCTGATCCACTTTATCCGTTTCCGGCGATGAATTCGGGAGTCTGTCTATTGCCGCCAAAGTTTCCTTATAATTACCAGAATACAGATAAGATTTCACCAATAAGCTGCGCATTTCAGCATTCATCTGGCTTCCCGGATATTTGTCAATATAGTTCTGAATGACCGTAGGAGCGGCTTCAAAAGGATTCCCGATATCGTAGCTCAATTTTGCATACTGCCCGTGTGCGAGTTGCTGTACTTTCGCATCATAACTCATCTGATACGCCGACCGAAATGCAGAAAGTGCCTCCTGCTTATTGTTGGTCTGCAGATAGGCATTCCCCAGCTGGTAATAAGCGTTTTGCGCCATCGCCGAATTGCTGTTGATCAGCCTGTTGTAGTAGGAAACCGCCTCGTCGTATCTCTTCAGGTTTGCTGCTACAAAACCCATTTCATAAAGGTCGCTCTCACTTGGATTCTGCTGTTTATCCAAATAAATTTTAAGGTGCGGATATGCTGAAGCATAGTCTTTTTTCATAAAATAACTTTCCCCGATAATCTTGTGAACTTCAGCCCGATACGATTCGGAAATGTTCTCATTCAGCAGCGAATTTCCTTCTGAGATGGCCCGGTCGTAATCTTTATCATTGAAGGCCAGCTGTACATAATAGGGACGAACCAGCTTGGCATATTTTTCTTCATTTTTGATGGAATCGAAGAAGCTGAACGCTTTATCATTCTGCCCGTCAGCGTAATAAAGGTGGCCGAGCATATAGGCGATGTCTCCCCTGGCCTGAACGTCGGCATTTTTATACGCTTCTTCCAGCGCTTCGATTGCGCCGTTGGAATCGCCGGTCATAAATTTGGCATAACCCAATTTCAGGATATACTCTGTGTTTTCAGTTTTTGAGAGCTCATACTGATTGACTTTCTGCAAAGTTTCCAGTGCTTTTCCGAAATCTTTTTTAGTCAAATAAAAATCAGCAAGCGGTAAGTTTGCCTGGGCAAAATAGGCTGAATTCGGGTATTGGCGCATAAAAGCGTCAAGACCTTCCTCAGCGTGGTTTTTCTGCAGGATAACGCCAATCACATTATCGAAAAACTGCGCCATCTCTTTCTCTGAATTTGAAAGATTCTGGTTGTAGAAGTACTGGCGGGCATATTCGAACTGGGAGGCGTTATAAATTTTAGTTTGGTAGAGGTTTTCAGCCAGGTCGAAACGGTAACTTTCTTTGGCGCTGAAATATTGAGACTGCTGCGCCCCGGAAAATCCGAAATATAAAAACGCAGCGGAAACGATGATTTTTTTTGAATTCATTAAAAATTGTTTTTCAAAAAAGTTTTTTAATATCAAGGAATGTGCAGCCAGGAAATTAGCCACATTTAACCAACGAAAATATACAAAAGATATTGCCTGCACAAGTTTTTAGCTTATTGTGGAAATGTGGATAACGTTAAACTTTTCTTAAAAAAACAATGTAAAAGCGATGTTTTTATTCTATTTAAAAATAAATTTTCTTTACTCATAAAAAGCGTGGTTTTCATTATAAATTAAGAGCAATAAACGGTTTTTTATATCAACAAAAACAATTTTAATTACATTTGTTTTTTCAAAAATAACTATGAGCCAACTTTTCAGAAGGAAACGCTATAATGAAAACGACCATTCTACGGGACTCAACAGGGTTCTTGGCGTTTGGGATATTGTATTTTTTGGGCTTGCGGCCATTATCGGTGCAGGAAGTTTCAGCAGTTTGGGCGAAGCCATTTTCAGGGGCGGCCCCGGCGTTATTTCACTTTATATCATTTGCGGTATCGCATGTGGTTTTACAGCACTTTCATATGCGGAATTTGCGAGCAGAATACCTACTGCGGGCAGTGCATACACGTATGCTTATGCCAGTTTTGGGGAACTGATTGCGTGGATTATTGGGTGGGCACTCATTATGGAATATTCTTTCGGGAATATATATGTGGCATTTTCCTGGTCTGATTATTTTACAAGTTTTGTGGAAAGGCTTGGCTTTCACATTCCTGATTTCCTTTCTACCAGTTATCCCGAAGCTAAAAAAGCTTTTGAAAGCGGCTCCGAAAATTCCGAGCTTGTCAATGCGTGGAACTCCGCCCCCGTCATTGGCGGACTGAAATTTATCGTGGATATTCCCGCACTGATTATCAATGCTTTTATTACAGGATTGGTGTATATCGGAGTAAAAGAAAGTAAAAATTTCAATAATTTACTTGTAATCTTGAAATTGGCGGTGATATTCCTGATTATTGCAGTAGGCGTGGCTTATGTCAATGCAGACAACTGGACCCCGACGAATGCGCAGGGCGTACAAAGCTTTATGCCGAACGGATTTTCCGGAGTGATGGCTGCGGTTTCCGGAGTTTTCTTTGCTTACATTGGGTTCGATGCTTTGAGTGTTCTGTCTGAAGAAACGAAAAATCCACAAAAAAATCTCCCGCGAGGAATGATTATTTCGCTTGTTTTAAGCACAGTAATTTATATGGCATTAACCCTTATCCTCACCGGTATTGTGCATTACAAAAAGTTTGAAGGCATTGGTGATCCACTCGCATTCATCTTCTCTCCGGATAACGCAAACTTGCCGTGGATGGAATTTGTGGTTTCAATTACAGCCATTGTGGCTATTACGACGGTGTTGCTGGTGTTTCAGATGGGACAGCCGAGAATCTGGTATGCGATGAGCCGCGACGGGCTGATGCCGAAGAAATTTTCAGAAATACATCCTAAATATAAAACACCGTCTTTCGCGACGATTGTTACCGGAATTGCGGTGGGTCTTCCCATCCTCTTTACGGATAAAACTTTCATCCTGGATTTCACCAGTATCGGGACGATTTTCGCTTTTGTTCTGGTAAACGGAGGAATCCTTCTGATGCCGCAAAAAGAAAAACTGAAAGGCCGTTTCCACCTGCCGTATGTGAATTCAAAATTCATTTTCCCGGTTCTGTTCCTTGGTGGGCTGGCTGGCTTCTATTTCTGGCAGCCGGAATTTTTCCACAATATTCTGGAATGGAGCGATCCGGCAGAGGGCGAATTCAGGCTTTCGGTGACGGTTTATATTCTGATCAATTTCGTTTTGGTTTATCTTTCATTTACCAAAAATTTAAATCTGATTCCGTTGCTCGGGCTGTCTTCATGTCTTTATCTTTTGACGGGAATGACGCACAACAACTGGTTCTGGTTTCTGCTTTGGTTCGCTATCGGGCTGATTATATACTTCTGTTACGGCGTTAAACACAGCAAACTGGAACAGGATTTGAATGGTGACTTGAAGTAGCAGGGACTAATCTCACATCTCCTTCTCACAAACTATTTATGAGCGAAAGAATCAAATCATTTCCGCAGTTTTATCAGTTTTACCTTACCGAACACAGCAAAATGTGGACGAGGATCTTTCATTTTGTCGGGACGTTTTTGGTGTTTTGGGTGTTAGGTTTCGTGATTTATTCAGGTAAAGAACGCTTCCTGTGGTATTTGCCGATTGTGGGTTATGGTTTCGCCTGGTTCTCGCATGCAGTTTTCGAGAAAAATACACCGGCGACTTTTAAATATCCGCTTTGGTCGTTACTTTCAGATTTCAGGATGTTTTTTGAATTATTAACAGGTAAAATCAAATTCAAGTCATAAAAAAATGCCCCGGAAATTTTCGGGGCAATATTTTTATTAAAATGAAAAATTAAATTAATGACTGTGTCTGTCCGGTGGATTTGGAAGTTTACTCTTATCCAAGTCAGCAAACTGTTGGGTTGCAGCCATGGAAACCACTAAATCGTTCAGCATATTGCTCGCTGCAGTCGGCGAATTTGGTAACAGAACCAAATTACTTCTGTTATTGGAACCTACGGAATGAAGGGTATCGTAGTGCTGCGTCACCACGATTAAAGCCGAAGCTTCCGCTGCGTTGATATTGACGTCGTTCAGCATTTCTACAGACTCTTTCAAACCTTTTGCAATTTCTCTTCTCTGGTCAGCAATACCCTGGCCCTGAAGTTTTTTCGATTCTGCTTCAGCTTTTGCCACAGCAACAATTCTGATTCTCTGAGCTTCAGATTCATACTCCGCAGCGGTTTTTTCGCGTTCTGCGGCATTGATACGGTTCATGGCGTGTTTTACCTGCTCATCCGGGTCGATATCGGTAACCAGAGCTTTGATGATGTCATAACCGTAGCTTTGCATCGCGTCCTGAAGCTCGCCTTTTACAGCAATTGCGATATCATCTTTTCTCACAAAGACATCGTCGAGTTTCATTTTTGGAACTTCAGCTCTCACCACGTCGAAAACGTAGGAAGTGATCTGTCCTTCCGGATATTCCAATTTATAGAATGCATCAGCCACCTGTTCCCGGATTACCTGATACTGCACGGAAACCTTCATCTTGACGAAAACATTATCCAAAGTTTTTGTATCGATGATGACATCCAGCTGCTGAATCCTGAGATTCATTCTTTTTGAAATCTGGTCAATTAACGGAATCTTGAGGTGAAAACCGGCATGGCGCACCGACTGCAATTTACCGAAACGTTCTACAATAGCGGCTGTTTGCTGCTTTACAATAAAGAAAGAAGCGAATAAAATAATGAGCCCCAGAAAGGCTACAATTCCGATTAATGACATAATTTAGAGTTTTTTAAGTTTATTAATTAGTCTGATTTCTCTGTTGAAAGTTACAGATTTTTTCTGATTTAAAATCAGATTAAACCGTCATGCCGATATCAATACCTTTTATTTTACGGTAAAGGTCTGTGGCGAAATTATCCGTCATGCCAGACACAAAATCCAGAACACCCAGCACTTTCTGATAAACGGTTCCGTCTTCATAATGGAACTGCTGCGGCATCAGCTGGAGTGCTTTTTTATCATATGATTTTCTTTCGGATTTATCTTTGATGATTGGTGGGATGAAATGGTTCAGCAACTCGTACATGACGTTATAGCCAGCATTTTCAATCTCCACAACAGAGCGGTGGCCGTATATTTTTTCAATGGAAAAACTTTCAATTTCCTGTAGTGACGGATTTACAGTTTTATACGAATCCAAAAGCGCCAGGTGCAAAGTTCCGTTCAAAATCTTATCAAAACTTTCACGGTAAATTTCTATGGATGTATTGATGAGCGCATTGATGACTTTTGCCCGCAAATAAGAAATTCTCTCGTTGGCATTAGTCAGCGTACTTCGCTTAACCATAACCCTCTCCAGATTTTGATTTTCAGATTTTATCAGTTCAAAAAACAAATCTTCAATATCTGAAGTTGCTACAATTCCCAATCTGTGAGCATCTTCCATATCGATGATGTTGTAGCAGATATCGTCCGCCGCTTCCACAAGCCACACAAAAGGGTGACGCTTAAAAATCGTAGGCTCGCTACTTTCCGGAATCATATTCACGGAATTTGCGATCTGAAGGAAGGTTTCCTTTTCATTTTGAAAAAAGCCAAACTTTTTGCGGTGCAGAATTCCTTTTTTCTTGGCAACGGCTTCGCACGGATACTTCGCGATGCTTGCAAGCGTGGTGTGCGTCAATTGGGTTCCGCCGTCGTCTTTGCCTTGTTGCTTGTGCGTCAAAACCCGGACCGCATTGGCATTTCCCTCAAAATTCACCAAATCGGCCCACTCTTTTTCATTAAATTTTTCTTTTAAACCTGATTCATTTCTTTCAAAATAACTGGCGATCGCATCCTCCCCGGAGTGCCCAAAAGCCGGATTACCAACGTCGTGACAAAGGCAGGCCGCTGCAATCACATTGCTTAGATTATGAAGGTAAAAGTTTTTGGAGTCGTCTGACAGTTCATTTGAGAAATTCTGAACAATAAATTCGCCGGCCAAACTTCCCAAACTTCGGCCAACAGAAGAAACTTCCAAAGAATGTGTCAACCGGTTATGCACAAAAACACTGCCCGGGAGCGGAAAAACCTGTGTCTTGTTCTGCAGTCTACGAAACGCGGATGAGAAAATAATACGGTCGAAATCGCGCTGAAAATCTGTTCGGGAAGCGGAAGTAGCACCGTGGTTGCCAGTGCGGCGGTTGGTGTAGAGTTGGTTTAAGTTCATTTTATTGTGGGGTAAAGCCAGTCATCAATTGTAAGCCTATAACTGTTTTTCATAAATATAACTTACAGCAATAGAAATAAATTAGCCATGCTGAAAACCTAATACGTTACTTTAATTATTTTCAGTAAAAACAGATATCAAAATTTGCTCTCTAACCGGACGCTGACATTTCGCGAACGGCATTACCTTTATGATTTCCTGAGATTTGACCAACGAAACCATATGATCTGCAACTCTGTCATCAGAAACCTTTAGTTTCTCAATCTTTTCATAATTTCCTGCAAAACCTACCCAGATTCTTATTCTGTTTTCACCAGCTTTTACATCAGCAGGAATTTTTAATCTTTTTTGAAATTCAGGCTGAAATTTTAAAAGGTCTCCGTAAAAATCTGCTTCTGAATAACCGTCCTGCAAAATCAAATTTCTGGTGTGGCCTATTATACTGTCTTTTGCTTTTCCGTTACTTTTATCAGCTTCAAAATATTTTTTACAGACATCTTTGTTCCCATCTAAGATTGTGGAAGAATAAGACACCTTGTGAAGCGGTAATTTTTTATTGGCTTGTGAAAAAGCAAAGAATGGTAAGATTAAAAGTATGATGAATGGCTGTTTCATATTTTTCAAATATAAAAAAATCCCGGAAATGGACTGCCCCCAAAAAGTTAGACACTTTTTAGGGGCATTTTTTATGGGGAAAAGTAAATATTCAGTAGACTTTAAATTAAAAGCTATAAAGAGATATCACAAAGGTGACATTGGAACAGACGATTTAGGAAAACGCATTGGAGTTTGTGGTTCATTGGTTCGTAAATGGATAAAATTTTATGAACTTTATGGAGTTTCAGGACTTGTTCGGCTTTCCAATACGCATTACACAAAAGATTTTAAATTAAAGATTTTATCAGTAATTGAGAAAGAGAATTTAAGTTTAAAAGAAGCGTCGAGAAGGTTTAATATTCCTGCGGAGTCCAGTATTCTTAGTTGGCAGCGTAATTACAAAAAAAATGGTATTTTAGGTTTAGAAAACAGACCCAGGGGAAGACCTAAAACCATGAGTAATTACAAGCGAAAAAAAAAGAAAACAGGCAAACCCTTAACAAGGGAGGAAGAACTGTTGGAGAGGATTTATTATTTAGAAGCCGAGAACGCCATTTTAAAAAAGTTAGACGCCTTAATTCAGGAAAGGAAAAATCCAAAGCCATCGAAGAGTTAAGGCAGGACTTTGATTTAGCAGTACTGCTGCATTGTACATCGATGGCAAGAAGCAGTTTTTATTACTATCAAAAACGATTTCAAATGAAAGATAAATATGCGGAAATAAAAGAAATGATTAAGCAGATTTATCATCGTCACAAAGGAAGGTTGGGCTATAGAAGAATTACTTTGCTTTTGAAAGAAAAAGGAATTTTGATTAATCACAAAACTGTTTTACGACTTATGAAAATATTAGGTTTAAAGAGTATTATCCGAGTGAAGAAATATAAATCTTACAAGGGAGAGCAAGGGAAAATTGCGCCCAATGTTCTACAGAGGAATTTCAAATCGGACACTCCTAATCAGAAATGGGCAACTGATGTTACAGAGTTTAATGTATCGGGTAATAAACTTTACCTATCTCCAATCATCGATTTATTTAATGGTGAAATTGTCAGTTTTGACCTATCTGAAAGACCTGTGTTTAGCCAAATCATCAGGATGCTAAAGAAATCATTCAGAAAAGTAAAATCTACACAAAACATCATTCTACATTCTGATCAAGGTTGGCAGTATCAAATGAAACATTACCAAAACTTGTTAAAAGAAAAAGGTATTATTCAAAGTATGTCCAGAAAAGGAAACTGTTTGGACAATGCGGTGATAGAAAACTTTTTTGGAACAATAAAATCAGAAATGTTTTATACCAGAAAGTTTGGTTCCATTCAGGAACTTAAGATGGAAATAGTGAAGTACATTCACTATTACAACAATGATAGAATAAGACTCAATCTCAAAGGAAAGAGTCCGGTACAGTACCGAACTCTTTCCTTTGAGAATATTGTTTAATTTTGTCTAAACTTTTGGGTGCAGTCTAAAAATCTCCGGGACTCATATTATAGCAAAATTAATTTTACATATACGCTTCAATCGGCTCACAGGTACAGACCAGATTTCTGTCGCCATACGCTTCATCAACTCTGGAAACGGATGCGAAGAATTTATGGTCGCGAACCCAATCCAAAGGATAAGCCGCTTTTTCTCTGCTGTACGGTTTATCCCACGAATCTGAAATCACCACCTGTTCCGTGTGCGGTGCATTTTTCAAAACGTTGTTATCGGCCGGCATATCACCGTTGGCGATTTCATCGATTTCTTTTTTAATGCTGATCAGCGCTTCTGCAAAACGGTCGATTTCTTCCTTGCTTTCAGACTCTGTAGGTTCGATCATTAAAGTTCCGGCAACCGGGAAGGAAACCGTCGGCGCGTGGAACCCGTAATCCATCAAACGTTTGGCCACATCAGCCACTTCAATTCCAAGAGATTTAAACTGGCGGAAATCTACGATACATTCGTGAGCCACCCTTCCGTTTTCGTTTTGGTAAAGGATTGGGTAATGCTCCGCTAAAACTTCTTTCAGATAATTCGCATTCAAAATTGCGTGCTCTGTTGATTTTTTCAGACCTTCAGTGCCAAGCATCTTGATGTAAGCGTAAGAAATATTCAGAACCAAAGCAGAACCGTAAGGCGCCGCTGAAATTCCTTCAAGAGCCTGTTTTCCTCCTGTTTTGATATTTGGATTTGAAGGAAGGAACGGCACTAAATGCGCCGCAACGCAAATAGGACCAACACCTGGGCCGCCGCCGCCGTGCGGAATCGCAAAAGTCTTGTGAAGATTCAGGTGACAAACATCGGCACCGATATTGCCGGGACTGGTGTATCCAACCTGTGCATTCATATTGGCGCCATCCATATACACCTGGCCGCCGTTATCGTGAATTACTTTGATGATTTCTTTGATATTTGCATCGAAGAAGCCGTAGGTCGAAGGATAAGTAATCATTGCTGCAGCAAGGTTATCCCTGTGCTCTTCAGCTTTTGCCTGCCAGTCAGCCGGATCGATTTCTCCGTTTTCAAGGTTTTTACAAACCACTACTTTCATCCCTGCCAAAACAGCAGAAGCCGGATTGGTACCGTGTGCAGACTGCGGAATCAGTACGATATTTCTGTGTCCCTGTCCGTTAGCGGCATGATAAGCCCTGATGACCATGAGGCCTGCATATTCTCCCTGAGCACCTGAATTTGGCTGAAGCGAAGTACCCGCAAATCCAGTAATTTCAGAAAGGTCTTTTTCAAGCTCCCGGATCATTTCCTGGTAACCGCCCGCCTGTTCCGTAGGTACAAACGGATGGATATTTCCCCATTCGCCCCAGGACAGAGGCAGCATTTGAGTTGCTGCGTTCAGTTTCATCGTACATGATCCCAGAGAAATCATGGAATGTGTAAGCGAAAGGTCTTTTCTTTCCAAACGCTTACTGTAGCGCATGAGTTCAGTTTCCGTGTGATATTTATTGAAGACCTCTTCAGTGAGAATTTCATCTTTCCGGAGAAGTTCAGAAGGAATGGTGTACTCTTCTTTTAATTCAAGTTTAAAGGCCTGCTTTTCCTTGAAATTTGCAAAACCTTCAACCAGATAATTCAGCTTGTTAACGGTGGTGCTTTCGTTGATGGCAATACTTACCACCCCTTCTGTAAAATAATTCAGATTGATCCTTCTGTCGCGCATCATACGCGTCAGCTTTGCTTTTTCGTCCTCGTGAAGTCTGATTTTCACGGTATCAAAAACAGGTTCTTCCACCACATCATAACCTAAAGCTTTTAAGGCGCCAGCCAGAGCATTGGTTTTAAAATGAATCTGGTCAGCAATATATTGAAGGCCTTTTGGACCGTGGTACACCGCGTACATACCCGCCATCACCGCCAAAAGAACCTGAGCAGTACAGATATTTGAAGTTGCTCTTTCTCTTTTGATGTGCTGTTCCCTGGTTTGAAGCGCCATTCTCAATGCGCGTCTTCCGTAAGCATCCTGTGAAACCCCGATAATTCTTCCCGGGATGTCGCGTTTATAATCATCTTTACAAGCAAAAAATGCCGCGTGCGGGCCACCGTAACCCATCGGGATGCCGAACCTTTGGGAAGTTCCCACGGCACAGTCAGCACCCATCTCTGCAGGAGATTTCAGTTTTACCAACGCTAAAATATCGCAGGCCACTGCTACCTGAAGATGATGCTCCTTGTAAGATTGAATGTCTTCTGAATAGTCTAAAACAATTCCGTTTTTACCCGGATACTGCAATAAAACTCCAAAATAGTTTTCGTTGAACTGGTGTGTTTTGTGGTTTCCGACAATCACTTCGATTCCCAAACCTTCGGCTTTGGTTTTCAGCACCGCAACCGTTTGCGGCAACACGAGGTCTGAAACGAAGAATTTATTGGCATTTTTTTTCTGCTCTCTGGTTCTGCTTCCGAAGAACATACTCATCGCTTCTGCGGCTGCAGTGGATTCATCCAAAAGTGACGCATTTGCCAGCGGAAAACCGGTCAGGTTGGCAATTACCGTCTGATAATTTAGAAGTGCCTCCAGCCTTCCCTGTGCAATTTCAGCCTGATATGGTGTGTAAGCCGTGTACCATGAAGGATTTTCAAAAATATTTCTTTTAATAGCCGACGGCAAAATCGTATTGTTATAACCAAAACCGATATAGTTCGCGAAATCCGCATTTTTACTTGCCAAAGCTTTGGAATGGCGCAGCATTTCATACTCAGAAAGTGCTCTGGAAATATTGAGTTCTTTTTCTAAACGGATCGAATCTGGAATGGTCTGCGAAATCAGTTCATCTACTCCGGAAACACCAACTTTCTCAAGCATAGCCTTTTTGTCAGCTTCGTTCATCGAGATGTGGCGGTTCACAAACATTGTTGTATTCATACTTTTTATTTGATTATTTTTTATCAGAAAAATGATGTGTAAAAATACGATTTTTTGGTGTGACTGACAACGGGATTTTTTATGCCAAAAGTCGCCAGAATGATCAATTATTATTTTGATTAATTCTAAATTAGATTTATCTTTGCATGATGAACCCGCAGATTACGCCATTTAAAATTAAACCGTTAGCGCCGGCATTTAATTATTCTACCGAGGAAATGTTTTGTGATAAAAAGAAATGCTGCAAAAAATTCAAGAAAGGCAAGCGTTGTAAAAAATGTCCGGGACGGCTGAAAATGGCTTAGAATTCTTTAAAACAAAAAAATCACTTAGTGCTGGTGTAAAGCAGCATGGCAGCAACTGCAAGCAGCAATACCGCCATCAGTACATATAAAGCTCTGGAGTAATTTGCAGGATTTGCCGGCAGTTTCGGATTGGGCTGAAAAATCTCCTCCGCTTCACTTCTAAATTTTTCTTTTTCGTTTTCAAAAACCTCTGTTATGGTAATTCCCTGCACGGCGGTACGTCGCAGCAATGAATTGTGGGCATGCAAAAGCAACTGAAATTTTCCGTCTTTAAACTCCGTAATCCTAAAAGTCCGTTCGCCGTAAGCTTTTTCCAACCCAAAAGGCATTATCTTGACCACATCCGCATTGTTGGTGATCCATTTCACGGTAATTTCCTCGCCTTTCACGGCGTGAATCTTATTGGCCGTAAAGGTTTTTATCGCGGGTGGCAAATTACTTCTGAAAGTTTTTTGAAACCCCTCGAAATTAGAATCGTAGGTCTTGCGCAGTTCACTGTCGCTTAAAGTGTCGTAAGCCTCCTGCACTTCCCGGAAACGGTTCTCGAAAAATCCGTCATCCGCATTTTTGTCGGGATGGTATTTCAGCGAAAGCTTGCGATAGGCTTTTTTGATGTCTTCATCAGAAGCATCAGGTTTTACACCAAGAAAATAGTAATAGTCTTTCACAAATGAGGTTGTGAGGCAAATTTAATAAAAAGATGCGGTTGAGTGGTTGTAATTTAGTGGTTGAGTGGTTGAGTGGTTGGGTGGTGGAGTGGTTGAATGGTATTGTAATTTAGTAAATGGTGATTTTTTTTGTGGGCTGAAGGGGCGAAACGTGATCGACAGTCCCGATTGGAGCATCTGTTTGAGCTCTTTTTGTTTTTTTGGGGTTTAAGAGTTGGGGAAAAAACAAAAAAGCGAGTGCGGAAAGCGGGTCCGTGAGGCCAACTGATACGCCTGTCGTCTTGCTCCTAAAAAATTCGTAAATTAGATTTTTAATTCACCAGACGATGAATCCTACAGGAAACGGCGACATCAAAATCTCGAAAAAGAAAATTCATTATCCCATCAATGACGACTTAATGGGCTATCTTGATGAGTTTCATCGCACTATGAAATCGCCGGTATTGTACGAAGATTTGATGCGCTTTACCGATCACTGGCCGATCCTGGACAGCCAGGGGAAAGATACGCTTTGGGAAGGCGTTATGTACCATCATCACGAACAGGATGAGATTAACAGCGGCCTGCTGAAGATTTACCAAAGGCTGCGTAGCGACGGCAACGAGGAAGCCACGCATCACCTTACGGTAGACAGTATCGATTACTGCACGTTTGGAAATTCGCGCCCGTTCCGGATTAAAATCCGTAATCTGGATAATGATATTCACGATTATTTTTACGTGAAAAAAGCCGATGCATCACGGATCTACGGCCTGGAACTGGAGTATCTGCTCTCGCCAAACCGAGTCTATTTTCTGGTTTATAAAAACACGCTGATTGAAGAGCATATTTCTGGAATCCCGGGAGATGTTTTTTTGGACCGGTATGTGAACGAATACAGCAACAAAAAGAGGATTGCCAAGGAGTTTGTAAAGTTTAATGAGCGGTGTTTCCTGCGACTGCTCGGCGACCAGAGATCTTATAACTTTGTGATTGAAATGACCCCGGATTTTGATGAGGTGAAGTATAGAATCCGCAGCATAGATTTTGACCAGCAGTGCTATGAAGGCAGAATGAACACGTACAAGCCCCAATTTTTCAGAGAAAATCTGGATTATGTGAAGTTTGTTTCAGAAAATATCGAGGAATCATCGATCATACAATACCAAAAAGAGGAACGCTCGCTGATGGCGAAACGAATGATTGTAGGCGCTGAAAGGCTAAAAAAATTAATGGCCATCATGAAGGAAGACACCATTGCTCCCGCCGAAAAAACTGAGCAACTGAAACATGAGATCTTCAACTACCTGCACGATAATTCGCTGAAAAAGTGCCAAACGATGGGCGATATCATGGATGTAATCCTGAATTTTACGCTCCGCAATTACCAGAGTGAACTGAGTGAGAAGTAAATCGGCGGCAAACCGGGCTAGGTTTGCCGCCGCTCATAATTGCCAGAAGTTGTGCCGGATATTTACTCACTTTCCGCAAGTTCTTTTATTTTTTCAAACGCCCGGTGAAAAGCGTTTTTCATATAATCCTCATACTCCTGCATTGTTTGCGTTTTGGCGGTAAGTTTGGTATAACCGGGAAATTCGGTGAGGATATATTTTTCCTGCGCGCCGCTCCATTCTGCGACTTCTTTGGTGTTGAACACTTCCTCGCCATCTTTCAGAGAACCAAGATGCTTGAAAACCACTTCAAAAGGCGCATTGAGTGTTTCGATTGTAGAAAGCATACCGTTTTTGCCGGTAGAATCTAGAAAAAGCGTTTTGCCGCCAACCTGCCAGTCGGATTCGTAGTAGACCCTTCTGAGAAACAGTTGGCCCACTTCCTGTAAGTACCGTCGTTCCAGAGGATTTGCCAGATTTTTTCTGCAGGTGCTTTGATGTCGGTTTCATGAATTATTGTTACCATATTTTGTGATTTGGATGTTTAATGTTTTTAAGATTCAGCCAGTTCTTTCACTTTTTGGATCATATTTGGATAATTGCTGCTGAAGAAATCTGCAAATTCATCCAGAGCATTAACCTCGATTTTTAGCTGTGTGCCGTTTGACGATTCTTCCAAAAGATAAGTTTCCCAGGAATTTTCCCAGTCTTGCGGCGACTCTTCCCCATCGTTAATCCAACCCAGATGCTGAAATTTCATCTCTTTTTCAGGAATATTTTTCTCGACGAAACTGTACATTCCGTTGCGGTCTTCACCAAAAAAATAAATCTTGCTATCCTGCTGAAAATTTCCTTCATAGTAAGAGCAGTTTAAAGTCGGAGCCCATGCTTTGAAAGACTCCTCCTGCCAAAGCGTGTCCCACACTTTTTCCCGCGTGGCATTAATTTCTGTTTCAAAATTCAGTAGTGGCATAGCTAATTTAATTTATGTTTAAATTTTAATGTCTAAGGTTTCGAGTTGTAAGCACTTTCCAAATCCGCAATTACGATTTTTTTCATCTGCAACATGGCTTCGACCACTTTTTGGGCTTTTTCGGGATGCCTGGAATCGTTCATCAGTTCCAGTAGCCTTTTCGGAACAATCTGCCAGCTTACGCCAAATTTATCTTTCAGCCAACCGCAGCGGCTTTCTTCACCGCCACCGGCAGTAAGCGAATTCCAGAACTTGTCGGTTTCATCCTGATTATCAGTCATCACCACGATTGAAATCCCTTCATTGAAATCGAATCTATGGTCGTAGGAATTATCCATACAGAAAAAAGCATAACCGTCAAGCTCAAAAGCTGCATGCTGCACATTTTCAGGCACTTCGTGAGCTTCGTTTCCTAAACCTTCGCCATATTTCAGGACGCGGGTGATTTTAGAATTCGGAAAAATACCAGTGTAAAGCTCCATCGCTTCTAACGCCTTTCCATTGTTTTGGTGAATGAACATGAGGGTTGGCACGATGGTCTGATCACCTTGTTTTTCGCCGAGGTAAAGCTGCCAGGTAACCCCAAATTTATCACGAACCCAGCCGTATTTTTTACTCCACGGATATTCGCCCAGTTCCATCAGGACAATTCCGTCGGCTGCAAGCGGTTTCCAATATTTATCGATCTCCTCCTCGGTTTCGCATAAAACCATAAAAGAAATGGAGGCATTTTTTTCAAACTGAGGGCCACCGTTCAGCAGCATCATTCTTTGTCCAAAAATCTCAATATTGATAACCACTGGCGAATCGACCGCAATCCTGCCACCGAAAATACTGCAGTAGAATTCAGCGGACTGCTTGGCATCGCCGTTGTACCAAAGGGAGGGAAAAACATCATTGTTCACAGTAAATCTTTTTCTCAAATTTAAGTTTTTAATATTTAAGTGCAATCTATTTTTGATGAGAAAAAAAAGAACCCTTCTCAAAGAAAATGAAAAGGGTCCCGCGAACTCCCAGACAGTGGACAGCCACAGGAAAAATCTGATGCAGAAATTTGAAGTGAACAAAACGGTCAATCTCCTTCAAAAAGCTAAAGAATTTGGAATTCTGCAGTGATTACCTAAGTTGATTCATTTATACTTTTTTAATCCGCAAACTGCTCTAATGAATTTTTAAAATGAAGATACTGATCCCGGTAACGCTCTAAATCTTCGTTTGAAGCGTATTTTATTCCGAAAATTTTATTAATCTGGCCCTCTATTTCAGAGCTTTCTTCATAGGATCTGAAATAGCTGCCGTCTTTTGCAGCCACACTCCATCTTTTTATGAAAATACCGTTTTGGGTTTCCGCCTTCGTTTCCAGTATCTTTTCGTTTTGCTGAATTTTAATATCCCCAGGTTTCCCGCTCCACTGCGGCGAAAAAATATAAAACTGAACCTTACCGTCCGGCGAGGTGAAAAATGCACTGTCAAAACCTTCCGAGCTCGTCGATGATTTCAAGGAATTTTCAACTTTGAAACTGGCGGGATATTCAATGTCAAACCAAGCGCCTTTGTAAGTGGAATAAGTTAAGATGGTTTTCTCTTCTCCTGCCTTATGCTCATTCACCGCTGAATCCTTCATCATTTCAATCGTATCAACTTTAGATTCCACATCGGAATATTCAGTTTTCTTGCAGGAAAAAATGATGATAAAACTGAGAAAAGGAATAAATTTATTTCTGTTTTTCAACATATTTTTCAAAATTATTCAGCACCACATCCCAGAAACGTTTCTGGGTTTCGCGGGTATTTTTGGTTTCCGGTTCAAAAAGCATCGTGAATTTTGTAGTACCGTCATCAATTTTGACAAAATGGAATTCCACCGAGCGGCCGTCATCAAGACGGGAAAGTATTTTCTCCAGATCCCTCAACTCCTGAATCGTTCCACTGAACTGGTACCCGAAACTGCCGTCCTTTGCTTCCATCGTGTAGTTGAATTTACCGCCCTCACGCAGGTCATTCACCGCTTTCGGAACTTTGTAGCTGTGCGTGGCAAAAAACCATTTGGAAATATGTTTCGGATCCGCAAAACAATCCCAAACCCTCTTCAAAGGTGCAAGAAGCATCACTTCAGATTTTATTGTCTCCATATCATAATTTTTTTCTAAATATACTTAAAATTAAAATGAAAAACCGAACGAAAACCCACTTTCTCTATACCAGTTAAATTTCAAAACAAATATACTCTCACAGATCACACAGGTTTTCACAGAAGTAATTTAATATTTCCATAAAATCCGGGATAATCTGTGGCATCCGTGCGAAAAAAAATCTGCGAAAACTCTGAAATCTGCGGGGAACAATATTTCACAGATCACACAGATTTTCACAGAAGTAAATTAATATTTACATAAAATCCGTGATAATCTGTGCCATCTGTGTGAAAAAAAAAAATCTGCGAAATCCCTGAAAGCTGCATAAGAGAAAAATCTCACAGAACACACAGATCACACAGAAGTAAATTAATATTTACATAAGATCCGTGATAATCTGTGTCATCCGTGCGAAAAAAAAATCTGCGAAATCTCTGAAATCTGCGGGAGAAAAAAAATCTCACAGATCACACAGATTTCCAAAGAAGTAAATTAATATTTCCATAAAATCCGTGATAATCTGTGTCATCCGTGTGAGAAAAAAATCTGCGAAATCTACACAATCTGCCGGAAAAAAATCTCACAGATCACACAGATTTCCACAGAAGTAAATTAATATTTCCCTAAATCGGTGATAATCTGTGTCATCCGTGTAAGAAAAAAAATCTGCAAAATCTCTGAAATCTGCGGGAGAAAAAAAATCTCACAGATCACACAGATTTCCAAAGAAGTAATTTAATATTTCCCTAAATCCGTGATAATCTGTGTCATCCGTGTAAGAAAAAAAATCTGCAAAATCTCTGAAATCTGCGGGAGAAAAAATCGCACAGATTTCCACAGAAGTAATTTAACATTTCCATAAAATCCGTGATAATCTGTGTCATCCGTGTAAGAAAAAAAATCTGCAAAATCTCTGAAATCTGCGGGAGAAAAAATCGCACAGATTTCCACAGATTTCCACAGATTTCCACAGAAGTAATTTAACATTTCCATAAAATCCGTGATAATCTGTGTCATCCGTGTAAGAAAAAAAATCTGCAAAATCTCTGAAATCTGCGGGAGAAAAAAACCTCAAAGATTACACAGATTTCCAAAGAAGTAAATTAATATTTCCATAAAATCCGTGATAATCTGTGTCATCCGTGTGAGAAAAAAATCTGCGAAATCTACACAATCTGCCGGAAAAAAATCTCACAGATCACACAGATTTCCAAAAAAGTAAATTAATATTTCCATAAATCCGGGATAATCTGCGGCATCCGTGTGAGAAAAAAAATCTGCGAAATCTCTGAAATCTGCGGGGAACAATATTTCACAGATCACACAGATCACACAGAAGTAAATTAATATTTACATAAGATCCGTGATAATTTGTGGCATCCGTGCGAAAAAAAATCTGCGAAATCTCTGAAATCTGCGGGGAATATGAACACACAGATCACACAGATTTCCACAGATTTAAATAATACTTCCATAAAATCTGTGATAATCTGTGGCATCCGTGCGAAAAAAAATCTGCGAAAGCTCTGTAATCTGCGGGGAACAATATTTCACAGATCACACAGATTTCCACAGATTTAAATAATACTTCCATAAAATCCGTGATAATCTGTGGCATCCGTGCGAAAGAAAATATGCGAAAGCCTGAAATCTGCGGGAGAATTGAAAAGTTACAGATTTTTCTCAGCGTATTTTTCGAAGTTATGCAGAATATTTTTCCAGCCTTCGCGCTGCATTTCTACCGGCTGGCTTGGCTCTGCCTCAAAAGTTTCCACAATTTCCGTCGTGCTGTTATCGATGGCATTGAACAAAACCTGAACTTTTCTGTTGTCATCCAGCGTATAAGCGAGTTTCTGCTGTGGAATAACCTCATTGAAAGTGCCGGTATAATCGAAACCAAAACTGCCATCCTTCGCCTCCATCCTGTAATTGAAACGGCCGCCTTCGCGCACATCAGCTTCAGCTTTTGGACAGGTCCACTCATCGGTTGCGAAATTCCATTTGGTGATGTGTTCCGGTTGGGTGAAATACTCCCAAACTTTGTCTACCGGCCTTAGAATCGTTGAATCCAATGTAACTGTTTCCATAATTTTTTTGTGATTTAAATTTTTCTAAAATAGGAATTTATGAACATGTAAGCCAAATAAAGAATGGTAAAAAATGTTAAAGGAGGTTTGCCATCCCCACGATTTTTATCAAAAAAACTGTCAAATACCGCACTCAATCATTTTAATTTTTAAAATCACATTTCTGTTAAATCAAAAAGTCCGGAAAAATTTAAATTCCGGACTCTTCTTTATTTTTTTTCACTAAATTTATCCTGCATTCTTTACACCAAAGATGTAACCTACCGCAGCGGAAAGTATCATCGCGATGGTTCCCCAAATGATAATTCGCATCACAGCTTTTCCGATACTTGAACCGCCAACTTTTGCGGAAACCGTTCCCAAAATCCCAAGAAACACGATGGTGAAGGCGTAAAGCCAGTATTCCATGCCCTGTACCGGAGCTAAAAGTGCGACAAACAAAGGCAAAACACCACCTACGGTAAACGCCGCACCAGAAGCCATCGCGGCCTGCAGAGGATTGGCCTGGCTGATTTCGTTGATCCCCAATTCGTCGCGAACGTGTGCACCAAGAGCATCTTTCGCGGTAAGCTCCTGAGCAACGAGCATGGCGGTTTCCTTTTTCAGTCCTCGCTGTTCGTAGATTTGCGCTAAAATCTGCAATTCTTCTTCAGGGCTTTCCCGAAGCTCAATTTTCTCACGCTCGATATCGGCTTTTTCAATATCGGTTTGCGAACTTACGGAGACATATTCGCCAGCAGCCATAGAGAGCGCACCTGCCACGAGTCCGGCAACCGTCGCCAAAAGAATTGGTTCGCGTGCAGCGCTTGCCGCCGCCACACCGATCGCCAAACTCGAAATCGAAATAATACCGTCGTTGGCACCCAAAACTGCCGCCCGGAGCCAGTTGCTGCGGTGGATGTAGTGGCTGTCCATATAGTTATCAATCGTGATTTTCTTTTCCATACTTTATATCTTTTGATTTTTTTCTGAATTTCACAATTTTACGAATTAAATCGTACGGAATTTCATCTTTCAAAGGAAACTGCACCGAACCTTTTCCCTGTTTGAATTTCGATAACTCTTCTTTAAATTCCTCGTGTCCACTGGGCGTGGCGTAAAATCCGATGTGGTTTTTGTAACCGGCGAAGTAAACCAAAGGTTTTCCGTTAAGATAAAATCCCGGCATTCCGTAGCCGAGTTTTTCCGTTGCTTCAGGTGCTTCGTCCAAAATTATCTTCCGGATTTTCTGCATTTTTTCCTGAACGTCTTCGGGGAAATTGGCGATATATTTTGAGATTTCAGGGCTCATTTTGTCTTTGTTAGATACCAGAAAAGCGTAACTTCATCATTGCCCTCGCCTCCGGTTTTGTTATAAAATTTAATCGCGTGGTCATCCTCATTTTCAGCCGGAATGATGATTCCGTCTGCGCCAAGTTCCACCGAAATTTCTTTAAGTTTCTGCATCAGTTGAGTTCCGATGCCTTTTCGCTGCAAATTTTCTTCAACCGCCAAATCATATACAAAGATTTCAGAATTTCCGTGAACAAAAGGCATCAAAAAAGCCGAAAGTCCGCCAACAATTTGTGTGTTTTCCTCTGCAACCAGATAAATTGAATTTTCATTTTTCAAAATCTGTTCGCAATAATTTTCTGAAGCCGGTTCAGAAACTTCCATTTCAAAAACCCTTTTAAACAAGGAAGAAAGTTCCTGCATCTTGCTTGCATCGCCAGATCGCAATCGATAGATTTCCATTTTGTTTAAAAATTAAAAGCCTTACTGAAATCTCAATAAGGCTCTAATTTAAGGCTTTTTATTTACTTCATCGAATGAATTCCGAAGGTTTTTTTCCTGCTGAGGACGCTTGCACTATTTTTTCTCGCACAGATTTCACGGATTTTCACGGATTAAAATTTTTGATAAAATTTCTTGATTTTCTGTTTGATTATTTTCTCCCGCTGATTACGCCGATTGCGCCGATTCTTTTCTCGCACAGATTTTCACGGATTCTCACAGATTTAAAATTCAAATGAAGTCTCTGTGAGAATCCGTGTGATCTGTGTAATCTGTGTGATTTTATTTTAAAAAGTGGACTGTTCTGAATAATTAATCATCCACTCATTCCCGAATTTATCGACCAGCATGCCCCAATAATCGCCCCAGAATTGATCCTGCATTGGGTTTGTGGCTTTACCGCCGTTGGAAAGTGCAGCGTAAATTCTGTCGGCGTCTTCGCGGGAATCCGGTGAAATACTGATGATCACATTGTCGCCACGGCGAAACTCGAGGCCGCCGTCGGAATTGCACATCCCGGGCATGATGTCGCTGCCCATTAAAGTGTCGTCACCGATTTGAAGTGCGACGTGCATTACTCTGTTTTTTACTTCGTCCGAAATCGGCTGACCGTCTTCCTGTGCAGGAATATCGCCGAAACGCATGATTCCGTTGCCGGTAAACTCTCCACCGAAAATGTCTTTGTAAAGGTTGAAGGCTTCTTCGCAAGTGCCGTCGAAATTGAGATACGGATTAATTTTCATAATATTTTATTTTAAAATTGATTTTTATTCTTGTTCTTTTGTCTTGAAACAAAAGAACCAAAAGTTCAAGACTTGGAAACTCCGGCTAAAAATTTAAATTTAATCCTAAAATTTCCAAAACTCGGGCGGAAACACGATTATCGCACTCAAGTTAAATTTTTGCCGCCACTCAAACAGTGGAAATTTTTTAACGGATTAATTTTAAATTTTCTTCACGCCTCCGTTCCCGAGGTCATTTTATTACATTCCTTTTTCGAGGAGAAGGAGATTCCATTTGTGGCCGTCGGGATCGGAGAACATGCTACCATAATAACCGTCGGGTGATTCTTGCGGTTGCTGGTGGATTTCGCCGCCATTTTGTTTGGCTTTTTCAGTAATTTCGGCGATTTCTTCTTTGGATTTTGAGCCGATGGTGATGATGATTTCATTACCTTTCGAGGTATTGGCAACCGCGCCCATCATTGATTTTGCCAAAATTTCCTTTTTGAAAAAATGCACAATTAATTGGTTGCTGCCCGCCAGAAAACTTACGAGTTCATCTTTTTTAAAATGTTTTCCATTCGGCTCGAAACCGATGGCTTTGTAAAATTTTTCTGTGCGGTCCAAATCCTGAACCGGCAGATTTAGCCAGACATTTTCCATGATTATTCTTGGCCTTCGTTGCTTTTGTCCATCACCATATACGAATGCGCTTTGGTGATTTTCCCGTTTTCTACGGTGTAAACATCGGCGAAATAGGAGGTTTCCACTTTTCCGTTTCTTTCAGTAACGATGGTTCCGTCGCCGATAACGGTATTTCCTTCGGCAATGAGGTTGTTGATTTTCTGTTCGATGATTTTGTCGGGACCGTCTTCACTGAAGAATTTTCTGAGGTTATCCTTGCCCACGATGTCTTCCATTCCGAAGCCGGGCCAGTTGAATGTAACGTCGTCCGAAAGCGTTTCATACGCTAAATCATCGTTCACAAAAAGGTTGTCGATAAACTGCTTTACGATTGCCTTGTTTTCCATAGCATTTTGGATTTGGGTTATTAAAACTAAAAATTTGGATTTGAAATTTGTGTTAAGGAATTGATAATTAAGATTTTTTTAAAGGTTTTTCTCCCGCAGATTACACAGTTTACGCTGATTTAATACATTATCAAAAAAATCTGTGCAATCTGCATAATCTGCGGGAAAATTTAATTTTCAAGCATTTTCACTTAATCGCTCCTTCTTTTCCTAAAATCCTGCGTAAAATTCCGAATTGTCCGGCGTGGTAAATTTCGTGGAGCATAAGTGCGGCAAGGTCTTCGACGGTTTCGGGTTTTACGTTCACCATTTTTTCTAAAGCAGAAAAAATTTCTTCGGAGGATTTTTCAAATTTGGATTTCAAAAATTCAAAATCAGGAAATTCGTTTTTATGTTCGAGCGGTTTTGCGCCACGGTCGTAGAAAGAGTATTCTTCATCATTCCAGACTGTAGTTCCGCCCAATATTTTAATCATCGCGTTTCGAATAAAAATCAAATGGCCTAAAACCCAGTTCACGTTGTTCACTTCGCCATTCGGGAAAACCATCGCTTCTTCGTTGGAAATTCCGGCAAGATTTTTTGAAATGACCTCGTTGTTGAACTGGAGTTGTATTTTTAGAAACTGTAAGGCATTGGCTTGCATGTCTTAAAATTTTTATCAAAATTAGAATTTAGTTGATCTAAAATCACTTGTCATAGGGCAAGAAATTTTCATTGGTTTGAATCTTGCGCGGATTGTGCGGATTTTTTTTCTCACAGATTTCACGGATTTTCACAGATGGGTAAAGTCTTACTTTTTAACTTTTTAATTATCCCGCTGATTGCACAGATTACGCTGATTTGATAATAGGTTAAAATTCTGTGTGATCTGTGTGATCTGTGTGATTTTTTCTCTCTCCGATTGCACGAATTGTTTGGGCTTTTTTTCTCACAGATTTCACGGATTTTCACAGATGGGTAAAGTCTTACTTTTTAACTTTTTAATTATCCCGCTGATTGCACAGATTACGCTGATTTAATAATAGGTTAAAATTCTGTGTGATCTGTGTGGATCTGTGTGATCTGTGTGATTTTTTGTCTCTCCGATTGCACGAATTGTTTAGGCTTTTTTTCTCACAGATTTCACGGATTTTCACAGATGGGTTAAGTCTTACTTTTTAACTTTTTAATTATCCCGCTGATTTCACAGATTACGCTGATTTGATAATAGGTTAAAATTCTGTGTAATCTGTGTGATCTGTGTGATCTGTGTGATTTTTTCTCTCTCCGATTGCACGAATAGTTTAAGCTTTTTTTCTCACAGATTTCACGGATTTTCACAGATGCGTAAAGTCTTACTTTTTAACTTTTTAATTATCCCGCTGATTGCACAGATTACGCTGATTTGATAATAGGTTAAAATTCTGTGTGATCTGTGTGATCTGTGTGATCTGTGTGATTTGTGTGGTTTTTTGTCTCTCCGATTGCACGAATTGTTTGGGCTTTTTTTCTCACAGATTTCACGGATTTTCACAGATGGGTAAAGTCTTACTTTTTAACTTTTTAATTATCCCGCTGATTGCACAGATTACGCTGATTTGATAATAGGTTTAAAATTCTGTGTGATCTGTGTGATCTGTGTGATTTTTTCTCTCTCCGATTGCACGAATTGTTTAGGCTTTTTTTCTCACAGATTTCACGGATTTTCACAGATGGGTAAAGTCTTACTTTTTAACTTTTTAATTATCCCGCTGATTGCACAGACTGCGCTAATTTATTAATGCAGCTTAGAAAAAATCTGTGGAAATCTGCGTAATCTGTGAAATCAGCGGGATATTATTTGATTCTAAAACAAAAAAATAACAGATCACAAAACCTGTTACTTTTTATATTTACTCTTAAGAAAAATTACTTTCCGTGGCTTTCTTCGTAAGTTGGGCCGTAAAGTCCGGGAACTTTATTTCCGCTGGCGCGAAGGTGTGCAACCAGTTCACCACGATGGTGATAAAGGTGGTTATAAAGCAGACTGCGCACCATCGCAATTCTTGGAGCCGGCCCTATAAACGTCTGTCCGTTTGCGCCCATGGACCAGTTGTTCATATAAGTGGATTCGTCTGAATTTGCTAAAATTTCACGGGCTTTTTTTACATTTTCTTCAAATTTTTCCACAATGTTGGAAGCCCTGCTGATGTCGCCTTTGTCGTAGGAATATGTCCCCATATCGAAATTATCAGTGTTGAAAGTACCGTCATACCAGTTGTACACTTCCGCGATGTGCGACGCCAGTTGCCCGACGGACCAAAGTTGCGGTTGCGGACGGTAATCCAGTGCAGAATCCGGAATGGAGTTCAATAATTTTCTTGTGTTTTCGGCCTCGTAGTCGAATTCGTTTAATAGTCCCTGCTTAATCATTTTGGTAGCATTTTAATTTGGTTGTGGATGATAAAATTAAAAAGATTATTTCAGAATATCATGTTAAATATTTATAATCAATATTTACCGCTGCAGCCAATTTGTGTAAGACTTCGATGGTTTGCTGAATATCGTCGTAATCTCATAGCGCTGTTTTGGAATTAGAGAAAAGAATGACTATTGTAGATATTCTGTACAACAAATTTTACTGCCCGTTGAAGGTTAAGATGACGTTTACCAACAGCTTAAATCTCCCTTCTGATTCTGCTCAGCGAAGAATCCGTAATTCCGAGATATGAAGCGATCTGTTTTAAAGGGACATTCCGGATGATTTGCGGTTTTTCTTTCATCAGTTTTAAATATCTTTCCGAAGCCGTTTTCATCACCACATCCAACGACCGCTGTTTCATTGAAAAAACCTGATACGAAAACCACACCCTTCCCCACTCCCGGAAACCTTCGATTTCGTGGAAAAGTTCCTGGAAATCATCGTAACTGATTTTCCATAATACACAATCCATTACCGCCTGTAGGTTTTCCTGCGACGGAATTTTCTGAAAAAGCGACGAGGGAACAATCACAATATCATTTTCCACAAAAAACTCGGTAGTGATTTCATTCTGGTCGTAATCATGCACAAAACCGCGGACAATTCCACTTTCCAAAATGTAGTATTCCGCTGAAATCTCGCCTTCGCGAAGCAGAAATTCATTCTTTTTAAATTCAGTACGCTGATGTTTCGACGCAAGTTTTTCCAAATCGTTTTCGGAAAGTAAAGGATGCTGGTAAACAAACTTGAGATTCTGCTGCATCGATAAATTTGCACTTAAAATTAAAAAAAGACATTGGAAAATATCATTTTCAGGCCACAGTTATTATTAAAACAAACTCAACTGGATTCCGCCATTCCCTAAATTTCCTTTCGATGGTTTCGCATCACCAAAAACCGTTTTCCCGCCAAAACGCCAGGAGTTTTCGCGTTCTTCTTCAATGACCTCCTGAATATTAAAATTTGGTATAAAGTTTTCTTCGATTTTTAAATTGATTTCGTGTAACTTTTTCACGGCGTGGATTTTATCTGAATTTCCGAGTTTGGATTTTTCAATTCCCAATCTTAAAATTTCCAGAGTTTCATCATAAACTTTTACAGGAACCGGAAACGGGTGGCCGTCTTTTCCGCCGTGGGCAAAGGAAAAACGTGCAGGATCCTTAAACCTTGCCGGTGCGCCGTAAATCACCTCCGACACCAAAGCCAGACTTTGCATCGTACGCGGGCCGACGCCTTTTAACAATAATAATTCCTCGAAATTTTCGGGTTGCATTTCCCTCGCCAAAGTGAGTGTTGCGCCAAGTCTTTTCAAATTGACATCCTCTGCGCGGACATCATGATGCGACGGCATAATCAGCGAAATTTCCTTCATAATTTTTTCGGGTGCTCCGTGGGAAATTTCCATAATCCCGTTTCGGTTTTCCCGGGCATCGTGATGGGTGAGATTTAAAATTTCACCAACATTGACGCCTTCAATTCCCTGATGTGGCTCATCTACAAAGGATTTCAGATTTTCGGAATGCCAGTGGTAACGGCGTGCGGTTTTGTCCTGTGCATTCATGCCCTGTTGCACTACCGTCCATTTTCCTTCGTCACTCAGGATAAAATTATGTGTATAAAGTTGGTAACCGTCGAGAATGGCGGTATTGTCCACTTTTGCGGAAAGTTTGCTCGCACGCACCAGCTCGTTTCCGTTCAGTCCTGTTAGGTCTGCAATCTTCAGAAGTTCATGTGGTGTTTCTTTGGCGAATTTTCCTTTTCCGCCCGCAATGTATATTCCAAATTCTTTTGAATGAGGATTAATTGCCCGTTTCAGCGCGCCCATCACGGAGGTGGTAACGCCCGACGAATGCCAGTCCATTCCCATCACCGCGCCAAGGCTTTGAAACCAAAACGGATCGCTCATCCGGCGCAACACCTCATCTTTTCCGTAATCTTCGAGCAAAACTTCAAAAACCGCAAGGCCAAGTCTTGACATGCGTTCGTACAGCCATTGTGGAACATAGCCATAGTGAAGCGGGAGGTTTGCGGAACCGGAGCGTTTCATAAGTGTTCAGTGATTAATCTTTCGAGTTTAAATCTTACTTAAGACAGAAAATCAAAGATCTTCACATGGAAAACCTTTGATTTTACAGTTTGAATTTTTACGGTATCAGTAATTATTTTGCGGCACTCAGTGCTGCCTCATAATTAGGCTCCTGTGTAATTTCAGGAACCTGCTCTGTGTAGATTACTTTATTATTTTCATCAGTTACGATAACCGCTCTTGAAAGCAGACCTTTCATAGGGCTATCAGTGATAGAAACGCCATAATCATCACCGAAAGTTCCTCTGAAATCCGATAAGGTTTCTACGTGATCCAGACCTTCAGCAGCGCAAAATCTGCCCAGCGCAAACGGTAAATCCTTAGAGACGTTGATAACCACAGTGTTTTCCAAATTTCCAGCCTCTTCATTGAATTTTCTTGCAGAAGACGCGCAAACTCCGGTATCAATCGACGGGAAAATATTGAAGATTTTTTTCTTCCCGTCATAATCTGAAAGCTGCTTTACTTCAAGCTTTTCGTTTACCAGTGCGAAATCTTTTATCGACAGTCCATTTTCCGGCAAGTTGCCTATCGTGTTTACTGCATTACCTTTTAAGGTGATATTAGCCATAAGAATTTGTTTTAATGTTAATTTCAAAAATAGGTATTTTAAAACTTAAATACTTGTAAGATTCGGTTAAATAATTCATAAATTTTAATGGTCCGAAGATTTGTCACGGTTTTTGATGTCTGCAAGTTACCATCACAAAGATAACATTATGAGAGCAATCTGGAGCGGCGCCATCGGTTTTGGCCTGGTAAATATTCCCATCAAATTATATTCGGCATCGGAAGAAAGCAGCATCGATCTCGATATGCTCGACAGCAAGGATTTCAGCAATATAAAATTCAAAAGGGTAAATGAAAAGACGGGCAAGGAAGTCGCTTACGAGAATATCGTAAAAGGCTATAAAATGGAAGACCGCTACATCGTTCTGGAAAAGGAAGATTTCGAAGCGGCATCACCTGAAAAATCCAAAATCCTTTCCATAAAACAGTTTGTAAATCACGACGATATAGATCCTGCGTATTTTGAAACGCCTTACTTCCTCGAACCGCAAAAAAACAGCGAGGAAGCCTACAAACTTCTCCTGAAATCTTTGGTAAAAACAAAAATGGCCGGCATCGGAACATTTATTTTAAGAGAAAAAGAAATCCTGTGCCTTGTAAGGCCTTACGAAAACAAAATCCTGATGGTGAACCGGATGCGGTTCCCACAGGAGTTGCGCTCCTACGAAGACCTGAACATTCCCGCCGGAAAAAATCCTAAAGAAGAAGAACTGAAAATGGCCGAAAGCCTGATCAGGCAACTTGCCACGGATTTCACTCCGGAAAAATTCAAGGATACTTATCATGATGATCTGATGAAAATCATTAATCAAAAAGCCAAAGGCAAAGCCGTGAAAATCGATGAACCAGCCGAAAAGCAAACGGCACCAAGTGATCTAATGGCGATGCTTAAAGCCAGTCTGGAAGCAGGAAAAAAAGCAACCGGATAAGCGGCCATGAAATTTCAAACAAAAAATTTTTAAAAAAAATGCGATGTCACTAAAAGAATACAACGAAAAGCGTGATTTCAAGCAGACTGCAGAACCCGAAGGCATTGCCGAGACTTCTGGCGAGAAACTCCGTTTTGTGGTTCAGCGGCATGCGGCGTCGCATCTGCATTACGACTTCCGGCTGGAAATGGACGGGGTGCTGAAAAGTTGGGCCGTTCCAAAAGGCCCGTCATTAAACCCCAAAGACAAACGCCTTGCAATGCATGTGGAAGATCATCCTTTTTCTTACCGCACTTTCGAGGGAACAATACCGAAAGGAAATTACGGCGCCGGTGAAGTAGAAATTTGGGATGAAGGCTGGTATGAACCTTTAAACAAAATAAAAGGCAAAACCGATGACATGGTCATGCGCGCCGAACTGCACAGGGAAAGCCTGAAATTCATCATGCACGGCAAAAAACTGCAGGGCGAATTTGCTCTGGTAAAAATTAAAAACTCTGCCGACGGTAAATCCTGGCTGCTCATCAAACATAAAGACGAATTTGCGACCGAGTTTTACGATGCTGAAGAACACACCGCCAAAAACTCAAAAGTTACTGCAGCACTCCATAAAAAAGACGGAGAAAAGGTTTCTGAAAGCACTGGAAAAACTTACCGGAACTACGCCCCTGCTCTTTCTAAAGAAAAGAAGCTGAAGCAATTCATCGAGCCTATGCTGGCAAAAAATTCGGACAATAAACCTTTTGACGGCAAGGACTGGGCTTTTGAAATAAAATGGGACGGTTACCGCGCGGTTGCAGATCTGCGCGACGGAATACAGTTGTACTCGAGGAACGGACTGGATTTTTCTGGAAAATTCAAAAAAATTGTTAACCAGTTGGGTTTGCAGGAGCACGAAATGGTCTTAGACGGCGAAGTTGTAGCGTATGATGACAAAGGAAAACCGAATTTCCAGTGGCTGCAGAATATTGGTGAGCGGCCAAATGTGAACCTGATTTACCAGGTCTTTGATATTTTATTTTTAAATGGCCACTCCACCAGAAGTTTAAGCTTCCTCGAACGGAAAGAACTTCTTAAAGGCGCACTGAAAGAAACGGAGAATATCAAATACTGCGACCACATCCTCGAAAAAGGAAAAGAGTTTTTCCGGCTTGCCGAAGATATGGGTTTGGAAGGCATCATAGCCAAAAAAACGGAAAGCACATACACCGACGGCATCCGAAGTTCGGAATGGATTAAGGTGAAAACGCAGCAAACCGATGAAGTCATCATTTGTGGATACACTGAACCGAAAGGCGCCAGAAAAAACTTTGGCTCCCTGATTCTCGGACAGTTTCAGGATGGTGAACTTACCTTTTCCGGCCACATCGGAACCGGATTTTCAGATAAAACCTTAAAGGAACTTTTTGAACTGATGAAGCCTTTGGTAACAGATCAATCACCTTTCAAAAAAATCCCGAAAACCAACGAAAAACCAACCTGGCTTAAACCTGAACTTATCGCCGAAATCAAATATTCTGAAAAGACTAAAGACGGCATTTTCAGACATCCTGTTTTCCTGCATTTAAGGGAAGACAAAGTGGTTGAAGATGTGAAAAGTGACGAACAAATCCCCGAGGAGACCATGGAAAAGGAGACACCAAAAGCCGTAAAAAAAGAACCTGCAGCAAGAGAGAACGAATCTAAAACAAAAATTGGCAAACAGGAAGTAAAACTGACCAACCAAAACAAAATTTATTTCCCGAAAGACGGTGTTACCAAAGGTGATGTGGTGGCATATTACCAAAGCGTGGCAGAATTCATTTTACCTCACCTTAAAAACCGAGCACAGTCTTTAAATCGTTTCCCGAACGGTATTGACGGAATGAGTTTCTACCAGAAAGACGCCGCCGATGAAACTCCCGACTGGATTGAAACCCACAAAATATATTCCGACAGCAATGATAAATACATCAATTATATCATCTGTAACGATGCTGCCACCCTCGCCTACCTCAACAATTTGGGCTGCATTGAAATGAATGTCTGGACGAGCAGAATTGATGATATCGAAAATCCGGATTACCTCGTTCTAGACCTCGATCCCTCTGACAATAATACTTTTGACGACGTCATCGTGACCGCAAACGAAGTAAAAAAGATTTTAGATAAAGCAAAAATAGAAGGGTACCCGAAAACTTCCGGAAGTTCGGGCATCCATGTTTATATTCCAATGGGCAGCGAATATTCTTTTGAACAGGTTAAAAATTTTGGCCACGTCCTGATGCAGCAGGTTCAGCAAAACCTTCCTGATATCACAACCCTGGAAAGAAGCCTTCAGAAAAGGGACAAGAATAAGATCTACCTTGATTATCTGCAAAACCGCCGCGGACAAACATTGGCGAGTGTTTACAGTTTAAGGCCGAAGAACGGTGCGCCCGTTTCAATGGCTTTGGAATGGAAAGAAGTGAAATCCGGACTTAAACCCACCGATTGGAACATCGAAAATGCTTTGGCGAGAATCGAGAAAAAAGGCGACCTGTTTCTTCCGACCTTAAATAAAGGAATAGACATGCTGAAGGCCATTGAAAACCTTCAGAAATAGGGCTTTTCTTACACGATTTCTGCCGGCTTTTTTAAAATTACAACAATTTCTTTTGTTGGTTGAATCTTTGCTGAAACTCTTTCACATTAAAAAAATAAAATATTATGAAACGATTCAGCATTTACTCAGTATTGGCAATCCTGTTATTTTCCCTAACATCGTGTGAAGCCGTTGGTACTGTATTCGAAGCCGGCAAATGGTACGGAATCATCCTTGCCGTAATCATCGTGGGGGTATTGTTTTTCCTTTTCGGAAGGGGTAAAAAATAATTCCAGATGCAAAAGAAAACAGCCCGTGCAGTGAGGCCGCCGCAGAGCCAGAACAAACCGGGAACCGAGAAAAAAATGAATCCGGTTCCTGAAAGCGAACCTGTGAACCAATCCGGCGGGAAACTTCAGGGTAAAGTAGCCATCATCACCGGCGGCGACAGCGGAATTGGTAAGGCGACCGCAATTCTCTTTGCACAGGAGGGCTGCGATGTCGTCATTCCTTATTTAAGTGAAACCACAGACGCCAAAGACACGCAGACCGAAGTTGAACAACTAGGGCAAAAATGTGTCCTGATAAAAGGTGATTTAGGCAAAGAACCCCACTGTAAAAAAGTCATTGATAAGACCATTTCCGAATTTGGGAAACTGGATATTTTAGTGAACAACGCTGCGAATCATTGGGAAAGCAAAAGTCTGGAAGACATCACGACAGAACAGATGATGAAGACTTTCCATTCCAACGTTTTCTCTGTTTTTTGGCTGACTAAATTTGCTTTGAAACACTTGAAAAAAGGCGGCAGTATCATTAACACGGTATCGGTTACGGCGTATCGTGGCAGCGGGCATCTCATTGATTATGCGTCCACAAAAGGAGCTGTTCTGGCCTTTACCCGAAGTCTTTCGGCAAATCTTGCCGAGAAGGGAATTCGCGTCAATGCTGTTGCTCCCGGACCGATCTGGACCCCGCTCATCGCTTCGACGTTTTCGAAAAAGAAAGTTTCAGAATTTGGCAGCGATACGCCAATGAAACGTGCCGGACAACCCAATGAAGTGGCAACCTGCTTTCTGTTCCTGGCTTTAGAAGACTCTTCATATATCACAGGACAGGTGCTTCATCCCAACGGTGGTGAAATCGTGAACGGGTAAAATTTTAAAACTTTAAATCAAATTATTATGAAAATTAAATTGCAGGAAAACGAGGTTTCCATCGTGAAACTTGGCGATTCCAAAGAAAATAACGGCGTATATACCAGAACTGTAACGTTTGAAATGAACGGCCGGCAGTTTGACCGCGAAATACTTCTGACGCCTAACGGAACCGGCGCAGATTATGGGGATTTTGATAATTTCTACGCGATGAACAAGGAAACTGTAGATGCGAGCCTCACAGAATATTTTTCTGAAAACCACTCCTATCTTAACCAGCCGAACCCGTAAATGCAAGACACGCCCTTAGACATCGTAAACGCGCTGAAACCTTCGAAAATCCTTAAAATAATGAAGGATCCGGTGAAATCTGCAAACGCCGTCGAACTGGTTTATACCAATGACCAGAGTGCGGAAGGCATTACCAGGAAAAAATATGGTAAGAAATTCCACTATTACCTTGATGGTGTGCGGATTAATGATCAGCAAGAAATCGCCAGAATTAACAAACTCGCCATTCCGCCGGCTTGGGAACAGGTATGGATCTGCGCTTTGAATAACGGACATCTTCAGGCGACCGGAATCGATGCGAGACAGCGCAAACAGTACCGCTACCATCCAGTTTGGAACGCTTTGCGCAACCATACCAAATTTTACAGGATGCTGCAATTTGGCTATACTTTGCCGAAAATACGCCTTCAGATTGAACAGGATCTGTCGCTCGGGAAACTGGAGCAAAGAAAAGTACTGGCCGTTATTGTAAGTTTGATGGAGCGCACCAACATCAGAATCGGAAACAACGTTTACGAAAAACTTTACGGCTCATTTGGACTTACCACACTGAAAGACAAACATATCGATGTAAAGGGCGATAAGATTAAGTTTTCATTCAAAGGTAAAAAAGGAATTTACCACGATATCGATTTGAAAAACCGAAGACTCGCAAAAGCCGTCCAGAACTGCAAAGACATTCCCGGCAAAGAACTTTTCCAGTACTACGACGAAGACGGTAAACGCCACGCCGTGGACAGCGGAATGGTGAATTCCTACATTAAGGAAATCAGCGGTGACGACTTTACGGCAAAGGATTTCCGGACGTGGAGCGGAACTGTGAATGCTTTGATTGCTTTCAAAGAAATCGGCCTCGCAGAAAACAATAAGGAGTACAAATCAAAAGTAAAGGAAGCGCTTGAAAAAGTGGCCGAAAACCTCGGAAATACGGCTACGGTTTGCAGAAAATACTACGTGCATCCTTTAGTCATCAATCTTTACGAAAACTCTTCCATTGAAAAATATCTGGATGAACTCGATAAAATTGAAGTAGATGACGGCAAATCGGGATTGACAAAAGAAGAGCAAATTGTAATGAAAATTCTGGAAAACGAAAAGCTTTAGTTATGCCTGAAGGCCCAACCATCGTCGCGCACCAAAAACAGATCAAAAAATTTGAAGGCAAAACCGTAAGCGAAAGTGGCGGATACCGAAATCCCTTTGCTGACGACATTTCGGGAGAAAAACTGATGAAGGTCGATACCTTTGGGAAATATTTAATTCTTCAGTTTAAAAAAATCTTTATCACGGTACATTTTGGACTTTACGGAAGGTATTTAATTAATGACACCAAGAAAGTAAATCCCAGCTTTACTTTACATTTCGGTAATGCTTTTGTCAACTTCTATGTGGTTAATCTTAAGAAATTTGAAGGAAAAGCCGATGATTATTTCAACCGGAAATTAGACGTTTTCTCTAAAGAATTCAACTCTGATGAAGTAAAAAAACTGCTGCTTGAAAAACTTCCGAAAAAGAAAATCGGTGACGCTCTGATGAACCAGGATATTTTTCCGGGCGTGGGAAATGTCATCCGGAATGAGGTTTTATTCCTGGCAAAAATTCATCCCGAAAGCATAGTTGAAAAAATTCCTTCTAAAAAAATGGATGATTTGATTTTCCATATCAAAGAATTCAGCATCAATTCCGTAGAACTCATTGAAAAGAAAATCTGGAAATCGTCTTCAGCTGTATACAGAAAGGAAAAATATAAAAATGAAACCGTCGAAATGTACGTTTCTCAGGCTATAAAGAGAAAGACCTTCGTGGTGGAAAGCCTTCAAAAATTATACAATTAGTTGGTTACCGGCTGAGCTTCGCCCGTATTAAGGCTTTCAAACAGATCCGGGAAAATCGCCATCAGGATAAAGTAGAATATTATCAGTGAGATGATAACTCCAATTGCAATTACGACACCTTTTGACGGTGTATTTTTTTTGTTTTCCATAATACTTTATTTTTATTGTTTATTTGTCTCAGTATTCGCCATCGCCAGAGAATGTGCCATTACAAATCTACATCCGTCAGTATTTGGGTGTCTTACACAATTCACCCAATTTGTTAGAAAATCTCACTTTATTAAACTCTGCTTTCAGCGCCTTAGATTATTCAATTTTGATTAAATTTGTAATTCTGAATTTTTCATCAAAAAAAATACTATATAAATGTCACAGGCAAAAATCTATTACACCTTGACGGATGAAGCGCCAATGCTTGCCACACATTCGTTTTTACCAATCGTGAAAGCCTTCACAAAACCTGCAGGAATCGAGATTGCAGTTCCGGATATTTCTTTGGCGGGAAGAATTTTAGCAAACTTCCCCGAAGTGTTGACCGAAGAGCAAAAAATCCCGGATTACCTGGCAGAACTGGGACAACTGGCAACGCAACCGGAAGCGAACATCATTAAATTACCAAATATATCAGCATCTGTTCCGCAACTGGAAGAAGCGATTGCTGAACTTCAAAAGCAAGGTTATAATTTACCAAATTACCCGGCAGAACCTAAAAATGAGGAGGAAAAAGCCATCAACGCACAATATGCAAAAGTGCTTGGATCGGCTGTAAATCCGGTGTTAAGAGAAGGAAATTCTGACCGCCGCGCGCCGAAGTCGGTTAAAGATTATGCAAAAGCTAACCCACACAAAATGGGCGAATGGAAATCTGACAGCAAAACCGAAGTCGCGCATATGGAAAAAGGCGATTTCTATGCGACAGAAAACTCCGTTACCCTTGAAAATGCCGGCCAGTTCAAGATTGTATTCTACGGAAACGACGGTTCTACAAAGGTTTTAAAAGACCTTGCACCATTGAAAGCCGGCGAGATCATCGATTCATCAGTTTTAAATTTAAATGAATTAAAATCAACAGTTGCTGAAGCAATAGAAAGAGCAAAATCTCAAGATGTACTTCTTTCCGCTCATCTCAAAGCAACGATGATGAAAGTTTCGGATCCAATCATTTTCGGGGCGATAGTGGAAACTTACTTCAAAGATGTTTTCACAAAATATAAAGACACTTTTGTTGAGCTCGACATCAATCCAAACTTCGGATTGGCGACTCTTTACGAGAAAATTGCCGGACATCCGAAAGAAGCTGAAATTAAAGCCGATATTGATGCTGCAATTACCAACGGCCCGAGAATCGCAATGGTAAATTCTGACCAGGGAATCACAAATTTCCACGTTTCTTCTGATGTTATTGTGGATGCTTCCATGGCTGCCCTTGTTCGCGGCGGCGGAAAAATGTGGAATAAAGACGGCGCAGAAGAAGATACCGTTTGCATCATCCCGGACAGAACTTATGCCGGTTTCTACGAAGCGATTATTGAAGATATGAAGAAAAACGGTGCAATAAATCCGAAGACTTTTGGCTCCGTACCGAATGTTGGTCTGATGGCGCAAAAAGCTGAAGAATACGGTTCCCACGACAAAACTTTCCAAATTTCTGCTGAGGGAACGGTGAAAGTTGAAGACGAAAACGGAAATATCCTTCTTCAGCAAAAAGTGGAAAAAGACGATATTTTCAGAATGTGCCAGACCAAAGATGCGCCAATCCAGGATTGGGTGAAACTTGCCGTAAACAGGGCGAAACTTTCAAATACGCCGGCGATTTTCTGGCTGGATAAAGGCAGGGCGCATGATGCACAGATCATCAAAAAAGTTGAAAAATACCTTCAGGATTATGATTTGACCGGTCTTGACATCCGCATTATGGATGTAAAAGACGCTATGCTTGAAACTCTGAAAAGAGGGCGCGAAGGTAAAGACACGATTTCAGTTTCCGGAAACGTTTTGAGAGACTACCTGACCGATATGTTCCCGATTCTGGAGCTTGGAACTTCAGCAAAAATGCTTTCTATCGTTCCATTGATGAACGGCGGCGGACTTTTTGAAACCGGAGCAGGTGGATCTGCACCGAAACACATCGAACAGTTTATTCATGAAGGTTATCTGCGTTGGGATTCTTTGGGTGAATTCCTTGCACTGCAGGCGTCTCTGGAGCATCTGGCACAAACCCAGAATAATGAAAAAGCTCAGGTTCTGGCTGATGCTTTGGATGAAGCGAATGCGCTTTTCCTTCAAAATGATAAATCACCTGCGAGAAAAGTTGGCGGAATTGATAACCGCGGGTCGCATTTCTATCTGGCGATGTATTGGGCAAATGCTTTGGCAAACCAAACCAAAGACGCAGATCTTGCGGAAAAATTTAAACCGGTTGCGGCGGCTATGAATGAAAATGAAACAAAGATCAACGAAGAGCTCATCGGTGCACAGGGTAAACCGCAGGACATCGGCGGCTACTACCATCCGGACTTCGCAAAGACTGATGCAGCCATGCGACCGAGTGCGACGCTGAACAGAATTGTGGATTCTATATAGAACCGAGATTCAAGAGTCAAGAGTCGAGAAACAAGACTTTTTAAACTTCCTGAAATTTTTCGGGAAGTTTTTTATTTAAGTTGAGACATAATTTTTTCTATTTGCCGGATATATTTATCATAAAAATGATCCCACCACCATTTACCAAAACCTAATGTAAACGCCACAACGGCAAAAAAAATGATAAATGGTGCGTAATGCATGATTAAATCATCGTATTTAAAAAAATTATGCTTTTCCAAGAGTAGCAAAAGCATGGCGAAGAAAAACGGCACTGCTGCGATATAGAAAGATTTGTAGAGTTCAATATTCAGTTTTAATTCATATTTAATCTCCATTAATTGGTGAAAAGTTGAAAAATCGGAAGTGAAAAGTTTTACATATAATTTATAAAATTTGATATAGTAATACACAAATATAAAAACGAGAACCAAATAGAATGACCACCGTATAAATGGATTGGCAGAAAATACATGCGATAACGGAATTAATGCAATCATAGCTATTACATTTGACCAAAATTCCAACCTCATATTTTTGCGAATTTTCTCCAGCGGCATTCTTATTTCTTTTTGTTTTTCTAAAGAAATCTCGGGAGTTTCAGAAACTTGTTCTTCAGCCCATATATTTTTTAAATTTTCTAAGTCCATTTTTTTCAGATTTTAAAATTATTTTTGAACCATTTGTTTTAATTTTTCTTTAGCGCGGTTTAGTTTCACCCGGCAGTTTACCTCAGAAATTCCCAGCTGCTCCGCCATTTCCTTTCCGCTATAATTTTCCAAATAATAAAAAATCAAAGCTTTGTCAATAGCATTCAGTTGATGAATTGCGTTATAAAGTTTCTCGATTTTGATATCTTTCTCACCGGAATATTCTTCAGTTTCAACTTTTAAATTTTCAGTTTCAGTATTTTGTAGAAAACTTCTTTTCTTTTCATATTTTAAAAAAATAATTGCGGTGTTCAGCGCAATACGGTAGAGCCAGGTCGAAAACTCGCTTTCCCCACGAAAATTCGGAAAAGCTTTCCATGCCTGAAAAGTAATTTCCTGAAAAAGGTCTTTCTGGTCGTCATAATCGTCCATGTACATTTTAGAAATCTTGAAAACCACACCTTTGTGTTTTTCTATTTTTTCTAAAAATTCTTTTTCTAAGGACATCGGGAAGTTTTCTGTTCTGTTGGTAGTTAAAATAAGAAATTGTTACAGAAAATATCTTTTTTTTCGAAAAGTTTCAGAAATTTAAATTGCAAAATTCACTTCTAAAACCAACTTCAGTTAATTTAAAAAATTCGGAATGCAATTTGCAATGAAACCGGCGTTTACAAACCATTAAAAAAACGATTATGAAAAAATTATTGCTGGCTTCAGCTGCGGTGATTATGTTAGCCTCCTGCTCTAAAAAACAGGAAAAAACAGGAGCCATTACTACCGAGGAGACTACTATGACAAATCCGGACACGACCACAACTACTGTGGTAACACCGGTTGACTCTGCAACTGCAGTTACGGAAACCACTACGGCTACCACAGCCGACCAAACCAAAACCACCAAAACCACTACCGGGGAAGTTTATAAGTATACTAGCGACGACAGCAAAACCAATTTCAGTGTAATTTACGATGCCGAAAAAGGTACCGCAGCTGTAAAAAATGAAACTACCGGAAAAACTTATGATATGAAAAATGCGGTAAGCGGGAGCGGTGCCAAGTTTGAAGATAAAGACGGGAATTTCTTTTGGACGCACCAGGGCGAATTTACTTTCGGCAAAGGTGAAAAAGACCTGATTAAAGGTAAAGAAGTGAAATAATTTTGCCCCTCAAAGATAAAGAAGCCGTCTCAAGACAAAATTTTGAGACGGTTTTTTTGTTATTTTTAAATAATACCGTAAGCCATCAATACCATTTCGCTGTGGTAATGATTGTTTCACCTGGGTTTGCTAAAATATTCCGTGCAGCGATACTACAGATAATAAAATTGAAAAAAGTCCAAATATTGGCTTCATATCTTCCTGCCTGTAAGCAGATTAGTAACATTCAAAACCAAGAGAAAATAAAGGATTAAATTCTGAATAAAATTAAATTTCAGAAAAACAGTCCTGTCCCACCCTGTTAAATTGGGTTTTTCAATGCTTCTCATCTGCTCTATGAACTGCCTCGGAAAGCCGTAACTCTTTACTTCAAACATTCCTGAATATCCGCCTTCAGAATATAGCAAGGAAAGAACGGTCAAAATAATTCCGCCCATCAGTGAAATTAAAAGACTGCGGCTGCTCCACTGTCTTTGTTTTTTAATAATCCTGAAAAGAAAAATTAAGAACAGTAAAAACACTGAAATGTAAAAGAATTCCGTAAAAGTAAAGTTTCGGTGAATCATAGCTTAAAAATAAAACAAAAAACCTTACGGATACTTAAGGGTTTTTACTGTTATAATAAATTTTCATCCACAAAATTCGGCAGCGTCACTTTCAAATTCGGCTCTACTTCCATAGCCCGTTTGATTGCGAATATGGCACCTTCATTTCTGGCCCAGCTTCTCCGGGAAATTCCGTTGTTCACATCCCAGAACAGCATAGATTTCAGCCTTCGGTCGGCATCATCGCTTCCGTCGAGGAGCATCCCGAAACCGCCGTTGATCACTTCGCCCCATCCAACGCCGCCTCCGTTATGAATTGAAACCCATGTTGCGCCGCGGAAACTGTCGCCAATCACATTATGAATCGCCATATCTGCGGTAAATCTGGAACCGTCATAAATATTCGAAGTTTCACGGTACGGAGAATCTGTTCCCGAAACATCGTGGTGATCGCGACCCAGCACAACCGGCCCAATTTCACCGTTTTTAATAGCTTTGTTAAAGGCTTCGGCGATTTTCATACGGCCTTCCGCATCGGCGTAAAGGATTCTGGCCTGCGAACCGACCACCAGATTATTTTCTTGCGCACCTTTGATCCACTGGATATTGTCTGCCATTTGCTGCTGAATTTCCTCCGGTGAATTCTGCATGATTTCATTTAAAACAGAGGTTGCTATTTCGTCGGTTTTCTGCAAATCTTCAGATTTTCCGCTCGTGCAAACCCAACGGAACGGCCCGAAACCATAATCGAAACACATCGGCCCCATAATATCCTGCACATAACTTGGATATTTGAACTCGCGGCCCAAAGTTGAATGTTCCGCCAGCACATCGGCTCCTGCACGGCTTGCTTCCAGCAAAAATGCATTTCCGTAATCGAAGAAATAAGTACCTTTTGCTGTATGTTTATTAATGGCGGCGGCGTGTCTTCTCAAACTTTCCTGAACTTTTTCTTTGAACAGTTCCGGATTTTCGGCCATCATTTTATTGGACTCCCCGAAAGAAATTCCGGCCGGATAATAACCACCCGCCCACGGATTGTGAAGCGAAGTCTGGTCGGAGCCAATATCGATTTTCAAACCGGCTTCCTCAAATTTTTCCCACACTTCCACTACATTTCCAAGAAAGGCCAGCGAAACAGTTTCCTGATTTTCCTGCGCTTTTCTTACCCGTTCAACCAGTTCATCGAGATCTTCGTGAATTTCGTCCACCCATTTTTGATCGTGACGGATTTTGGTAATTTTTGGATTCACTTCCGCACATACCGTGATACAACCGGCAATATTTCCGGCTTTTGGCTGTGCGCCGGACATGCCGCCCAAACCGGAAGTTACAAACAAACCGCCTTTCGGTGATTTTTTTATTTTCCGGAAAGCGTTCAGAACCGTGATCGTGGTACCGTGCACAATGCCCTGCGGACCGATGTACATATAAGATCCGGCCGTCATTTGTCCGTACTGCGTCACGCCCAAAGCATTGAATTTTTCCCAATCGTCGGGTTTAGAATAGTTCGGGATCATCATTCCGTTGGTTACCACCACTCTAGGTGCGTCTTTATGTGAAGGAAAAAGTCCCATCGGATGACCGGAATACATCACCAAAGTCTGTTCATCTGCCATTTCCGAAAGATATTTCATCGTCAGAAGATATTGCGCCCAGTTGCTGAAAACCGCACCATTTCCCCCATAAGTAATCAGTTCATGCGGATGTTGTGCCACTGCATAATCCAAATTATTCTGTATCATCTGCATGATGGCTTTTGCCTGCTCTGATTTCCCGGGATATTCGGAAATTGGGCGTGCTTTCATCTCATAATCCGGACGGAAGCGGTACATATAAATTCTGCCATATTCTTCCAGTTCTTTTTTAAATTCCGGTAAAAGCTCGGCATGAAATTTCGGCTCGAAATAGCGTAAAGCATTTATAAGCGCAAGTTTTTTTTCTTCTTCATTGAGGATTTCCTTGCGTTTTGGTGCGTGGTTGATCTGCGGTTCGTACGGTTTTATTTGAGGAAGTTCTGTTGGAATTCCCTGTTGGATTTGTTCCCGAAAGGTCATTGTTACTTTTATTTGAAATTCGAAATTTTGAATTTGAGATTCTCACTCAAACTTTATGGCATTAAAGATATTCAAAAACCAAAATACGAAGCAAATTGACCTTAGAAACAAAAAATTCAGGCGATTTACCTGAATTTTCTGTAAATTGATTTAGCCTTAAATTATTCGTCATCTCCAGAAACCTGTTCAGCATTGCGTTTCCAGGCATCATCATACTCCTTTTGCTTATTGCTCCAGTCGTCCGGCGGGCACGTATTTTTGGCGTGGTTCATGAAACCTTCGTGTGTGGCTTCCTGATTTTTGCTGCGCATATCTGCGGCATAGTCTTTCGCCAGTTGATTTGGGTTGGTGTCCAGATTAGGATTGTTGGCTTTATTGCTTTCTAAATTGTCAAAATTTTGTGACTCTTTGAATCTGTTATTATCCATAATATTAAAATTTTGTGATTTGGTTTATTAATTAATGTCTTCCGGAGTTTCAAGGTTTTCGTGATTATCGCCGCCTAAACTCCAGTAATTGTTTTCTTCGTCCTCAGAACCGATGATCTGCTGCTGGTCGTCCATTTCTGAACCTGGAATATCCAGTCCGTCGGTAATTTCATCGTTTGAAACACTGTCAGTTTCCGGAATTCCGTCACCGTCCAGGGACACATGCGCCTCCTGATTGAAGATATCTTCATTTTCAGGATAATTCATTCTTTCAAGATTTTCGTCCTGTTCTTTTTTATTGTTCGGGTTCATATTTTTTATTTTGTGAAATGTAAAATTATCATATTAAATATTGTTCTCATTACACGATATTTTTAAAACTTTACAGTTTTTCAAAACTTCAAGAAACGGTTTATACAATTATTTTTATTGTTTATAAAATCAAATTCTCATGTACTGTTCTTCCTTTTTTCTTCATAAATTTAAGCACCAAAATACTTATTAAAAATGGAAGAAATTGCAAAAAAAGAAAGAAGCATAAAGGGCAAAACCGTTGTCGTAACCGGCGCATCCAGCGGAGTAGGACGTGCGGTTGCGGAAGCATTTGCACTGGAAGGCTGTAACCTTGTTTTGGCAGCTCGTGGTAAAGAAGGTTTGGATGAAGTGGTTCAACTTTGCCATGATCTTGAAGTAAGCGCTGTTGCTGTTCCCACCGACGTTTCCAATGCAGAGGAAGTTCAGAAACTTGCCGATAAAGCCCTCGAATTTAACGGGAGAATTGATATTTGGGTAAACAATGCCGGAGTGATGGCCAGCGGAAAATTCGAGGAAATCCCCATGGAAACCAACGAACAGGTGATTAAAACCAACCTTTTTGGATATATGAACGGTGCCTACAGCAGTTTGCCGGTTTTCAAAAAACAGCACGAGGGCGTTCTCATCAATAATATTTCGATTGGCGGATTTATGCCGGCTCCGTACAGCGCAGCATATTCCGCGTCAAAATTTGGGATTCGCGGGCTGATGGAGACTTTAGCCGGGGAAATTTCCAATTATCCGGATGTCCACATCTGCAATATTTATCCGCAGCTTCAAAAATCTACAGGAAATTTACATTCAGCAAAATATTCAGGGCTTGATTTAAAAATTCTGCCAATAGCTGCAGATCCGCGAGACACCGCGAAAAAAGTGGTGGAACTGGCAAAAAACCCAAAACAGCACAAGTTCCCCGATGCGATGTCTTACATCCTCACCAAAACCTACGGAATGTTCCCTAAAACCGTGATCAATACAGCTTCCGCAGGCTTGAGAATGATTATGAAATATGTAGACGCTCCGGCAAATCCCGGAAATGTCCTGGAACCTTCAGATAATCCGCACCGTATTTATGGAAAACCGATGCTTCCGGCGCCCTCAAAAAATGTTAAAAACGCTTTATTGACCGGAATCGGATTGGGATTTGGATATATGTTTTTGAAATCTAAGTTTTCTTCGAAAAAATAGTGTAGATTTTGTAGACAATTATTTATCAGTAGCGGCGGGCCCAGCCCGCTTTTTTTTATTGACAGCTCACTGACTTTAGCCTTAAAAATTATTTAAATAAAAATTTTTAATCCAAATCATTTATTCGTACTCCCCAGCATCGGCACAAATTTATATGCTCCAAATTCCTCCTTTTCAAATTCTGTTGGGGAAATTTTTGTAAAACGGAACAGCACCTGTTCATCGGCCGGGCCAAGCGGAATAACCATCTTCCCTCCTACTTTTAACTGTTTTAAAAGTTCAGTCGGCAAATTTTCTGCGCCGCAGGTCACGATAATTTTATCAAAAGGTGCAAAAGTCGGAAGCCCTGCGAAACCGTCACCGAAACTCTGAAATTTCGGGCGAAGATGCATTTCCTTTAATTTTTTTTGCGAAAAATCAAAAAGATCTTTCTGGCGCTCTACAGTGTAAACCAAAGTTTTCATCGCCACCAAAACCGCCGTTTGATAGCCGCAACCGGTACCGATTTCAAGGATTTTTTCACCGGGTTTTACCTGCAAAAGTTCAGTTTGCTCCGCCACCGTTGAAGGATGCGAAATCGTTTGGTGTGCCGCGATCGGAAAGGCGCGGTCTTCGTAAGCAAAATCCTCAAAAATACTTTCAATAAAGAGATGGCGCGGTACGGCGTTCATCGCACTTAACACATTTTCATCCGAAATTCCGATTTTTTCCCGGAGATAATCCACCAAAATTTTGCGCTTTCCCTTATGAACAAATGAATCCTGCATGTCACAAAAATAGGATTTTTTGTTGCAGGTTGCAATGCTGCAGCGTTGTAAAAAAGGCATAAATAAAGCAATAGCACCGTTTAGTTGCATCTTGTGCCAATTTCTTATCTTTGAAAAAACAAAATTTCTATGCTCAAAGCGGGTTTGGTCGGTGCAGGTCACCTCGGAAAAATTCACCTGAAACTACTTCAGCAAAGCGAAAAATACGATTTGGTTGGGTTTTACGATGCCGATGCCGAAAACGGAAGGAAACTGGAAGCAGAATTCGGTTATCAATATTTTGAAAATTTTGAGGACCTGCTTTCGCAAACCGACATGATTGATATCGTTACGCCAACGCTTTACCACTACGATTACGCGATGAAAGCCATCGAAAACCGCAAGCATTTCTTCATCGAGAAACCGGTTACCCAAACTTTACAGCAGGCTGAAGAAATTCTTTACAAATGTCGGGAGTTCGGCATCAAAGCGCAGGTTGGACACGTTGAACGCTACAATCCGGCCTTTATCGCAACCAAAGAATACATCAAGAACCCGATGTTCATTGAAATTCACCGTCTGGCGGAATTCAATCCGCGCGGAACTGATGTTTCGGTGGTTTTGGATCTTATGATTCACGATTTGGATATCTTGTTGAGTTTGGTAAAATCAAAAGTGAAAAACATCCATGCTTCCGGCGTTTGTGTGGTTTCAAAAACACCGGATATCTGCAATGCGAGAATAGAATTTGAAAACGGCTGTGTTGCAAACTTAACCACTTCAAGAATTTCTATGAAAGCGATGCGGAAATCCCGTTTTTTCCAGCAGGACGCCTATATTTCGGTAGATTTTTTAGAGAAAAAAGCCGAGGTGATCCGAATGAAAGAAGCACCGGAACATCCTACACCATTTGATATGATTATTGAAAATGCCGATGGTGAAAAAAACCAAATTTTGTTTGAATATCCGAACATCCAACCGAATAATGCGATTTTGGATGAACTGAATTCCTTTGCGGATGCCATCGAACAGAACAAAAATGTCGAAGTTTCTCTAGAAGACGGAACCGAAGCACTGAAAGTGGCGCTGGAAATTATGAAATTAATTTCTTAACCTTACAAGCTGAAAAACGTGGAGTTCTTAGGTTAATTTTTTTAGTGAATTTTAATATCTGATCCAAGGAAATTCAACACAAAATTCTCATGAAGTTGAAGGAAAGTAAAATAACAACCGGAAATATTATTACAAATCTATCTTGAACATAAATTTTTAAAATATAATGAAAAATATTGTAGTTATCGGCGCCGGAACTATGGGCAACGGTATTGCTCATACTTTTGCACAAACAGGATTTAAAGTAAATTTAGTTGATGTTTCACCCGAAGCACTTGACCGAGGTTTGAAAACCATCAGCACAAATCTTGACAGAATTATCGCAAAAGGCAACCTGACCGAAGAACAGAAAGCCGAAACTTTAGGGAATATTACCACTTTCACCGATGTTTCGGAAGCGGCAAAAAACGCAGACCTTATTGTAGAAGCTGCAACGGAAAATCAGGATTTGAAACTGAAAATCTTTAAGCAAATGGATGAAAGTGCGCCGGAAAACTGCATTTTGGCGACGAACACTTCCTCTATTTCCATCACAAAAATTGCGGCAGCAACGAAAAGACCGGAAAAAGTAATCGGAATGCACTTTATGAATCCGGTTCCGATTATGAAACTGGTGGAAATCATCAAAGGCTACTCTACTTCAAAAGAAACTTTTGACGCGGTTTACCAAATGAGCAAAACTTTGGGCAAAGTTCCGGTAGAAGTAAATGATTATCCTGGTTTTGTTGCAAACAGAATTCTGATGCCGATGATTAACGAAGCCATCGAAACTTTGTACAATAATGTTGCCGGCGTTGAAGAAATCGATACCGTAATGAAACTCGGAATGGCGCATCCGATGGGACCTTTGCAACTCGCAGATTTTATTGGACTGGATGTTTGTCTGGCGATTCTGAACGTGATGTACGACGGTTTCAAAAATCCGAAATACGCTCCGAATCCTTTATTGGTGAACATGGTAATGGCCGGAAAACTCGGTGTGAAATCCGGTGAAGGTTTTTACGATTATTCTGAAAGCAAGAAGGCAGAGAAAGTGGCAAAAATGTTTGTGAAGTAATTTTAACATAATTTAGAATTGAACGACTTAATTCTATAAATTTTTTATCTATCTTTGAGAAAGCTTAAAACATTAAAAAAATGAAATTACCTAAATTTTTATTGGCCGATAATTCCGATATGCCGGAAGATCTATTCGTAGTGCACACCGAATACCCGAGATTCATCCTGAATGTGGAGGAAGAAGAAGTGGAATGGTTGGATGATTTGGAAGGTGACGATGAAGAAACTATGGCTGACGAGGCTACAAAAGTAGTGGAGCAAGCCTTCAAATGGTGCGACGAGGAGCTCGCGAAATACGACGAAGAAGAGGACGACGAAGACGAATAAAGCAAAAAAGGAACTCAAAAACTGGGTTCCTTTTTTATGTTTAATTGTTTTAAAGCTTATTTAGTTTCATCAGGAGCAGATTATTCTTGTAGAGCTCCAGGGTGTTTCCGCTCACCACATATTTATTGGCTTCCTGCAGCATGCTGAGGAAATTGTTTTCAGTCTCCATATTTTCACAAGCCATTTTTGTTGCGCCAATACCGCTTGCAGAGAAATTTCCTGCAGTAGTATCCAGCATCAGCGTTCCAAAATAATTGTTGCAGCCGGCGTTTCCGGAAAGTTTATTATTTTCGATAATCAAAGTTGGTGTTTTGCCTTTCACTGTTTCTGCCAAAGTCCATTGTGTATTGGCGATTGAAACCTGCTTGGAACCAATTTTTGAAACGTTGGAAAGTGTTGTGCACGAAGAAACTGTAAAAACCGCGACTATTGATAAGAATAAATTTTTCATTGGATTTGTATATGAAACCAAATTTAAGAAAACTTCCCAGATTATCGCCGGCAGAGACAAAAAAAGTGCTCCAAGCGGAACACTTTTAACATTATTTAAATTTTAGAATGCTTCTTAACCACGTAATTCAGCGTTGAATTCTTTGGTGAAAGATTTGATCAGTGAATTCATCACTTCAGCAATTTCTTTTTCTTCCAAAGTTTTTTCTTCATTTAAAAGTTCGAAACTCATCGCATAGGATTTTTTTCCTTCCGGAAGGTTTTTGCCTTCGTAAACATCGAAAAGATTGATATTTTTCAAGTATTTTGAAGGATTTTTTCGGGCTACTTTATATAAGTCGCTGTAAGAAACACTTTTATCCAAAAGCATTGCCAAATCTCTTCTGATTTTGTTGAATTTCGGAATATCCACAAACTTGAAATTGTCTTTTTTACGAAGCTGCTGTGCGGCTTCCAGCTCGATTTCTGCATAGAAACATTCCTGGTCTGTATCGAAATCTTTCAGCATTTGTGCAGAAACTTTTCCAAGTCTCGCTAAAGTTTTTCCTTCTGCAACCAGTTCGACGGCATCAGAAAATCTTTCATCAGCAGATGCTTTTTCCTCAATTTCAAGGTTCAATCTGCTTAAAAGTAGCTGAACATAACCTTTTAAATAATAAAAATCCGTGGCAGATTTTGGCTGAAGCCAGTTTTCAGCTTTATCTCTTCCTGTTACTAAAATTGCTAGCTGTTTTCTTTCTTCGTACTTGTCTTTTTTATGGTATATTTTTCCAAGTTCAAAAAATTTGATGTCCGGAGTTTTCCGATTGATGTTGTAGATGGCATTTTCCAGCAGCCCTTCCATTAAAGATTTCCGCATAAAAGCCAGATCGCCACTCAACGGATTCAGCAATTTTACCGCATTTGTATCATCTTTCACGGACGTCAGAGAGTTATTCATCACCTCATTGAAGCCATTGGCCTGCAAAGTCCTCGCCCACAAGTTTTCAAGTTCATCCTGATCATCCAAATTTAATTTTACCGGTGTAAACGAGATTTTTTGCGGCGCATCAACTTTATTGTAGCCATAAATCCGCAAAATTTCCTCAATAACGTCGATTTCCCGTGTGACATCCGCTTTGAATGTTGGCACGGACAGCTCCAGACCGTTTGGAATTTCATTTAGAATTTGAATATCAAGCGATCTTAAAATTTCTTTTACTTTCTCCCGATGAATCTTTATACCTAAAATCTGGTCCAGCATCGAATATCTCAGCACCACATAATGGCCATCAATCTTATTTGGGTAATGTTCTAAAAGCGAACCCACCATTTGGCCTCCAGTAATGTCCTCAATCATTTTGATAGCGTAAGTAATTGCCGTTCTTGTATTGTTCGGATCAACACCTCTCTCAAAACGGAACGATGCATCCGTATTCAACCCATGGAACTTCGCACCTTTTCTTACGGATACCGGATTGAAGTAGGCACTTTCTAAAAACACAGTTGTCGTTTCGGCAGAGACTCCTGAATTTTCACCACCAAAAACCCCCGCAATGCACATCGGATTGTCATCGCCGTCTTTGATCATAATTTCGGAACCGTTCAGTGTACGCTCAGCACCATCAAGCGTTTTAAATCTTGTTCCCGGAGCATTTAAGCCGACTTTTAATTTTCTGCCTGCAATTTTATCAGCATCGAAGGCGTGCATAGGCTGGCCGAAACCGTGAAGGATGTAGTTGGTAATATCAACCACATTATTAACCGGACTCAAACCTATTGCCTGCAGACGGTTCTGCAGCCATCCGGGAGAGTCTTCCACTGTCACGTTTTCAATCACTGCGCCGATATATCTTGGGCAAAGTTCGCTGTCCTCAACTTCCAGTTGGAAATCTGTATTACCTTCAGTTTTCAAAGGTTGCGAAACAGCTTTTTCAAAATCGGATTTCAAACCGTTTGATGAAAGGAAAGCGTGCAGATCCCGTGCTACACCGTAGTGCGACATCGCATCGGTACGGTTGGGTGTAAGGCCGATTTCGTAAACATCATCACTTACGATATCAAAATATTCTGCAAAATCAGTCCCGATTTTATATTTTTCCTCATCCAGGATCATAATTCCGCCGTGGTCGTCGCTCAGTCCCAACTCATCTTCAGCACAGATCATTCCCTGGGACTTCTCGCCGCGGATTTTAGCTTCTTTGATCTCGAAAAAACTGCCGTCTTTGGCATAAATTTTTGTTCCGACTGTTGCCACTGGAACCGTCTGTCCCGCCTCCACATTTGGTGCGCCGCAAACGATTTCGAGGATGGTACCGCTGCCGACATCCACGGTTGTTTTTTTCAGTTTGTCAGCATTTGGATGTTTTTCGCACGTTAAAACTTTTCCTACAACTACGCCTTCCAAGCCGCCGCGAATATTTTCAAATTTCTCGATGCCTTCCACCTCCAGACCAATGTCGGTAAGGTACTCGCCAATTTTTTCGGTTTTAAGGTCGGTTGAGATAAAATCTTTCAGCCAGTTATTTGAGATTTTCATTCTAAAATTAATTTCTATTTGAAGTTTGAGATGTGAATTTCCCGCGCTTCCGGATAAGGTGCAAATATCGGGATTTTTGAATAAATGCGGAATTTTTTGAATGTGTGTTTTTCTCCGGCAGATTATGGGAATTGCGCTGATTTTTTTACACACGGATTTCACAGATTTACACAAATTTAAAACTTGGAATATAATAGCTTCGGAAGTGTGCGTTTTTTCTCCCGCGAATAATACGGATTGCGCTGATTCTTTCTTGCACAGCTTCTACATAATAAAAAATTGACGATAAATAATCTGTGTAAATCTGTGTAATCTGTGTGATTTATTTTCTCTCGCAGATTGGGCGGATTGCACTGATTTCTTGAATATTTTTTAACCACAGAGACACGAAGATTACACGAAGGACACAATGTGTAACTATTTTTATGACACAAGTGTTATAGTTTTTTTAGTTTAAAAATGTTGGAAAGTTCTTCTAGTCCGGATTGCAGTGGAAATCCTTTTTGTTGCGCAGCAAGAAAAAGATTGGAACGGAAAGCCGGCTGTTCCGTGAAACGAAAGTGAAAACCTTCTGCTCCTAAAAATAAAAAGAGGCTTGAAATCTCAAACCTCTGTTCTGTTTTACAATTGTTTTCTACATTCCGATAACCGGCATAGAAAGCATCAGCAGGTGTTCGTTTTCCTCGAGTCCGTCAACCGGTTCCACAATTCCCGGGCGGTTTGGCTGGGACATTTTCATGGTGATATCGTCGGCGCCAATGACGGAAAGCATCTCCGTAAGGAATTTTGAGCTGAATCCGATGTTGATGTCGTCACCATTATAGTCGCAAGGAATCTGCATATCGGCCTTGTTTGCATATTCAGTGTCTTCGGCGTGTAAGTGCAGAATGTTGCCCGAAAGCTTGAAACGGACCTGATTGGTGGATTTATTAGACATGATGGAAGCCCTTCTGATCGCGTTAAGAAGAAGATTTCTGTTAATCGTCAGGACGTTAGGATTTTCCTTTGGTATAACTGCGGAATAATTTGGGTACTTGCCATCGATTAAACGGCAAATCCAGATGTTGTTTCCGAAAGTGAATTTCGCCATATTCTCGTTAAACTCGATGGTTACTTCGTCACCCGAATTTGCAAGGATATTTTTGAAAATACTTAAAGGTTTCTTCGGCATGATGAATTCCATCGGTTCGGAAATCAGGTCTTTTCTCTTGTAAACCACCAGTCTGTGGGAGTCTGTAGAAACGAAATTGGTTTCTTCCTCGCCAAACTGGAACAAAACGCCCGTCATCACCGGCCGAAGTGAGTCGTTTGAAGTTGCGAAAAGCGTATTGTTTAGAGCTTCTGAAAGAATGCCAGCGGGAATTTTCACGCTTTGGGCCGCATCAAATTCGGGAAGTTCAGGATAATCTTCCGCATTGTCGAGTGCGCAAACGAAGTTATCTTTTTCATCTAAAATTTCAAGAACACTGCCGCTTCCTTCTGCGTTTTCTTTCACAGAAAGTGTGAGCGGATGATCGCCAAAAGTCTTTATTAAATCCTGGATGGTTTTTGCAGGAACTGCAATTTTTCCCGTATCATCAGATTTCACTTCCACAGTTGTCACCAGAGTGGTTTCACCGTCGGAAGCCGTAATTTTAAGATTGTTTTCATTTAATTCGAAAAGATAGTTTTCAAGAATTGGCCTGGACTGTGAACTTGAAATTACTCCGCTGACCGTTTGCAGCGCCTTCCACAATTCACCACTCGAAACAATAAATTTCATAAAACTTTATAATTTTTACAAATATATGAAATAGAAGCAGAAAAGAGAAAATATAAACCGAGAGTTATTAACAAAAATCATTGAAAATGGAAAACGAAAAACTGCGCTTTTGCCTGAAGCAGAAAAAATGTTTTTTCTTTTATCTTTGTACTGATGAGAAAACCGCCGCTTCATAAAAGTTTTGGTAATGCCATTAGGGGAATTACCGGTATGATAAGTTCTGAACGGAATTTTCAGTTTCACATTCTGGCCCTGATCATTAATCTTTTTCTAATTGTTTTTCTCGAATTAAATTCCACCGATACCGCCCTCATCTTCATCGTTTGCTTTGGCGTAATGAGCACCGAAATTCTGAACACTGCCATCGAGAAAATTTGCGATTTTGTTCATCCGGAATTCGATGAGCGGATAAAATTCATCAAAGATATATCGGCGGGAGCAGTAACGCTGATGGCAATTTTGGCCGTTATTGTCGGCTTTTTGGTTTATCCTAAATATCTTTTCTAGACTGAATTAAAATTTGCCGCGAATATAATAAGCCTATTGCACTCGCGGCAAGAATCTATTTAAAATACTCCACTCCGTTCCGGAAAATATTATGATAATTCGCGGTCGGGATATTTTTCAGCAAACCTTCTGTAAATCTTTCCGGGTGCCCCATTCTGCCATAAATTTTTCCGTCAAGTGAAGTAATTCCTTCAATTCCGAAAAGGGAATTATTTGGATTGAAAGGCATTCCGTGAGCGATATTTCCGTCAAAATCTACATACTGCGTTGCAATCTGTCCGTTTTTGTAAAGTTTGGTCAACACTTCTTCCGACGCCATAAAACGGCCTTCCCCATGTGAAATGGGAATGGTAAAAAGCTGGCCTTTTGTTCCTTTCAACCAAGGAGAATCGTCATTGGCCACTTTTACATTCACCATTTGAGAAATATGTCTTCCTATGGCATTGTGAGCCAAAGTTGGCGAATTTTCATCCAAATCACGGATTTCACCGTATGGCAATAGTCCTGATTTAACCAAAGCCTGGAAACCGTTGCAGATCCCGAGGATCATCCCGTCGCGCGCCAAAAGTTCGTGAACGGCGTCTTTCATTTTTTGGTTTTTCAGAACATTGACAATGAATTTCGCAGAACCGTCCGGTTCGTCGCCCGCTGAAAATCCACCGGAAAAAACCAGAATCTGGGACTGCTGAATTTCTTTCACCCAATTGTCGATACTTTTGTTGAGCAGGTCATTATTCAGATTCAAAAGTGGCAAACTGTGAACATCCGCACCTTCTTTCCGGAATGCATTTTGGGTTTCGTACTCGCAGTTCGTTCCCGGAAAAGCAGGCACAAAAACGCGGGGTTTTGCGATGTTATGCTTTTTGAGGAAGATATTTCTAGGTTCGGTTGAGTTCAGTTTTTCATCAATTTCAACCACAATTTTTTCTTTTTCTTTGGTTGGAAAAAGTTCTTCAAACGTATGGTAATTTACCTGAATTAATTTTTCGATTTCAAATTCAAAATTGTTGATTACCAATATGTTTTGATTTTTAACTTCACCGATATATTGAAGTAAACTGTCGTCAATTTTTTCTGTGGATTCAATAATGAGGCCGCCGATATTTTTATCTAAGAGCAGTTTTTCATCAACAGAAATTTCAGCACCCAGTTTATTTCCGAAAGTCATTTTGGCAACCGCAACCGCAACTCCACCGTCTTTAACCGTCTTTACAGAAACTACTTTCTTCGACTTTATATTTTCGTGAATTAAATCAAAAACAGAAATCAGCCTTTCATAATTCGGTAAACCACTTTCGTTAAATTCATTTCTGAAATGATAGATGAAATTCCCCGCTTCTTTAAATTCCGGAGAAATTACCGTTGATTTTTCACCGTTGGCACACGCGAAGGAAATCAAAGTTGGTGGCACATTAATGTCCTGATACGTCCCCGACATAGAATCTTTACCACCAATCGCGGCAAGGCCAAAATTCATCTGTGCATCATATGCGCCGAGCAACGAGGCCAGAGGTTTGCCCCATTTCTCAGGATTCGAGCCCAGTTTTTCAAAATATTCCTGGAAACTCAAACGGATATTTCTGAAATTTCCGCCCAAGGCCACAATTTTCGCCACGCTTTCCACAACGGCCAAACTTGCGCCCACCAGAGAATTCTGCTGGGAAATTTCAGCATCAAACCCCCAACTTGCAAACGAAACGGTCTCAACATTTTCAGCGTTCAAAACGGGCAAAGTCTGCACGCTTCCCTCAGTTCCGGTCAACTGATATTTTCCGCCAAAAGGCATTGCAACCGTCGTTCCGCCCACCGTGGAATCAAACATTTCCACTAAGCCTTTTTGCGAAGCAACATTTTTACCGGCTAAAATTTTAAGGAAATTTTCCTCGTTGAAATTGATGTTTTCTGACGCAATTTCCTGTAAATGGTTCACCTTTGCATGCTGTTTCTTACTACAACCGCTCGTATCGAGGAAATTACGGCTCAGATCCACTATTTTCTGTCCGTTCCAGAACATCTGCATCCTTCCGCTGTCTGTAACTTTCGCAATTTCAACAGCTTGGATGTTTTCCTGTTCGCAGAAGCGGATGAATTTTTCTTTATCTTTTTCCTCAATCACGACCGCCATTCTTTCCTGGGATTCGGAAATAGCGAGTTCAGTTCCGTTCAAGCCATCATATTTCAAAGGCAAAACATCGAGGTTAATTTCCAGCGAATCAGCAATTTCACCAATCGCCACGGAAACTCCTCCCGCGCCAAAATCGTTGGATTTTTTAATTAAAGTGGTCACTTCCGGATTTCGGAAAAGCCTTTGAATTTTGCGTTCTTCCACCGCATTTCCTTTCTGAACCTCGGTCGAAAGCGTATGAATCGACGTTTCATCCTGCTCTTTCGAACTTCCGGTGGCGCCACCCACACCGTCACGTCCTGTTGCTCCACCCAGCACAATCACGACATCGCCCACTGCCGGTTTCTCGCGACGAACCCAATTTTTCGGGACCGCACCGGCGACAAAACCAACCTCCATTCTTTTGGCCTTATACCCTTCATCGTAAATTTCTGAGACGTGGGTCGTGGCCAGTCCAATCTGGTTTCCGTAGGAAGAATAGCCGTTTGCGGCCTGTTTGGTAATCGTTCTTTGCGGAAGTTTCCCCGGCAAAGTTTCGGAAACCGGTTCCAGGACATCAGCAGCGCCAGTTAAACGCATCGCCTGGAACACAAACGCTCTTCCCGACAAAGGATCGCGTATCGCACCGCCCAGGCATGTGGAAGCACCGCCAAAAGGCTCAATTTCCGTAGGGTGATTGTGTGTTTCGTTCTTGAAAAGCAAATACCAAGGCTCTTTTTTCCCGTCAAATTCTGCCTCGATTTCAATCGTGCAGGCATTGATTTCATCAGAAACAACGAGGTTCTCCAGTTTTCCGGTTTTATGGAAATACCTTGCGCAAACCGTCGCCAAATCCATTAAAGAAATCGGTTTGGCTTCGCGTCCGAGGAATTTTCTTTTTTCCAGATAATCACTGAAAATTTGGTCTAAAGTGTCCTTAAACTTTCCTTCAAACTGAATATCTGTGAGTTCCGTCTCAAATGTGGTGTGACGACAATGGTCGCTCCAATACGTATCCAGAACTTTGAGTTCTGTTTCGGTTGGATTGCGGTTTTCAGATTTAAAATAATTCTGAATAAATTCCAGGTCGTCAAAACCGAAGGCAAAGCCGTGCTGACTGTAAAAATCCTGAAGCTGTGGAGTCGTAAAATGGATGAAACCATCGTGTGTTTTTACCGGATCCGGGGTTTCTTCGGCCGGAATTTGCAGTTTGGTGAGATTTTTTTCCTGGGATTCCACCTTGTTGATGAGCAAATCTTTGATTTTAACCAAATCATTTTCTGTAACGCCAAAAAGCTCAATAAGTTTGCCGCTTCTAACCTGGGAATTATTATTCTCCGTCAGCAAAACAATACACTGCTGTGCTGAATCAGCTCTTTGGTCGTATTGCCCAGGAAGAAATTCTGTCGCAAAATGAAGGTTTTCAGCAGGATTGTTTTCGTGCAGAATATCAGTGACAGGATCTACAAAAGTGTTGTGTACGACTTTTGAATACTCATCATCACTCAGCCCGAAAATATCATAAACGTTGTAAACTTTAACGTTCTGAATTCCCGGAACGATATTTTTGATTTCATTAAAAACTTTTGGACTTTCAACATCGAAAACTCCTCTTTTTTCTACGAAAATTCTTTTGTTCATTTTCAATTTTTAGAAGTTAGAGGTTAGATTTTAGAAGTTAGAGTTTTCAATGCGTAAGCAATTTCTAACTTCTAATTTCTAACTTCACATTATTAAAAAATGCAGACGAAGTAGCCTGCATCTAAAGATTTTACACTTTCAGATCCGCTTCCAGGCCGATTTCGTGGGAATATTTATCCAGGATGGGCTGAACTTCGTTTTTAATGAATTCTTCAGTTTGGATGGGCGCGAAACCGATGAAGTTTTTTGGATCTAGCACTTCTGCGATTTTGGATTTGTCCATTTTCAGGGAAGGATCGTTCATAATTCTTTCAATCAGATCGTTTTCCTTTCCTTCTATTTTCACTTTTTTGCTGGCTTCCATAGAGTGAACGCGAATGGTTTCATGGATTTCCTGGCGGTCGCCACCGGCTTTCACTTCTTCCATAATGATGTATTCGGTCGCCATAAACGGAAGTTCCTCCATAATGTGTTTATGGATGCGGTTTTCGTACACCACGATGCCGTTCATGATATTGTTCCAGATCAGCAAAACAGCATCAACCGCCAAAAATGCCTGAGGAATCGTAAGGCGTTTGTTCGCAGAATCGTCCAGGGTCCTTTCAAACCACTGTGTTGCAGCTACCATTGCGGAACTGGAGGACAGCGACATCACATATTTTGCCAACGCACCGATTCTTTCAGAACGCATCGGATTTCTTTTGTAAGCCATTGCGGATGAACCGATTTGATTTTTTTCGAAAGGTTCCTCAATTTCCTTTAAATTCTGCAAAAGCCGTAAATCGTTGGTGAACTTGTGTGCTGACTGTGCGATATTTGAAAGGAGGGAAACTACTTTCGCATCGATTTTACGGTCGTAAGTTTGTCCGGAAACACCGAACACTTTCTCAAAACCAAATCTGGCGGAAAGTTCTTTGTCCAAATGTTTCACTTTGGAATAATCGCCATTGAACAACTCCAAAAAGCTCGCGGCAGTTCCCGTGGTTCCTTTTACTCCTCTGAATCTCAAGGTTTCAAGAAAAAATTCAAGTTCTTCAAAGTCTAAAATCAAGGACTGCAGCCACAAAGTTGCTCTTTTTCCAACGGTCGTCAGTTGCGCAGGCTGATAATGAGTGAATCCTAAGGTGGGCAAATCTTTATATTTCAGAGCAAAATCGGAAAGACCTTTAATGACGTTCACCAACTGTTTGCGGAGAATTAAAAGCCCGTCGCGAATCTGAATCAGATCTGTATTATCACCTACGAAAGCCGAAGTTGCGCCCAAATGAATGATTCCTTTTGCGGAAGGTGCCACATCGCCATAAGTATGAACGTGAGCCATCACATCGTGCCGGAACTTCTTCTCATATTCCGCGGCCTTATCATAATCAATGTTTTCAGCATTGGCTTTAAGCTCCTGAATCTGCTCATCAGAAATCTCCAAACCTAAATCCTTTTCGATTTCGGCAAGGGTAATCCAAAGTTTCCTCCAGGTACGGAATTTATTGTTGGGTGAGAAATTGAAGAGCATTTCCTCACTGGAATAGCGTTCTTCCAATGGGTTTTTATATGAATTCATTCTTTCGATTTTACTTTTGCGATGCACAAAAATACGAAAAAAAGAAAGACTTTGAAAGTCAGTTCTCCGTGATTACTGAAACCTTTAATGAAAGGAGGTCCGTTGGTGAATCTAGTCGGTATAAACTATAATACAACTATACTACAACCTGGGTAGCTATAGGTTTTATCTTTTATTAAACACATGCTTATATAAACACAAAAAGCCACTCTTAAAAAGTGGCTTTCAGCAATAGAATTTAATAATTTATTTGCTCCAGTTAATCCGTGCAGTTTTCACATCGGCGGAACTTGTTCCTATCATAATATCGAAATCACCGGCTTCCCAATCGTATTTTAAATTATTATCGTAAAACTTCAAGTCGTCCGGAGTGATATTGAAAGAAACTTGTTTGCTTTCTCCTTTTTTCAGGAATATTTTTTGGAAGCCTTTCAGTTCCTTTATCGGCCTCGTGTTGCTACCCACCAGATCGCGGATATACAGCTGCACTACTTCTGCACCGTCATAATTGCCGGTATTTTTTACGTTTACAGAAGCCTGAATGCTTTGGTTACCGGTTGGATTGGTTTTTGAAACCGTCAATTCGGAATATTCAAATTTAGTATAGCTCAACCCGTAGCCGAAAGGATAAAGCGGCGTGTTACACTCATCCATATAATTTGATCGGAAACGCTGATATTCACATTTATCAGTTAGAGCTGCATCAAGCGGGCGGCCTGTATTTTTACGGTTATAATATATAGGAATCTGTCCAACACTTCTCGGGAAAGTCATAGGAAGTTTACCCGAAGGATTTACTTTTCCAAAAAGAATATCTGCTACGGCATATCCAGCTTCAGTTCCCGGAAACCACGCATTTATAATGGCTTCGGAGGTATCTTTGATATTTGTTAAGGTAAGCGGACGCCCAGTCAGGAGCACGACAACGATTGGTTTGCCGGTTTTCTTCAGTTCGTTCAGCAAACGAACCTGCGATGCCGGAATATCAATATTAGCACGGGAAGAAGATTCACCGCTCATTTCAGCACTTTCACCGATTGCCAAAACCACAACATCAGCCTGTTCAGCGACATTTAAAGCTTCTTTTATCATCAATGAAGGTTCACGTGAATCGCGGTCAACAACCTTTCCATGGGCTGCATACACATCTTCCAATACCTTGTTATCCTCAACGTTTGCACCTTTGGCAGTCAGAATTTTAACATTTTTGCCGACGCTTTCCTGAAGTCCTTTTAAGAGTGTTACAGCAGAACCGTGTTTGGTTGCAACAGACCAGGTTCCTGCCATGTTTACGGAGTTATCTACCAGCGGACCAATCAATGCAATGGTTCCTTTTTGCTTTAATGGAAGAATATTTTTGTCATTTTTAAGTAAAACCATAGACTGTGCAGCTACATTTCTAGCTACTGCACGATTTGACGCATTGAAAACTTCTTTTTGAGCATCATTGGCGCTGCCGTAGCGGTAAGGGTCTTCGAACAATCCCAGATCATATTTGGCTTCAAGAATTCTTCTGGCCGCCTGAGTAATCTGCGCTTCTGAAACTTTTCCTTCGCTTACGGACTGCTTTAAAGTTTTCAGGAAACCTTCGCCCACCATATCCATATCGATACCTGCATTCATCGCAAGCGCTGAGACGTGCTGAAGATCACCCATTCCGTGATCAATCATTTCATTGATACCTGTATAATCGGTCACAATAAATCCGTTAAAGCCCCATTTCTTGCGAAGTACATCGTCCATTAGCCATTTGTTACCGGTGGCTGGAATTCCGTCCACTTCATTGAATGACGCCATCACCGATGCTACTCCGGCATCCACAGCTGCTTTGTAGGGCGCAAAATATTCATTGAACATCCTGGTATGGCTCATATCCACTGTGTTGTAATCGAGGCCGCCTTCAGGAGCGCCATAAAGCGCAAAGTGTTTTACACAGGCCAAAATCGTGTTCTTGTCCGCCAAATTTTTTCCCTGATACCCATAAACCATGGCTCTAGCAATTTGACTTCCGAGATAGGGATCTTCACCAGCGCCTTCAGAAACACGTCCCCAACGCGGTTCGCGCGAAATATCAACCATTGGCGAAAAAGTCCAGTTAATACCATCTGAAGCGGCCTCACGAGCAGCAATTCGGGCGGATTGCTGTACCAAATTCATATCCCATGAAGCTGCAAGTCCCAACGGGATTGGGAATGTTGTTTCATAACCATGGATGACGTCCATACCGAAGATCAGAGGAATTTTCAGACGTGATTTTTCTACTGCGACTTTCTGTACGGCGCGGATTTTTTCAGCACCTTTGATATTGAAAAGCCCGCCAACAAGTCCCTGTTCAATCTTTTTGCCGATATCTGAACTTTGTGCCTGTCCGGTAGTGAAGTCTCCGGCACTTGGAAGGTTGAGCTGACCAATCTTTTCATCCAAAGTCATTTTGGCAAGAAGCGCATCAACGAAGGATTTTCTTTTAGTATTATATTCGTTATTCTGATAACTCTGAACCGGCTGGTTAACGATTTCAGAATGAATTGCCGGTGAGACAACTGCTTTCTTTTTTTGTGCAAAACCATTAGTGGAGAGCGCTGCAAGCGCGATAATTGCGATCTTCTTCATAATTCTATTTTGTTATGTTTTGATTGTTTTTTTTCTGTTTCAGCATCCATTCATAAAATAATGGATCTGAATAAGTGGAGTCCCAAGAGTTATGGTTATCATCTGGGAAAATGGTAAGCGAAACATCCGGATTTACTTTTTTTAATGCCTGATATATCTCGATGGAATTCAATGGATTTACAATATCATCATTTCCACCATGGAAAATCTTTATTGGAAGCCCTTTATAACGGTTAATGGTCGCTCGCATCCATCGGTCGGAAGGTGCGCAGATTGGAGCTACAGCTGCAAACATTTCGGGATGCTCGTTGGCGAGTTTCCACGTGCCCCAGCCGCCCATGGAAAGCCCGGTAAGATAAATTCTGGATGCATCAATTTTATATTTTGACTGAATTTCTTTGATCAAACTATAAACCGCTTCCGTGTCCCACCAAACGTTCTCAGGGCATTGAGGAGCCAGAATTGCTACCGGTTCTTTTATTAACTTCTTATAAGTGAAAGGGCTATGGGCTTTTACTTTTTCCAGATCATTTCCGCGCTCGCCGGAACCGTGGAGAAATACGATGAGCGGCACATTTCCTTTTGCACCTTGTGGAAAATCAAGGATATATGAAATCTGCTGAACTTCCTTAATCTCTTTTTTGAATTCAGCTTTGATTTCCTGAGCAAACACTACATGTCCAGCAGCAATTGTACAGGAAAGCAGCACCATTTTGAATATTTTCATTTATTTAAAGGGTTTAAACTTAGGATGTTCGTGATCATTAGCCCCCATTGCAGCAGCATCCTTTTGCGGAGCAGCAGATACAGCGGGAAGCAGCTCTAAAAATTATTTTAAATTATATTTTGTGGATTTAAAATCCAGTTTTTTTAAGCCGGCCTTTATCTCGGGGGCGTTCATGAAGAGCTTCCATAGCAGTCCGGTGCGGTAATTCTCGATCATCGGAGCAATTGTTCCCTGGTCAATGGCCAAATAGCGTGGCGTAAACCAATTGTCAAAATGCACGGAAGTCGCATCATAAGGCCCTGCGGAACCTATGAACTGGGGCTTTTGAGTGTATAAAAACCTCAGTACATTCAGAGATTCTTTCGGGGTATACGGCATAGAGCTGATCGCCGCGGTGGGGGCAATAACCCCGTTGTCCTCCTTCGGATTGTGGGCACGGTAACCTACACTTCCGTCAGGATTGCGGGTATAGCTCGCCGTAAGTCCCCAGTAATTTTCACCATAACCTTTGAATTTTTTAGGATTTTCAACACTGTACCTGTACTGAATGAGCGCATGATTGCGGGTGAGGTCAAAATAATTCTTGATGTACCGGTCGGAAAGTCCGTTGGGATCGAGCGCCAGGTAAGAATAATGCTCCCAAAACATCGGACCGCCATATTCCTCGGCGCCATTATGTTTTACAATCAGCGGAAGTCCATATTTGGTGTTGCTGGTGAGATATCCGCCGTTTCTGGTAAACCCCTGATAGTAAGTCTCCGCGTCGATGGGATAAGTTGGAGAAGATGCGGCCAAGATATATGTGATTAACGTCTCATCGTAACCCTGAATTTTGTGGTTCATAAGCCAGCCATCGATGGGCGACCAGTGCCAATATAGAACTTTTTCGCCGCCTTTTGTGTACCAGTTCCACTCCACGCCTTTCCAGAGCTTGTCCATTTTTTCGGCGAGAGCTTTTTCTTCTGCATTTCCGTTTTTAAAATATTCCCGGACCACCATCAGTCCCTGCGTGAGAAACGCGGTTTCCACAATATCGCCGCCGCTGTCTTTGTTTCCGAAGTTTACAGTTTTTCCCGTTTCACCATTAAGCCAATGCGGCCACGCACCGTGATGTCGATCGGCTTTTGCCAAGAAATCTGCGATGTGCGAGAGTCTTTTTACTGCTTCTTTTCTTGGGATAAATCCCCTTTCTATACCGACTAAAATAGTCATCAAGCCAAATCCTGAACCACCAGTGGTTACGACATTTGCATCATTTTTTGGATAAAAGTCTTCATGATACCGCTCACGCCCCATGAGTGAATTTGGTTCTGCAAAATCCCAGAAATATTTCAGTGCGTCTCGCTGAACACGGTCCATTAACTGAACATCTGTAATATTTTTTGAGACTGTAGATGCATTCTTCTGCGTGGAAGATGCGCTTTTACACGAAGTCAACAGTATTGCTGAAAGGAGAATTGCTGCTTTTATTTTTTTCATTCCGTAGATTTTAAAACCCATAACGCGAAGAATGGAAACCTAATTTCAAAAGTCCATCTTTCACATCGGGAGCGTTCATAAATAAATTCCAGAGAAATGCTGATTTATAGTTCTCAATCATTGGTGAAATAGTACCCTGATCTATGCCCAAATACCTAGGCGTAACCCAATTATAATGAATTGAGTAGGCATCATAAGGACCCGCAACTCCAATGTATCTGGAATAGTTTTCATTGTAAAGGAAGCGCAGGTAATTCATCGATTCTGCCGGCGTATAAGGCAAACTAGAAATCGCTGCAGTAGGTGAAATCACACCCAGGTCATTTAGAGGCTGATGCGCAGAATAACCTGTTGAACCATCAACGTTTCTGCTGTAACTCGCGGTTAAGCCCCAGTTTTTTGAATTGTAACCTAGCCAGTTTTTCGGATTTGCAACAGCATAGTGATATTGAATTTTAGTATGGTTAACGGTCACATCCCCATAATTAACATATTCATCTGAAAGCCCACGAGGATCCAAACCTAAAAATGAATAATGAGAAAAGAACAAAGGTCCCACCGTTCCGGAAGCTCCGTTATGATTAACCACTACCGGAATTCCATATTGTGATGAAAAGCTTTTTATCGTACCATTACGTAGCCAACCTTCAGTGTAAACGGATTTATTAATAGAATAATTTGGCGAAGCTGCCGCCAGAACATAAGTAATCAAAGTCTCATCGTAACCCTGAAGTTTATGATTCATTTGGAAGTTGTAATCCGGTGACCAGTGCCAATACAGAACATTTTGCCCTTGTGTGTACCAGCTCCATTCTATGTCTTTCCAGAGGTCGTCTGCTTTTTTGGAAAGAGTTTTTTCACCTGAATCCGTTGAATTTTTAAAATACTCCCTCACACAAATCAATCCCTGTGCTAGAAAAGCGGTTTCAACCAAATCGCCACCATTATCGAAAGTGCTGAATGGTTTCGCTTTTCCGGAATTGCCATCAATCCAATGCGGCCACGCTCCATGAAAACGTTCTGCTTTGTACAGGAAATTAAGGGCAGCTGTAAGCCTTGAGACAGCTTCTGCACGGGGGATGTAGCCATTCTTAATTCCGACAAGCAAAGTCATCATTCCAAAGCCTGAAGCACCGGTGCTAATGGTCGATGCATCAGCGCCTGGTTCATCGGTGTGATATCTTTCCCGAGCCAGTTTGGAGTTAGATTCTGCAAAATCCCAGAAATACTTCAGCGCATCTTTTTGCACCATTTCAAGAATTTCAGAATCAGTATACGTTTTAGGAGCGGTTGGCGGATTAGGTGTAGGTGGCGCAGGCACGGGAGTATCTGACCCCCCACACGAAAGGACAATGGCTAAAATCAAAACATAAAAAACTTTCTGTATTTTCATATTAAAAAGTATGGGAAGCCGGTTAAACTCCCCATAATAAAACTTAGCAATTATTTTTTACCATTGTATAAGTCCTGTATTTCAGCACTAGAGAGTGCAGAAGCGTACAGCCTAAACTGATCCAGACTTCCGTTCCAAGATTTCATCCATGAATCTGCACCCGAAGGACCACCCAATTTAAATCCGGTTACTTTGGTTGGATCCATATTCACTGCGCCATGTGTTCCCCATTTTTTCTCTGTTCCAACTTTCACCCCATCCTTATAAAAGGTTAGCGCCGAAGTTGCAGCGTCATAAACAAAAACACAGTGGTGCCACTGATTATCGAAAAAACCAACAGGAGCTACGGAATTAGCACCTTCCCACGTAAGCCACGTGTCTTTGTTATCTTTATCTACAATAATAAATTTCACAGCGATTCCGTTTGCAGTACTTTCCTTCATTAACATCAATGTTCCTTTAGTCCAGTGCCCGTTGTTCGACGGTATGCTGAAAATAAATTCCGCATTCGTAGTGGTCGGAGCATGTTTCATCCAGTAAGAAACGGAGAAACTCTGGGCTTTCTTCACAAAATCATTAGGATTAAGATAATTGAGATGTGCGGAAATGCTTCCTTTATAACCTTTACTGCTAATTCCTTCGGTTGAGCTTATCGTTTTGTCCGGCATATAAGAAGGATAACCTGAAAGCTCCTCAGCAAACTGAAAACGAAGTTGCTCATGCTGCTTGTCGAATGGAATGAAGAACCGGAGATTTCCTTCCGGCAGATTGGCATTATCTTTTGGGTAATCGCCCAATTCCGGCCTGTCGAGGTTTTGACAGTTTTGCAAAGAAAAAGCAATTGCCAATACCCCAATTATAGTTGAAAACTTCTTTATCATTTTTTTAAATTTTAATAGTCTGGATTCTGTTTTAATACACCTTGGGATTTATCAATCGCGCTCTGAGGAATAGGGAAATATTTGTTTCTGTCCTGATAACCTTTATTGGCAAGAACTGTAACTGCATCACCCCATCTGACCAAATCGTAAAATCTTTCAAACTCAAGCGCGAATTCGATACGGCGCTCATGTTTTATGGCATTCCTCATATCAATCTGATTAAGCGCTGTTGTATTTGGCAAACCAGCACGGTTTCTAATCATATTAACGTAAGTAGCTGCTGTCGCAGTGTTTCCTAATTCGTTTGCAGCTTCTGCAGCCATGAGAATTACATCAGCATAACGAATGAGTTTAATACTTTCCCACCAGTTTTTGGTCGTGTTATATTTAGCACGTTCTTCGGGTTTTGTGTAAGCCTTTCCGTTCCAATATTGCTGCGCGAGTACAGGTTTCGGATCGTTTGGCCCGTCGGGAAGTACCAAGTTTGGCGTATTATAAATATCGGGTTTTCCGGAAACTAAAATGGTTGTCTTTTTCCTTAAATCGTTAGGCTCATAAGCATTTACCAGTTCAACAGACGGAACGTTAAAACCCCAGCCTAAGTCCCAAATTCCGGAACCACGCACTCCCTGGCTTTCCCAGAAGTTGTTGTAATACTTGGTAGCATAATCATAAGTCACCTGTACCTCCAAAATAGATTCTTTGGAATTATTTCCTGCCTGAGTAAACTCAAAATCGTAAGAGGAGCTCAGCTGGTAGTTGCCTGAGGAAATCACTTCGGTCAGCTTAGTTTGTGCTTTTGCCCATTGTTTTTGATAAAGATATAATTTACCCAACAGCGTGTTTGCCAGACCTTTTGTAGCCCTTCCTAAATATACTGAAGGCCATTGATTTGGCAGCTGTGCCGCGGCATCAGTAAGGTCTTTCTCGATTTGAGCATCTACTTCGGCTACTGTATTTTTAGGCGCTATTTCATCTTTTGGATCATCAATTGACTTTAAAATAACCGGCACTTCACCAAAATCTCTTCTTAATTCAAAGTAGCAAAACGCACGGATCGCCTTGGCCTCAGCAATATTGGTTAAAGTTCCTGAAGTCTTATCGCCCGAAGCTTCCGCATCATTGATAAGCTCGTTGCAGTCGAAAATTATTTTATAATGAGAATTCCATGCTGAACCGATAGTTCCGTTGGTAGCGGAATACTGGAATTTATCAAAAACATTTCCGTTAGTAGCAGCATCGGTAGGCAAACTACCTTTCTCGCTATCATCAGCACGGATAATATGTGTCCAAACATAATCGAAATCACTCACACCGCCAGTAGATCGCAAACTGCTATAAAGTCCAAATGCCTGCGCTTCGAAGCCACCTATTGCAACTTCGCCGGTCGTAGGCCTTCCTTCCGGTTTCAAGTCGAGGTAATCTTCACTACAAGCGTGAAATGCCAGGACACCCGCTGAAATTAATCCTGTATATAAGATTTTTTTAAATATATTCTTTTTCATTTTGTTTAGTTTAGAAAGTTGCATTAATACCAAATGTTACGATTCTAGGGTTTGGATAACCGCTGCCGTTTACACCAAACTGTAATGCAGATCCACCGGCTTCCGGTGTAAAACCATTTACGTGGTCCCAGGTTTTAAGATTCTGCACATTAAGATATAGTTTTAAAGCTTGAAGACTGATATTTGAAATCAGATCTTTATCAAAATTATATCCTACCTGAACGTTTCTAACACGGAAGAAGCTGCCGTCTTCAATCATGTAGGTAGAAGGTTCGCGGTTATAGCCGGAAGCTGAATAACTTCGTGGTTCCCAATTGGAAGTTCCTTCACCAGTCCATCTGTCCATTCTTTCTACGCGGTAGTTATATGGTGCAAAGCCATTACCATTGCCCCAAGACCTGAAAACTTCATTACCGTAAACTCCGTAGAAATCTGCGGAAAAAGAAATCCTTTTATAATCAGCACCTAGTGTAAATCCATAAGTGAAATCCGGTGTTGGATTACCGATTACAGTACGGTCATCAGCGGTAATCTGTCCGTCTCCATTCATATCTCTATATTTAAAATCACCGGGCGCAACAGTTCCAATTCCAGATGAAGGCGACATTATAATATCAGCATTGGTTTGATAAATGCCATCAACAACATAACCGTAGAATGAACCTACAGGAAGCCCAGCCCTGAAAATTGCCGGCCCTGAATAAATGGTGTAACCATCTTCGTAAACAGAGAGAACTTTTGTTTTGGTAGTTGTAAGATTGGCATTAATGAAATAACCGAAATTATCCGAAATATTATCTTTCCAGCCTGCAGAAAACTCAAAACCGTTTGACTCGATAGATCCTGCATTTGTAAAGAAATTTGTGGTGCCCTGGACATAAGTAAGTAGATCGCTCGTCTGCTTGTCGTAATACGCTGCATCAAAAGATAACCTGCGGTTGAACCACATGGATTCCAATGCGATTTCGTAGGATTTTATTTCTTCCCATTTCAGGTTTTCGTTTTCTTCAAATGCTTTTACGAATGCCGGGTAGAGGTTGTTGTTGAAAACTCCTGTGCCACCTTCCTGATATGTAGGGTAAAATAAGTAGTTCCCCGGAACAAACTGATTTCCGAGTGTACCGATTGAAGCCTTAAGTTTAAATAAATCTAAATTTTTAACATCCTGCATAAATGCTTCACGGGTAATATCCCAAGCAGCACCAAGTGACCAGAACATCTGGCTCCGGTTATTAGGCGCTAAACGTGATGAAGAATCCTCACGAATTGAAGCATTCAAGATGTATTTGTTCGCAAAGTTATATAATACTCTACCCAGATAGGCTGTTTGTGTTGCTTTAGTCTGGCCACTGGAAACCGTCGTGGATGCTTTGTCAACAAAATCTGAACTTATATACCAGAACCTCGGATTGTTAGGAATCTGCCCTAGTGGATTGGACAAACTTGATCTTCCGTAGGCACTCAAACCATAATAATCATCATATATACTGGTGAAACCAGCCATTGCAGTTAAGTCATGTTGTCCAAACTTTTTCCTGTAGGTCAGCAAATGATCCTGCTGGAAAGATTGCGTGCGGTTTTCCCACTGGCTTATATCTGAAAGCGTTCTGTTTCTGAATGGCGTTACAGTCTGCGTTTCAGGCACAAACATTAAACCTATTGGTGAATAGCTTCTTCCGTTTGACTGCCTAAACTGTCCGTAGAAGCTAGATTTAAAGGTAAAATCTTTTAGAAAATCAAACTCAAAATAAACATTCGGGTTAAACTGGAATTCCTTAGACTTTAAAGTATTTTTCTCCATCTCCAGCAGCGCCAATGGATTTGAAATTTGAGCAGCACCCAATTCCTGCGGAAGAAGGTTATAAAGCCCATAATAATCCATTTTTCCATCCGGACTCATCACATGAGTTAGATTCACTGGATCCACTACCGGAGTTGCATTTAATGCATTTCCAAAACCATGCAATTGCGGAAGCTTGGAGAATGACCCAGTGAAGCCAACACCAGCCCTTATTTTGTCCGTAATTTTTAGGTCATCATTAAATTTAAGCGTCATCCTTGAATAATCTTCATACTTAATCGATCCCTGCTCTTGCTGATAACCAAAGGAAAAACTTACCCTGTTTTTATCGTTTCCGTTTGATACAGCGATACCATGATTTGTAACGATTGCATTTTTTTTCTCAATCAAATCCATCCAGTTGGTATTCGCATTGAAAAGGTCAAAGCGATTATAAGCAGGGAAGCCGCGGTTGGCCAGATCCTCATTGTAAAGAATTCGGAACTGGTCACCGTTCGTGATCTCCGGTTTGTTATCCAAAGATTTTACACCGATAGATGAATAGAAATTAACATTTGTTCTACCTGCTTTTCCTCTTTTAGTAGTGATGATAATAGCTCCGTTAGCTCCCCTGCTACCAAAAATTGCCAACGAAGAAGGATCCTTAAGGATTTCCATCGACTCAATATCATTTGGATTCACGAAATCGATATTATTTACAAAAACACCGTCGACAACATATTGCGGTTGAGTCTGATTAATGGTTACGGTGCCTCTGATCCTCACGTCAGCCTGAGAACCCGGCTGTCCGGAGTTTACAACAGAAACACCCGCAACCTTACCCTGAAGGGAGTTTACCGGGTTCGAAGCTGGCTTATCCGCCACAACACTACCGTCAACCTTTACAATGGACCCTGCAAGGTCGCGCTTTTTGGCAGTACCGTAACCGATTACTACCACCTCCTCTATTTTTTTCTCGCGCACACTGTCGGAAACAGTTTGCTGAGCCTGCGCACTGCCGCCAAAGTAAAATGCGGCAATCATACAGGAAAATCTTAAAGTACTATTTTTCATATAGTTAATTTTTGAATTTTCAGATATCAAATGTAAATTGAACTGTTGTATATTATCTCAAAATTAGAAATTAAATTTAACATATTTTGATATTTTTTAAACTTTTTTATGATTTTTGCACTTCTATACTGTATTTAAACCCTAAACCTAAACTTGGCTTAATATTTGAAAACCCATCATTAATTTCAATTTACAATCAGTAAAAATGAAAATAAAAACAGTCTTGGTTTCAACATTGGCAGTAGCTGCTTTAGGAACAACAACACAGTCTTGTTTGGCACTGGCTACATCAAGCATTGGTCTTTCGATTCTAAAACAGATTTTATTGGGCGGTATTTCCAAAGGACTTGGAATTTTCGGAAATAAAAATGCTTTTTTACAGAACGACCTTGTGCTGAAAGCATTGCCAGAGAATTTGAGAGGCGTGTACAACGTACTGGATAAAATCGCTCCCAGTCTTACTACAAAAGGAAAAGACTATATCGCACAAGCTGCGGCCTATACTGTGAATATTTCGGAACCCATCCTTAAAAATGCCGTTAACAGCCTGACTGCTGAAGACGTCAACCGCGTTGCGAACGGCGGCTCCGGTGCGGCGACTCAATTACTCAAAGAAAAAACGGCGCACCAGATCATGCTCGCGATCCAGCCGAAAGTTGATGAAAAACTGAACGAATTCGGAATCGTGAGAAGCATTAATATGGCGCTGGACGGCAACAGTATTCTCGGTGGAATTTTTGGCAACCAAACCAATACCGGAAGTACAAACCTCAGTAAACTCGCCTCCGAACAGATGGTGAACGGTCTTTTCACTTCATTGAAGATTACGAAAAACAAAACCAAATGCAGCTGTTGGACGCGCTGCAAAAGAAATAAATCAGAAAAGCGTTATCTTTGAAGAGTTTCCGCAAATGCCGGAAACTTTTTTCAATTTTAAAAAATACATATTATGAACGAGCACCTGCTAGAAGACGCCGACAACAGTAATCCTGAAGAATTTTACATTTCACTGAAAGCCAAACTTGAGGAAAACCACAACTTTCCGGAAGATTATCTCTATAAATTTATTTTCCCGAATGATAATCTGAAGCTTACAGAACTTTACCAGATTTTTGACAAGATCAAATACACAATTTCAACCCGGGAAAGCAAGAACGGCAATTATATTTCGGCGAGTATTTTGGCCTTTGTGATGGATGCCGACCAGGTTATAGACCTTTATAAGAAAGTTGCGGAAATCGAAGGCGTTATCATGCTTTAAGAATAAAAAAATCAGGATTTTGTCCTGATTTTTTTTATATTTCTACAAATTCTTTCACTTTTTCAAGTGGCCTGCCAATAACGGCCTTCGAACCTTTTACCACTATCGGGCGCTGGATTAATTCAGGGTGTTTTTCCAGAAGATGCAATAATTCATCATCCGACAAATCCTTGCCTTCATAGTTTTCAACAAAAACTTTTTCATTGGTGCGTACCAGGTCCCGAATACCAATTCCGAGTTTATGTAAAACAGTCTTGATTTCAACAGCAGAAAGCGGCTCATTGACCATATCAATCAACTCATATTCGATATTATTTTCATTTAAATAATTGAATACATCTCTTGATTTTGAGCAGGTATTATTGTGTAAAAGTTTTATCATTTTAAAGTTTATTTCGAAACGGGTGCCCCAACCGGGTTTTAAACCATGTGAATTTTTTAAATTAGAATAAACCGTGCAGTTCCGCCTCGATTCTTTCTAAAATATACCCAAAATCCTCTGGCCTTTCCACAAAATCCAGGTCGTCAACCTCGATTACTAAAAGTTTTCCTTCCCTGTAACCCTCTATCCATTTTTCATATTTCTGATTAAGTTTCGAGAGGTATTCAATGGAAATTGAGGCCTCATATTCCCTGCCGCGCTTGTAAATTTTCTTCACAAGATTCGGAACGTCAGATTTCAGGTAAATTAAAAGATCCGGCGCAGACACGAAAGATTTCATCAGATTAAATAACGATGAATAATTGTTGAAATCGCGCTCCGTCAGAAGGTTCATATCATACAAATTCTCAGCAAAAATATGGGCATCCTCGTAGATTGTGCGGTCCTGAACGATATTTTTTCCACTTTCGCGAATCTCTTTCACCTGGCGGAAACGGCTTCCCAAAAAGTAAATCTGCAGCGCAAAACTCCATTTGCTCATGTCCGCATAAAAATCTTCGAGGTAAGGGTTGTGGTCTACATCCTCAAACTGGGCTTCCCAGCCGTAGTGTTTGGCCAGCATCGTGGTTAAAGTGGTTTTTCCGGCGCCTATATTTCCGGTAATCGCAATGTGCATTTAATAAATTTGTTTCAGGTTCAAGGTTTAAAGTTTCAAGTCTTCTTGAAGCCGGTAAAGATAAAGTTTCCCTGCAGTGAGTTCAAAATATGCGTCGGAGTTTTTATCCACAATTTCTGCAGAAGGCGCCAGGAAAAGCGCCGTGAGGGAAGTTTCGGTCAAAAGGGAAATTTTATTTTTTGATATGATGACGATGCGGTCATTTTCCCGGCGAAGTTTCAGCGGGTTTTCTATCGGCAGTGAAAGTTTTTTTTCGGAATTAAAGTTATAGACCTGAATTTCATTTTTAAAAATCAGATACACTTTATCTTCATAAACCAGCATATCCCGCACTTCATCAAAACTGAAATTCATTGAAAGAGATTTAATGATTTTATCCTCGCGAAAGTTGTACTGCACCAAGCGTTTCGCGCTTTCATCCAAAACCCAGATCTGCTGCAGATCTTCCGCAAATGCCATCTTGATGAAACCGAATTTCCGCAAATCAATTTTCTGGACTTCATTGAGGTTTTGGTCGATGAATTTCATTTCCTGAGTATTCTCGGAAAAGAGGACGATGTTCAGCGGATTCTGCACATTCTGTATTTTAAAAGGCACTGCGAGCATCATCTGGCCGTGCTGTCGGCCAAGTGAATCGTATTTGGTAAAGCTGAAATCCCTGTTTTTGTAGAGGTAAAAATTTCCGTAATCGTCGGCAAAAAAATCTTTAACTTCTCTAAGATTCAAGGAGTCAAAAGGAAGTTTTTTCTGCGCGGAAAGCGTGCAGAGCAGAAAGAGACCTATTAATCTGAAAACTTTCAATACCAATCTGAAGATTTTCAAATTACTTCACTGCCACCTCATATATCACAGGCCAGTTCTTGCCCGTAACCAGCATATTCTCCCCTTTAAAAGCAATTCCGTTCAAAACATCATCGTTGTTCGTGGTGTGTTTTTTGGCAATTTCCGTAAAATCAAACGTTCCCACCACTTCGCCGTTTGCCGGATTTATTTTTAGTATAACAGGTTTCTGCCACACGTTGGCGTAAACAAATCCGTTGTGAAATTCCAGCTCGTTAAGCTGATCGTAAGCCTGGGTATTTCCCGCTACAGAAATATATTTCACCATTTTTGACGGATCATTCAGATCCAGGAAGTACAGATTCTTTGTACCGTCGGAAGCGATAAGATGTTTACCGTCGTAAGTAAGTCCCCAACCCTCGCCCATCACGTTTGGATAAGGATATTCCCTGATCAGCTTCAGATCCGATTTATTGTACACGAACATCGTCTTTTCTTTCCAGGTCAGCTGATAGATTTTGTCGCCGGCAATCGTCATCCCTTCCGCAAAATATTTTTCAGGCTGCGGCGTAGAGGCTATTGGCGCAGTTCCGCCCAGCGTATATTTCCAAAGTTTAGAAGCACCATACTGGCCTTCGCTTTCATAGACCGTATTTCCGTCAAGCTGAAATCCCTGAACAAAATTCGGCGTGGCGTGTGGATATTCCTTTACCACGGTATAATTCAGTTTTGCTTCAGGATTTTTTGCAAAAACATTGATGGTTGCGTCCTGCTGCAGTACCTCTCCGCCCTTCTTTTTTATATTGAAGGTAACCGCATTATCACCCAAAGTAAAAAATTTCGGGTCAACAACAAGGTTATTGGTTTCTTTTTCGCCAAAACTGATGGTGATGCTTTCCGCATTTTCTGTAACTTCTTTTGGGAGCGCGATCGCATCGCCAAAATGGTAGCCTTTGCTTTCCATTTCCAGGTTGTAGTCGTTCAGCGTGTTAAGGATTTCCTTGTCCTTGTTACAAGCCACAAAAAGTGAAAGCGCAAATATTCCTATGATGAAATTTCTTTTCATTTAATTTTAAATTTTTCCAAATTTAAGGTTTTTTCGGATTTTAAAGTCTAGCAGCTGTTTATCATAAATTTTCTCCGAACTGCAGGATGTAGCCGTTGTTGTCATAAACTGCAAATTCCCGCATCTCCCACTCAAAATTTTCGGGCTCGTAGCAAATTTTGGCCTGCTCTTTTACTTTTTCCCAAAGTTCATCTACATTATCGACATTAAAATAAAATGAGCCTGAAAAGAATATTTTTGAGTGCAGAGCGTGCCCGTCCGGCTTTGCGGCCATAATTGCGACGTCGTCTTTAGAAAGTGAAACCCAGCCGTAGTCGGCAGATTTTTCATCAAGATTAAAGCCTAAAACTTCAGTATAGAATTTTATGGTTTCCTCCAAATCCTGTGTCCACAATATTGGACGGAGGTGATTAAACTTTGTCATGTTATATTACTTAGAGTTTGTTTAAAATTAATTAAAAAAAGAACGCGCCGCAAAGCACGTTCTCTCAATTAAAATATTCCGTAAAAATTACTTCTCCACGTACTCTTTCAGAGATCTGCCAACAATGTCCTTCCAGCCTTCCTCGAAACTGCTGTGCTGAAAGTCCTGACCCAGATGGTTGAAATTTTCGATGCCTTTATGGGTTAAGGTAACCACTGTACCGTCGCCATCAGATTCGAGCTCCCACCTTACCAAAGTTTTTTCTTTTGAAATCTCCGGATACGTCCAGGTATGTTTCAGTTTTTGGTGTGGGATTACCTCCAGAACTTCGCCGTGGTGGTGGTACTGCTGATCTTCGGAGCCGCCCCAAAAGGCAAATTCGGTGTGAGGTTCCGCCTTAAAATCTGGAATGTCAAAATACCACTCTTTCATTTGCGCTGTGTCCGTAATCGCGCTCCAAACCTTCTCTACAGGTGCGTTAACTCTCTGTTTAACGACTACATTATCGTGCATAACTTTATAGTTTTAGTTAGACATTTATCCTACTTTAAAATTAAGCAAAATTTAGTTTAAAAAGCAAATAACCTGACAAATATTTGGTTTAAATTTGCAACCTGCTTTCAAAAAACTATGAAAATCCTTAAGAAAACAATGATTTACCTGCTTATAACAATCGCGGCTTTGGCAGCTGCAACTTATTTCATTCTTAACCAGAAAAAATTCGGAAAAGCTCCCTCCGGTGCACGGCTGGAACGCATCCTGAAATCCCCGCATTATAAAAACGGACGCTTCGACAACCTGAATCCCACGCCGCAACTGGCGGAAGACACGTCGATGCCGGAAGTGATGTTCCGTTTTCTGTTTGGGAAAGCCGATCGTAAGACCCCAAAAAAGGCTTTTCATTTTGAGAAAACCGACCTGAAAAATCTGTTACCAAACCAGAATGTCTTTGTGTGGATGGGGCATTCGTCTTATTTTATGCAGATTGACGGTAAAAAATTGCTGGTTGACCCGGTTTTAAGCGGTTATGCTTCACCTTTTTCCTTTACGACAAACGCGTTCCCAGGAAGCGATCTTTATAAACCGGAAGATATTCCCGAACTCGATTACCTCATCATCACCCACGACCATTGGGACCATCTGGATTATGAAACCGTTCTGAAATTATTTCCGAAAACCAAGAAAATTATTACCGGACTCGGTACCGGCGAACATCTTGAATATTGGGGCTGCAATCCGGAAAACCTGATTGAACTCGACTGGTCCGAAAGTTCTGACCTGGGCAACGGTTTTAAAGTAACTGCCGAACCGGCGCGGCATTTTTCGGGACGTGGGTTTAAGCGTGACCAGGCCATTTGGGCAAGTTTTGTGTTTGAAACGCCCAACCAAAGAATCTATATCGGAGGCGACAGTGGCTACGATACGCATTTCAAAAAAACAGGTGAAAAATACGGTAGTTTTGATCTGGCCATTCTCGAAAACGGGCAGTACAACAAAGACTGGCGCTACATCCATTTCCTTCCGGGCGAAAATATCAAGGCGATGAAGGAACTGAATGCCAAAAGAATGATTCCCGTGCACAGCAGCAAATTTTCTCTCGCCGTTCATCCTTGGGACGAACCTTTAAGAAAAATCACCGAGATGAACACCGAAAACCTAAGAATCATCACCCCAAAAATTGGTGAAAATCTGGATTGGATGGATGATGTGAGGATTTATGAGAAATGGTGGGAGAAGTATGATTGATAAAGTGGTTTAGTGGTTTGGTGGTTTAGTGGGTTAGTGGTTTAGTGGGTTAGTGGTTTGGTGGTTAAGTGGTTTGGTTATTTAGATTTTTTAAAATCATGCGCATCCGCTGAAGCAGTGCAGCCTTTTGCAATGGCTGCAGCTTTTGTACCTTTTTTATTTTCGTATTTTTGAGAAAAGCAAAAAATGCAATTCCAGAAACCACTTTCCCTTCTCTTCGCTCTAATGCTGATTTTTTCATGTTCGGCGCAAAGTTCAGCCGATTTATCCAAACTCCAGCCTTTGGATGCCGAGCTTTCCACCGTAAAATATCCTTTTCCCGTGACCATTAAAAAACTGAAAAACCAGGGACAGGATTTGAAAATGGCATATATGGATGCAAAGCCAACGCACTGGAACGGTAAAACCATTCTTTTGCTTCACGGCAAAAATTTCAACGGCTATTATTTTGAATCGACGGCTAAAGCCCTTAATAAGGAAGGTTTCCGTGTGGTGATGCCCGATCAGATTGGTTTCGGAAAATCTTCAAAACCGAAACAGTACCAGTTCAGTTTTCATCAGTTGGCGGAAAATACCAAAGCCATTATGGATGATCTGGGAATTGAAAAATTTATGGTTCTCGGTCATTCCATGGGGGGAATGCTCGCATCCCGAATGGCGGTGATGTATCCCGAAAATGTAGAGAAACTGATTCTTGAAAACCCCATCGGGCTTGAAGATTACAAACGTTTTTCACCCTATCAAAATATTGAAAAACTTTACGCGTCGGAACTCAAAAACACCTACGGATCCTATAAAGACTATCAGTTAAAATTTTACTATGACGGAAAATGGAAACCGGAATACGATAAATGGCTGAACCTTCTTGCCGGCTGGACCGTTCACAAAGATTTTCCAATCACCGCCTGGAATGCGGCGCTCACCACCGATATGGTGTACACGCAACCCGTCGTTTATGATTTAGAAAAAATAACTACTCCCACACTTCTCATCATCGGCACCCGCGACAGAACTGCGATTGGGAAAGCCTTTGCACCGAAGGAACTGCAGCCGCTGATGGGACTTTACCAAAATCTGGGAAAAGAAACCCAAAAGAAAATTAAAAACTCCAAACTCGTGGAACTGGATCATGTAGGGCACACCCCGCACATCGAAGTTTTTGACCGTTTCATCAAACCCCTAACTGATTTTGTGAAGGAATAACAGCAAAGAGTTTCAGTTTCGAAACTCTTTTTTAATTTGTATTTTTGAAAAATTCTAAAAAATAAAATGAAAAACGCCTATATCACCGACGGAACACGCTCTGCCATCGGAAATTTTAAAGGAAGTTTAGCCGCCGTAAGAACCGATGATTTAATGGCTTCGGTGATAAAAAGTTTAGTGGCGAAAAATCCGGACTTGCCTCTGGATCAAATTGAAGACGTAATTATTGGTTGCGCCAACCAGGCCGGAGAAGACAACCGCAACGTGGCAAGAATGGCGCTCCTTTTGGCAGGACTTCCCGTTACCGTTCCCGGAGAAACCGTAAACAGGCTTTGTGCTTCGGGAATGAGCGCAATTGTACAGGCTTCGAGAGCCATAAAATCCGGCGAAGGCGATTTGTTTATTGCCGGCGGCGTGGAAGGAATGTCGCGCGGACCGTACGTGATTTCAAAAGCGGAAAACGGTTTTGATACGGCGCAAAAAATGTACGATTCCTCTTTCGGGTGGCGTTTCATCAATCCGGAAATGGAGAAAATGTACGGCACTGAAGCGATGGGAAAAACCGCTGAAAACTTGGCCGAAATGTATCAGATTTCCCGCGAAGAACAGGACGAATTTGCCCTGAGTTCTCAACTGAAAGCCAAAAAAGCGCAGGAAAGCGGACGTTTGGCTGAGGAAATTTCAGACATCATGATTCCGCAAAGAAAGGGTGAACCCATCGTCGTTAGCCAAGATGAATTCATCAAACCGAATTCTTCAATGGAAATTCTGGGAAAACTGAAACCGGCTTTCGTAAAAGAAAACGGAACAGTAACCGCCGGAAATGCATCCGGACTGAACGACGGTGCCGCTGCGGTAATTATCGCCTCCGGCGAAGCCGTTGAAAAATACGGATTGAAGCCGCTAGCCAAAATCGTAACTTCTGCCGTTACCGGAACGGAGCCAAGAATTATGGGAATAGGCCCTGTTGAAGCAACAAAACTTGCTTTGAAAAGGGCGAACCTCACTTTAGACCAAATTGACATCATTGAACTGAATGAAGCTTTCGCCGCTCAAAGTATTGCAGTTTTAAAAGAACTCGGATTGGCAAACGACGATCCCCGGGTGAATGTGAACGGCGGCGCGATTGCGCTTGGGCATCCGCTGGGGATGAGCGGGACGAGAATTACCTATTCCGCGGCTTTGGAACTGCAGAAAAGCGGTAAAAAATATGCGCTCTGCACCATGTGTGTTGGCGTTGGACAGGGTTATGCGGTGATTTTGGAAAAAGCTTGATGAAGTTGGAAGTAAATACAAAATCAAATAAAACAACACTAACCTATTTTTGCCCCATTTTCAACGGGTTTATCGACTGACAAAAGGGTTACCGCACCATCTTCACCGTAAACGCCCAAGACAAGGCATTCGCTGAAGAAATTTTTGATCTGTTTCGGCGGAAAATTAACGACAGCTGCGATCTGCTTCCCCACCAAATCTGCAGGTTGATAAAGTTTTGTAAGTTGTGCTGAAGATTTCAGGATCCCGAGAACCCCAAAGTCGATTTCCAGTTTTATAGCAGGATTTTTTAAGCCTGCAAACTCTTCTGCAGCAATCACTGTACCTGTGCGGATATCAATTTTTGTGAAGTCATCCCAGCTGATCATTTTTTAGAAAATTAAATACTGTCAAAAGTAAAAAATTTAAACGTCTTATTTCCGATAAGAATTACATGTTACAATGAACAGCCGATTAAAAGTGAATTTTTGATATTTTAAAACAATACTTTGGCAGTTCATAAATAATTTTAAATTTGTTAACATCAAATACACACAACGACAAATAACCATGAAAAACTACCGATCAATCTGTCCGCTCTCCCGAAGTCTTGATACTTTTGGAGACAAGTGGACGCTGCTCATCCTGCGTGATGTAGGCCTCTACGGAAAAACCACCTTCAAGGAACTGACACAAATGCAGGAAGGCATCGCAACCAACACCCTTGCAGACCGCCTTGAGAAGCTTACTGCAGAAGGCTTGCTTACGAAAACCAGAAGTAAAAGAAACAAACTGGTTTTTCATTATAACATCACGGAGAAAGGCATGGACCTGATCCCAATTATAAAGGCAGCCATCGACTGGTCTGAAAAATACCTTTATAAAGATGAGGAAAAAAGCACTGCAGCAGAGCTTTTCACGTTTGTAAGGTCCACACCTGCGTTCTCGGAAAACTAAAAGCCAAGGATATTTAACTTTAACTGTACCGCAAAATTCTCTTTGAAGTTTGCGGTTCTATAGTGCCCAACTCTATAAAAGAATCCAAGATTGAAGCCTGTACTGAGGAAATTATTCCATTCCAAGCCTGTCTCCTGATACAGATGATTTAATTTTTGAAAATCAAAATTATGCAGTTCAGGCTTTTTCATATCGCCAATGATCCCGCGGTACACCCAATCGAAGCTGGAAGTGCTCTGTCCGAAACCTTTAAAATACCATGGAATCCGGTGGGTAAAATAAAAGCCCGCAAATTTATCCCCGTAGTATTTTCCGGCTTCCATGGTAGCAAAACCCAGATATGAAGTCAGATTAAGTTTTACCTCAGGTTTACCATTGCCCAGGCCGTTCATCTGGAAATTTCGCCAGATTGGTGCATCGCCAAATAAAATTCCTGAGTAGGCGCGGATCCCGGTACTGCCGAGCTTGGTTTTGAACGTGTGCGCAGCAAGAAAATCAAATTTATCGAAACTAAAATTGCCGCCTAAAGCCTTAAAACCTTTTTCATAATTGAAGAAAAATTCAGGAAAATGGTGTTCGTAAGTGTATTTCCCGGCAGGCGTCATGATATTTTTCGACCGTGGTGCATATTTTAGAGTGATGAAGGTACTGAAATTTTTAAACGCGTTGCCAAGATTATTAAAATCATAATTGAATTTAGCTTCTTCATGGTCTCTTGCAGCGGAAACCCTTAATGTCAGGGTATTGAGCAAATCATTTTCAAAGGATAATTTAAAACCTTCAAAGGCGTAGAAGTTTTCATTATGAAGGTCAATACCGGAGTTCATAAACTTCATACGGAAGTTCCATAAGTTTTCATTGAAACGCCCGCCTGCCATCACATCATTATAATATTCAGCACGGAAAAAAGAATGTTTTTTGAGCGTCATTTTTACGTCAATGCCCAAACCGTATTTAACTGCTTTATCGCGAAAACCATATGCAAAATATGCATCGGGAGAAATATATCTGTTGAATTTCTCATTCATTTTAACGGTGAGTTGCGGCCGGAAACCTTCGTATTTATTATACTGAATCAAATCTGCGGCAGCAATATTTACATTTCCGACCCGAAGATAACCCTTTGTCATCCCAGAAAAGAGTTTTGCTTTCTGGTCCAGTTTATACTTTGCGCCCACGCTGTCAATCTTGGTATAAGTCAGTTTTTCCCGTGCACTTAGCGAGTCGGTGCGGTACTTGTCTAAAAGGCTTCCGTCCGCACTTTGCACATCCATTGTATAGCCTTTGAAGTCTTTTGCTTTTTCCTCAAAATTGGTTTTATACTCAAAATAATCAGCGGTACGGTAAACGTAAAAACCGAATTTTTTCTTTTTCGTCTTCTCCCCGCCTTGATTTTTTTCTTCAGTAAAAGCTGTACTGCCGGCCCGCAGTTTCATATTTTCTTTCTGCAGAAACCACTTGTTTTCAATTGGGATCCAGATGCTGGTAATGCTGCCTTCTTCCTTTTTGCGGCTGTTACTTTCAATCTTTTTTATGCCATACGTTTCCTGATCGATGTACAGATACCCGTTGAATTTGCGCCTGTTGACCGGCTTTTTATACGAAACTTCACGAAACCGGATAACAAAGTTTTTACGCCCGTCGATCTCGATCGTGTCTGAAAGAAAGTAGCGGTAGAGTTTCCGGTTTTCCTCCTGCACTTCCCTGGGCATTTTTGTTCTGTTGGAGCGCAGCGTAATCAGTTCATAAACCGGTTCGTTCAGCCCGGCCATTCTGTTATCCAACACGGTCACTTTTTCTCCATATTTTTTAGAGAACATAAACTGCTGCGCCCTTTCCCAAAGAAACATTTTGCTCTGAGTCATCATTTTCATTACGTTCAGCTCCTCCAGGGAATCTTTTTTCTTTTTTTCAGTTTGCTGTTTAATTGGCAGGGCTTTTAGGGAATCCAACCGTTTCTCGAGGTAATCTGAGTACTGGGAAACCGTGTCGCTGTCAAAATCAAAAGAAATTTTTTCATAAGATTTAAATGCATAGGAATCCAGTGAATTTGGCGAATTGTGTTTGTAATTTTCAGTCACTTTTTGCAGAATCGCCAGCGCCCGCGGATCACTTTTGTCGCTCAGAACTATTTTTTCAATACTTGCCGTTTTGGGATCTGCTTTCTCCAGCGTTATTTCCATTACTTTATCTACCACCACGTCGTCTTCGTAGTAGCCTCTGGCCTGCACATCGACCTTTTTACACTTACTTTTAAATTTTAAAATACCGGAGCTATTGGTTGTGCCCAGCAATTTGCCGTTGCAATACACTTCTGCATTAGATATAGGGTTAAGATCGCCTGCACTCTGCACTTTCAGTTCAGACTGTGAATACAATGAAGTGGCAAAAAAGGCAAAAAGCAGCAGTAAAAGTTTATTCATTTCTCTTTTGAAAAGTTTAAAAAAATCAGTTTTTGAACAAGAAAACGCCCTAGCTCACGTTAAAAGCGTAAATTAAAAGTATGAAAAAATATTTTGCGGTTACAATATTTTTTACAAGTCTGTTATTTAATGCACAAAAGGGTCACTGCTACGACCTGGACAAGGTACTGAAAGTTGAGCCTACACCTTTGTATGAGAAACACCTGAACGCCTCCAAGAAATTCAATATCAAAATTTTAAAAGACGCTAAAACCGTAAAAAAATACCGTGAAGCCGGCAAGTTAAACGCCGTGAACGAACTCGGAAAAGGCTATCGGATTCAAAAACTAGAATACAGCAAAGCCGTACTCACTCCAAAGGCCAAGACCGCGCTCCGAGAAATTGCCAAAACTTTCAGCAGCAAAACGAAAGGCAGTACGCTCACCTACACTTCGCTCACGAGAACGCTGGAAGACCAGTGCAGACTGCGTAAAGTGAACCGCAATGCCTCATCCGGACTGAGTTCGCACAACTATGGAAATGCTTTCGATGTGTCTTATGTCCGGTTTAATGACCGGCTGGAACGCAATGAACGGCTGGAAAAAATCCTGGAAAAAGTATTAAAGGAATTTGAAAATGCCGGGAAAATTTATTTCATCAAAGAAAAAATCCAAAGCTGCTATCATGTAACGGTGCGGACATAAAATGCGTTTAAACAGCAAAAAAAATTCCCGCAAAAACGGGAATCTTTAATGATTTATCTGTCGTCCAGTGATTTAATAAAGTCGATAATTTTCTCAATTTCTGTTTTAGTGAGATTTAAAGGTGCGTCCGAGAGCGTTTGGTTGTCCACTTTTAAACCCAAGCCTTTGCCGCCGCCTTTGTTGTAGAAATTCATCACGTCCTGCAGTGTGCGGTAACCGCCGTTGTGCATGTAAGGCGCTGTCTTGCTGATATTCCTCAAAGTCGGGGTTTTGAATGAATGCTGGAGCGAGGCTACTGTTTCATGAAATTTACCTCTGCCAAGATCCGGTGACAGTTTTTTATTCTGAGCATTCTCAGCAGTTCCCAGTACTTCCTGTTCGGTTTTGGTAAATGTGGGAGGCACCGTTCCGTTGAAAAGTGGGATAAAATGGCAGCTTGCACAGTTGGCTTTTCCGACAAAAAGATTGAAACCTTCTTTTTGATTTTGCGTCAAAGCATTTGGATTGCCGCGCATAAATTCATCAAAATTTGAACTGAAAGTCGCCAAAGATCTCACATAACTTGCCAGCACATTCTGAAGCTGCCATTTTTCTATTTTTTCGGTTTTGTAAATCTTTTTGAAAACGTTTCGGTAGGCTTCATTATTATTAATTTTAAGAATGATCTCGTCCAGATCGCCGTGCATTTCGTCCCTGTTGGTTATAACTTCAGAAGACTGGCCTTCCAGATCAGAATTTCTCATGTCCCAAAACTGGCCATGCTGAAAAGCGGAATAGTTCAGCGAAGGCGTATTTCTCGCCAACGGATTGTGCTCCAGTGAAAGGGACTTTTCCTTACCGTCGGTGAAGGCTTTTTCCGAAATGTGGCAACTGGCGCAGCTCCGTGAATTATCTTTTGAAAGCACCGGATCATTGAAGAGCTGTTTCCCCAATGCGATTTTGCCGCTGGAGATTTTAAAATTTTCTCCGGGAACAAAAGCGTTGGCATCGAAAGCATTTTTAACATAAAAAGACGGCGCATCGCTCTTCAGTGCAGTTGTCACTTCAACGTTATTGATATTCTGTTCTTTCCGGAAATCAAGCATCAGAGCGGAAATTTTATTCAAATTTTTGGAAATGAAAGCTGCAAAATCGAATGTATTTTTATCATGGTTGGCTTTTAAAATGGCGTTGGCTTTTTCGATCTCCGCATCGATTTCCTTTAATTTATTACTTTCTGATTTTGGCAGGAATTTAAGGGCAGCTTTCACACCTTCAAACGCATACGGGATTTCGGTCAGATGTTTTCCGGAAACCGGTGTGTCGAAGCCAGCAACGCTCAAACTCGAAATTCTGAATATTTCATTTCTTAAAGCATCAAAAACCTGTGCCCGGTTGACGGTAATATTGCTGAACTGCGAATCAATAGTGCCCGATTTGCTCAACAAAAGTTTCAGGTTTCGGATGATTTCCGGGGTGTTGGCTTGATCGTATTCATAAATCAGTTCTTCCAAGACCTGCAAACCTTCCGGTTCCAGCACAATACTTTCAGCAAATTCAATCTCGGGAAGTGCGGGGCCATTGATAAACCTTGCGGAATGCGGCAGGAAATATTCCACAGCCCACTCCATTTTTTTGTATGTTTTCCTTAAATCATCAAAACTGTGCTGAAGCGTCTGCGCATCTGCCTTTTTCTGAGTTAAAGAAATTAAATTCTGGATTCTGGACCTAAAATCGGTATTGGTTTTCAGGACTTCCTGTTTCACATTGACCAGATCTTCGCTCACCACCTGCTCACTCGTTCCTGAACATTGCTGAAAGGCAAAAAATACCATTGCGAACCCTAAAATCCATAGAATTTTAAACTTGAAAATTTTCTCCATAATGACAAAAAAGCATCAGCAGTTGCCCGCTGATACTTTTGATATAAATTTTAAATAATTAGAAAGTGTTATCTCTGTACATTTCTGATGATCACGACCTGACCGCCTTCTTTATTGGTATTAACCCCGGCACCGTCAGCGTTCATAAACTTATCATTTCTCCAGGTATGCGAGTGGATGTTTACCATAAAAGTCCCCGGAACGCCTATGATATCTGAAATATCTTCCATCGCACCAAATTCCCAAGACCCGAATTTATTTAAAGCACCAGACTGATTATAAGCTGTTTGCCAAGCGGCATTGTCTCTGTTATGCTTCATGTTCAACCACGGTTTGTACTGTTTTGTACCGATGTTAAACTGCCAGATGTAAGAATCGTGGCTGGCTGCCTTGTAGTAGGAATCCCCGTCTTCCTGAATGTAGACATAGTTTTCAGTTACACAAACGTTATCCGGGTTGATCAAGTTTTTACCTGGATCTGAATCGCCCTCTGCAACCACTTCAAGTTTACCGGTAAGCATATTGTTTTTGTCCAGAACAAGCTTGTAAAGCCTTCCCCACATGGTAAGTCCCTGTTTAGGATTTACACCGTCTGAAGATTCACCAGTTGCCACGAAATAGATTTCTCTTCCGTTCCCGGCACCTTTTCTGTAATCTACGTCCTCCACTCTTGAGAATCTGATTACACCGTTGTCGATGTTTTTCTGGTTGATTTCTTTACCTGTAAGGTTTTTCGCATTTGGAATTTCAACAAACTCCACGTCGTAAGAGTTACCTTTAGTCATTTCAGTTTCCCAGATCTTTCCGCTCTTAGCTTTCAAGGCATAAAGTTTACCGTTATCCAAATCACCCGGAGTGTTGGAAACATACATCACCAACTGACCTGCCGACTGGTGCGATGTGGAGTAAGACTGGTCTTCACCAATCAGGATATAAGTTTTTCCGTTGGAAACATCTTTAGGAAGCGGAACTGCATTTTCCATAGAAGCTTTACCCAAAGCCGGCTTCACTCTGGATTTATCAGAAGCCTGTGAAGTTGGCGCCAATGGATTGATTGCGTGCACCATAGATTCTTCACCAGATTCACCGGCAGTCAGGAAAGCGCTGAAGCCGTGTTTTTCCGGTGTCGCCAAAGTGGCAGAACAAAGCCTTGTCATACCGCCGATTCCGTTCAGGATATATTCCCCTTTGAAGGGCTTGAAAGTTTTATCCAAATAAACTCTGGAAACCGACTGTGTAATTTCGTGGTTGGTAATCATCAGATAACCGTCAGAATTTGGGTCTTTCATAATCCCCATACCGTCGGGCTGGCCGGCAAAAACGAAATTTGGAGTTCCTGAAAGTACATCGGAACTGGAAATCAAAGTATTGATTGAAAGATTCTCGAAACCTGGCATTGCATACACAAATGCAGGTTCTTTTGAATGGTCCGCAAATTTAATGTTTTCGTTGACTGGCTGGTTCGCCGTCCCATTGTCATCATTACAGCTGTACAGTGAAAGAACTGCCACCGCCATCATCCCAAGAGTTTTCGTGATTTTCATAATTTTTAAAAGATTTATTTCTGGCAAAACTATTGTTCGTTTGTGAACTGAAGTTTACCGAAATGAGATGAATCTTTTAAATATGGATTAAGAAATTGGCAGGTATGTTAAGGTTTTGATAACTTACCTTGGCTAAAAAAACAACTTACTTTTTTATAAATTTTTCGAAAAAATTGTAATCAACTTCATAAACAATCTTTGGCTTTACTCCTAATTCAACTTTTTCAAATAATTCAACTAATTTTTTACCATCAATTAATTCAATAGGTGGTGCCCCTTCTCTGGAGGCTTCTCGTTTTGCATCTTCCGAAAAAGTACCGGTTGTTAAGATAATACCTTTGTCCGCACGCCCGATCATTGCATTTCTAAAATCACCAACTTGAGACCGTGATACTGTTCCTTGATACCGTTTGCATTGAAAGAGCACTTTCATACTAACAAATGGATTTAGTTCTAATGTTCCATAACCATCAATCCCACCATCTCTTGATGCTTGAGTTACAAATACATTTTCAAAACCATGTTCCCTTAGCAAACGTTTGCAGATATGCTCAAACCCTATAGGTGAGACAGTCTGAAGTACCTCCAATAAAGATGGAGCTATTTCATGCTCAACCTCCTCCGGGCCTTGTTCATCCTGTAATTTTTCAATGTTCTTTTTAGAATTTTTATCCTTTCGTGCCTTTTGATGAATTTCTACCCATTTTAAAAATAGTTTTCTGGAATCTTCTAAACTTAAATGGGTGTCTTGACCTTTTGAACTTAACGTCCAGACACCTTTTTTAACATTATCCAGTAACCCTTCCCAGACCAAATACTGACGCGCCCATGCAACTTGATTATCAAATCTCAAAATTCCTGATTTCATTATTTCTTCACGTTGAATATCCGGTACATTCTCTGATTTTGCAATCGCTTCCACTACTTCTTTTGGTCTTGCTGAACCTCCAAGTTCTCTAAGAGCATTTAGTAAAGGACCAAACCATTTTGTAAATTCTGCTTGCTTTTTATCTGCCATTTTATTTCTTTCTTTTCAAATATAAAACATTCATTAAAACAAAAAAACCTCCCATAATGAGAGGTCAGTAATCTATAAATTTCCAGTTCGTAATAATTATAAAGCTTTCGCTTTCTCCACCGCTGCATCAATCCCCGCAAGGTTTTTACCGCCGGCAGTTGCAAAGCCGGGATTTCCGCCGCCGCCGCCCTGGATTTCTTTGGCGAGTTCCTTCACGATATTTCCGGCGTGGTATTTTGCTTCCAAATCTGCGGAAACACCAACGGTAATCATCGGTTTATCACCCGCATAGGAAATGATGACGATTACAGATTTCGGAATTTCTTTCTTCAGTTGGAACACGATGTCCTTCACGCTTCCGGCATCCATGGAAACTTTTTTCACAAGGAGATTTTTGTCGCCGCTTTGCACAAAATCATTTTTCCAGCTTGCAGTTTCGCCCTGGGCTTTTTCTTTTTTCAAAGTCTCGATTTCGGATTTCATGGACGTATTTTCAGCAAGTAACTTCTCAACGGTTTTGCTTAAATCTTTTGATTTTAACAATTGAGAAAGTTCTGCAAGCTGTCTCTCCAAATTTTGGAAATATTCTGCAGATTTATCCCCGGAAATTGCTTCAATCCTACGAATTCCAGCTGCTGTAGAACTTTCAGAGGTGATTTTGAAATGCCCGATTTCTCCAGTGGATTTCACGTGCGTTCCGCCACACAGTTCCTTGGAGGTTCCAAACTGTATCATGCGGACTTTATCGCCATATTTTTCACCAAAAAGCATCATCGCGCCTTTCTCCGTTGCTTCTGCAATCGGAAGGTCGCGGAACTCCTGTAACGCTACATTTTCTTTAATCTTAGCATTCACTTTTTCTTCCACCGCAGCCAGTTCCTCTTCATTCATTTTGGAGAAATGCGAGAAGTCGAAACGCAGATATTCCGGACCAACGTAGGAACCTTTCTGTTCCACATGAGTTCCCAAAACTTCGCGAAGCGCTTCGTGCAGCAAATGCGTTACCGAGTGATTGGCCTGAGTATTTCTACGGTTCCTGGCGTCAACTTTTGCATAAAAAACAGCACCCGCATCTTTCGGCAGTTCTTTGATCAAGGAAATAATCAAATTATTTTCTTTCTTCGTATCCAGAACTTCAATCACCTCAGGATTGTCTTTCACATTATACAAATCCGGTTGAGAAATATCGAAATGCGGCGCATAACTCGGAATCAAAATTCCCTTGTCACCGACCTGTCCGCCCCCTTCCGGATAAAAAGGCGTTTTATTCAGTACAATTTGATAAAACTCGCCGTCTTTATTTTCAATTTTGCGGTATCTCGTGATGTAGGTTTCACTTTTCGTCTGATCGTAACCCACGAAAGTTTCAGGTTTTTCCTCCAAAACCACCCAGTCATAAACTTTTGCGGCAGAATCTTTCTTGGAACGCTGTTTCTGCTTTTCCATTTCGGCTTCAAAGCCCTGTTCATCAACCGTCAACTGCTTCTCTTCAGCAATAATCCTCGACAAGTCCGCCGGGAAACCAAAAGTATCGTAAAGTTCAAACACCTGTTCGCCAGGAAGCGTTTTTTCACCTTTTTTAATCGTGTCATTAATAATGTTGTCGAGTCTCACCAAACCGTTTTCGATCGTTCTGAGGAACGACTGCTCTTCTTCTTTAATGACCTCAGAAACCAAGTGACTTTGCTTCACCATTTCCGGGAAAAATTCGCCCATCTGGTTTTTTAAAACTTCAACCAGTTGATAAAGGAAAGGCTCCTTCATCCATAAAAACCGGTAAGAATACGAGATCGCACGTCGTAAAATCCTGCGGATCACATAACCGGCTCCACCGTTGGAAGGCAGCTGCCCATCGGCAATCGTAAAGGAAACCGCACGGATATGATCCACCACGACACGAATCGCGATATCCTTTTCATTCTCCAAAATTCCCTCATAATTTTTGCCGGAAAGTTCCTCAACTTTTGAAATCAGCGGCGTGAAAACATCGGTATCGTAGTTGGAAGATTTCCCCTGAAGCGCCATACAAAGACGCTCGAAGCCCATTCCGGTGTCGATATGTTTTGCCGGAAGATTTTCCAACGAACCGTCGGCTTTGCGGTTGTACTGCATAAAAACCAGGTTCCAGATTTCCACCACCTGCGGATGGTCGTTGTTCACCAAATCTTTCCCCGGAATTTTCGCCTTTTCCTCCTCAGAACGCAAATCCACATGGATTTCTGAGCACGGACCGCACGGCCCGCTTTCGCCCATTTCCCAGAAATTATCTTTTTTATTTCCGTTCAGAATTCGGTCTTCCGCGATATATTCTTTCCAAAAATTATAGGCATCGGTATCGCGTTCCAAATTTTCAGAAGCATCCCCTTCAAACACCGTCACATACAGATTTTCCTTTGGAATTTTATACACTTCTGTCAGCAGTTGCCACGCCCATTCAATCGCTTCTTTCTTGAAGTAATCGCCGAAAGACCAGTTCCCGAGCATCTCAAACATCGTGTGGTGGTAGGTGTCGCGGCCCACATCATCCAGATCGTTATGCTTCCCCGAAACACGAAGACATTTCTGTGTATCGGCAATCCGCGGCGCTTTCGGCGCCTTGTATCCGAGGAAATAATCCTTAAACTGGGTCATCCCCGAGTTGGAAAACATCAAAGTTGGGTCGTCTTTCAGCACGATCGGCGCGGACGGTACGATCAAATGCTGTTTGCTTTTAAAAAAATCTAAAAATTGCTGGCGTATCTGTTGTGAGGTCATTCTATTTGTTGGTTTTTGGTTTGCCGTCTACACTTGGCTTTCAGCGTTTTGATAAGATGCAAATTTAATGAATTTTAGCTGAAAATTTAACCGCGAAAACATACAGATTTCATACAGTCTCTATGTTTCAGAAGCTGGCTTACGGTTTGTACCATTTACGTTAAATTAAAAAGAGTTATCTTTAATCTTCAAATCATTTTTTAACAATGAAAATCACAGACCTAGCGCTCGAACTGGGCGTTTCCACATACAGCATCAAGCAGTTTATCGATGATTTTGACCTAGAACTTTCAGAATGCCTTTACCCAAATATGGAGGTGAAAGACGATTTTCTGAAGTTTGCCCGCGAAAACAAAAAATTTCTCCTGAATTACGAAAAAGACCTTGTAGAAGCTAAAACCACGGAACAGATTGCTACAGAAATCAATCAGCCGGTGGAAAAAGTGGAGGCCGTCATCAAGAAACAAAAACCCAATCTCTTCGAAAGCGGAATATACAAATCTTCGGTTTCAAGCTATGGGATTGACAACGAATTGGGTGGCAATTATAATTTTGTTTACGATTATTTTGGCAAAAAAACACCTTTGGCGCAGCGTGATTTTATCGGTTACCGCGATTTATTTTTTTATATCACCGAAATGCTGAATCCATTTATCGACGAGCAGCAAGCCAAAGACTGGGGCATTTACAAACCCGCCGGAATTATCCTATACGGACCGAAAGGCAGCGGAAAGATTTTTTGGGCAAGAAAAATTGCAGAGATCATTGGTTATGACTTTAGGGAAGTGAAAAATTCGTACTTAGGAACGTCGTTCATCAACGGTGAGAAGACTGATTTCAATGATTATCTCACCGCGATGATGAAGGAAGATAAAGTGGTTGTATTTTTAGAGGATTTCGATGTTATCGCGCGCGACCGCGCAGCGGACGAAAATCAATATTCAGATTTTGAGGAAACTAAAGACATTATTCTGCACAGCATCCACCGATTCGTGAATGAAGATTTGCTGATGGTAGTTGCAGCCGATAACATGCACGGAATGGACAGTGATGTTTTTGCACCGGGAAGATTTGACGTAAAAATCCCTGTTTTTCCGCCAAACCAGGATGAGCGCTCAGAAATGATTCTCCGTTATCTCACGCAAAATCTGGAAAGCGATTCGGTTTTAATGAAAATTTTAAAGTTCAATGGTGCGGATAAAAAGCCATACTGGAAAGACATTTCAGCAAAAATGAAACTCTTCAGCAATACGATGGTCATTGATTTTACCCAAAGTGTGAAGAAACGGCTGCGCAACCATTACCTTAAAGTGAAAACCCATCAGTTTAAAATGGAAAAAGTGCTTTTGGAAGGCAGTTACCGTGAAGCAGCCAGCAAACTGACGGATGATTACCTGGACTCTGTGCAGCAGTTTATTTATGAAGTTTCTGCCAATGATTATGATGTCTTCTCAAAACGTATCGAAGACCTGAAAACGGAACTCAACACCTTTAAAGTCGTGGAAGCTCCGAGAAGGCAGATCGGTTTTGAGCATAACGAAAAAAAATAAGCTTTAAATTTATTTTTAATATGATAACAAAAATCCCGCCTTTGAAAGACGGGATTCAGTTTTATATAGAATCTTTAATTATTTTGCGAATCTTACAGACATTTTTCTGTCAGCTTCTCTTTCTTTATCTGAAGCAGTTTCAGCAACAGTTGCGAACTTTTCACCGTAACCTTCCGCTCCGATTACCTGTGCACCTACACCGAGATCAGTCAATCTTTTCTTGATGTAATCTGCTCTCTTCTGAGATAGATCAAGGTTTGCCTTGTCGTCACCTTTTTTATCAGTATAACCGCCGATTTTGATTTTTGAATCTGGGTAAGCTTTCAAAATTGCAGCAAGGTTTTCAAGCTGGCCTACCGATTCAGGCGTAATCTGGTCAGATTTTCCGAAAACGAAGTTTACATTATCGAAGTTATACCAAGTATCTTTCAAGGCAGCATCATCCGCAGCATTTTTGTAACCGTCACCTTTCAGGAAGTTGATCATCTGCTGTTCCATACCGTTTGCATAACCTTTAAGCTTGGTACCGTTAAGGTCGATATCAGTAGTCGTTCTGGTAACCGCTGCAGAATCGCCTGTTACCACAGTTGCTGTATCGGTATCAGAAACTACAGCTGTAGAATCAGTCGTATCAGTTACCGCAGTTGTTTCCTTGTTGCCACACTGTTTCCACAGGAACCAACCCGCTAATAAAAGAAGCAATAACGGCAATAACCATCTCCAGATCGAACCACCATCATTGTTGTCATTACGGTCAACGTTTACGTGCGTAGCACCGCCTCTGTTCACCTCAACTTTTGGTTCGTCATAAGAAGACACTCTTACTTTATCGGTATCCACATTTACTGTTTTATCACCGCCGAACCAGTTACCTAATCCCAGAGAAGCTAAAGAAAGACCTGCTGGAAGAAGTGAAGATACAATACCTTTCTGATCATTCAACAAAGATGTCAAACCTGATCTGTCAAGGTTGTTATCTGCTGCATATTTACCTACAGAACCTAAAGCTGCACCTGTAACAAGGTTTAACAAAGAGTTTGTAGATGAGCTGCCAATCCCTGCAAAGTTGGAAACCGCGTTTACAAGCCCTCCAACTTTATCACCGAAAATTGCTGATAAAACTGATGAAATCAATGAATTGTTAGAAGATCCACCCAGAAGGTTTCCTAATAATCCGCTTGATGATGCTCCGGTGATCGCATCCAAAACTGTAGAGTTGCTGGAATTGTTTGCCAAACCACCAACTACAGCAGGAAGCAGACCGCTGATAGCTTTTGAAATTCCTGATTCGCTTTCACCGTACTGGGAAGCTGCCTGCGAAACTAATGCAGGACCTAACTGACCTTTGATAAGATCAATAACGTTTAATGACATAATAGTTTATTTTAAATGTTAACTAACCAAATATAGCAAATTTCAATCCAATAAACTATCGTTTGTCCAATTTTAACAATATTTTATCTAAAGCTTAAACGTGCGTTTATAATGCATCAGTACGCTTTTGCGAAGATGGCTCTGCGGTTCGAAGGCCTGCCTGAAATGAGCGACACTCCTTCTTCTGCTTTTGCATCTAACGGTATGCAGCGGATCGTCGCTTTGGTTTCGTTCTTGATCTGTTCTTCCTCCTCCGCTGTGCCGTCCCAGTGGGCAGAAATGAATCCGCCTTTTTCTTCAAGCACCTTTTTGAATTCTTCGTATGAATTGACCTCAGTGATATTTTCAGCTCTGAAACTGAGTGCTTTGTTATAAATATCGTTCTGAATGGTTTTTAATAATTCTTCAATGTAATTTTCGATGTTTTCCAGAGGGCGAACTTCTTTGGTTAAATTATCTCTTCTGGCGATTTCAACCGTCTTGTTTTCCAGGTCTCTGGCTCCCATTGCGATACGCACCGGAACACCCTTCAGTTCGTACTCGGCAAATTTCCAGCCTGGTTTGTTCTGGTCGTCATTATCGTATTTTACAGAAATTCCTTTAGCCTTTAATTTGCCCTGAAGCTCAAAAGCCACTTCGTTAATTTGGTTAAGCTGCTCTTCCCCTTTGAAGATCGGAACAATGACCACCTGAATCGGTGCTAAGGTCGGCGGCAATACCAAACCATGATCATCGGAATGGGCCATAATCAGCGCTCCCATAAGCCTTGTTGAAACCCCCCACGAAGTGGCCCACGCGTGCTCCATTTTCCCTTCTTTATTGGTAAATTTCACATCGAAAGCTTCCGCAAAATTCTGGCCCAGGAAGTGGGAAGTTCCCGCCTGCAGCGCCTTTCCGTCCTGCATCATCGCTTCGATACAGTACGTTTCTTCTGCGCCGGCGAATCTTTCAGAAGGTGTTTTAATACCCTTAATTACAGGAACAGCCATAAATCTTTCTGCGAAATCCGCATACACTTCAAGCATTTTTTCGGTTTCTTCAACCGCTTCCTGTTTTGTGGCATGAGCGGTATGTCCTTCTTGCCACAGAAATTCAGCGGTCCTCAGGAAGAGCCTGGTCCTCATTTCCCAACGCACGACATTCGCCCACTGGTTAATCAAAATCGGTAAATCCCTGTATGACTGAATCCAGTTTTTATAAGTACTCCAGATAATTGCTTCAGAAGTTGGGCGCACGATGAGTTCCTCTTCAAGCTTTGCTTCCGGATCCACGATGAGTTTTCCGGGATTTTCCGGATCATTTTTTAATCTGTAATGCGTGACTACAGCACATTCTTTGGCAAAACCTTCTGCATTTTTTTCTTCCGCTTCAAAGTAACTCTTCGGGATAAAGATGGGGAAATACGCATTTTGGTGACCCGTTTCCTTAAACATCCTGTCCAGCTCGTCCCGCATTTTTTCCCAGATCGCGTAACCGTACGGTTTGATCACCATACATCCTCTTACTCCTGAATTTTCAGCAAGATCTGCCTTTACCACCAGCTCATTATACCATTTGCTGTAATCCTCGCTTCTTGAAGTTAGCTTTGCCATTATATTTTTTAATTTGTTTTAACTTTTTTAAGTCTTGATTTAACTTTTTCCTGAACTCTATATCTAATTTAAAAAGTGTATTTTTACGGTAACGAAACCTCATGAAAGGTACACGTACAGTATAAAGTGCAAATATAATTTAAATTAAAATTTTTCACATTTATTATGAAAAAAAATATACATCCAAATCTATGGGGACTGCTAAAATCTAAAGCAGTTTTAGGCGTTTCTGCAGGGATGCTGATGGTCTCCTGTGGGGCATATACCGGCGGCTACTCCGAAACAGACGGTGTTTACTACGATCCGAATACTGACACTTTGCCTGTGGCAACCGAATACGAAAGCGGTAACCGGGTAGGTGAAACTTATGATTACAAAGATTCAACAAGTACGATCGAAAAAAGCAGACAAAACCAGCTGAATAAAAGAAACCGTTACCAGAACGACAACTGGGCCAGTGATAACGTAAAATCTTCAGACTGGGGAACTTATTCAGGTTCTGAAACCCATTATAACAGCTGGGGTTATCCGTTCGGCTACGGTTACGGATTCTATCCAAGATACGGATGGGGCGGCTACTACGGAATGAGCTTCGGTTGGGGAAGCCCATGGGGATATGGTTATTATGATCCGTTCTTCGATTTCGGTCCTTGGGGTTATAATTCTTACTTTGGCTATTATCCGTGGGGTTATTCAAGATTCTATGGATACAGCCCTTACTATGGATATTACAATCCTTACGGCTATTATGGCTATGATCCCTATTTCTACGGAAGCCCGTATTATGGAAGTTATTACAGAGCACCACAAAGAAAAAGAGGTGCAGATGGCTTCTACAACGGCAATACCGGAAGAATGACACAGCCCAGCGGCGCTACAATCCGAAACGGCAACACCATGCAAAGGCCAGTAATCATTCAGGACGGTACCGCACAGCCAAGAATGAGAACCGGTGAAACAATGAGAACCGGCAATACGCAAAGAACTGCGCCTACACAGAGACAGATACCACAGCAAAGATCTGCGCCAAGGTTTGAAAACAGAACCTTTGAAAACAGGACTTTTGAAAACAGAAGTTTTGAGAACAGAAGCTATGACAGCGGTTCCAGATCAGGTGGATTCAGCTCCGGTTCATCTTCAAGCGGAAGCTCATCACGAGGTGGCGGCATGAGAACCGGCGGTGGCAGATTCTAATTTAAAAAATTAAAAATATATAAAATAAATGATTAAAAAGTCTTTAGCGATTTTATCAATCTCAGCTGCTTTTTATGCGCAGGCACAGGACGCATCTGTCCTAAAAAATTCAGTTGATGTATATTCAAACTCAGGGTTGAACGGCTCATCAAAATACAATGCCATGGCAGGTGCTATGGGAGCTTTGGGAGCGGATGCTTCGGTTTTAAATTCAAACCCGGCGGGAATTGGCGTTGCTATTGCAAGCGACCTTTCCGGAACGCTGAGCATCAATAATTCTAAAATTTCAACAGGTCTGTTTGGCAATGCTGTCGAGAACACGGCCAATAAAGCAGATGTAGGACAGGTTGGCGGAATTGTGGTTTTCGAGACGCGTTCTACCTCGCCGTGGAAATTCGTAAACCTTGGTGTTAATTTTTCCACAAAATCGCTGGATGAATATGCGGAAACAGCAGGCAATAGTAATGTTGCCTTTACTTTAGATGACGGCGACAGAATCTCGCTCAATGCCCACGCATATGACAGAATTGGAGATTTAACTAAAATGAGCCTCGGCCTGGGCGGAAATTATAACAACAGGTTTTATGTTGGTGCAGGTTTGAACTTACACGGTTCCAATTTTCAGCAGTATGATTATGCATCAATGAAATTTGCAAGCGATGGCGGCTCTGAAACTTTTTATAAGCAGTACACGCCATATCTTGAAGATGCCACCGGTTTTTCTGCAACAGTTGGCGTTATCGGCAAAGTAAACAACCAGTTCAGATTGGGTGCAGCGGTAGAAACGCCCACATGGTGGAACATCGACAGAACTTACACTTTCTACGGTTACGATTCTGCGGACGATGGCGAGTATTCCGAGAACATAAGTTTTGCTTCGCCAATGAAAGCTACTTTGAGTGCGGCTTTCGTTCCAAGCAAGAATTTAGCAGTGAACGTAGATTATTCATTAGGAATTACGAAACCTAAATTCGGTAAAATGGGTTCTGCAGCACAGACGGAAATGGATAATTTCCTAGATGCCAACTATAAAAACGTTTCTGAAGTGAAAGTTGGTGCAGAATACCGTATCCAGCAGTTCAGGTTAAGAGGCGGGTACGGTCTTACAACCGGCCCATACAGTGACATGATCGCTATGGCCTCTATTGATAATTTAGGTCAGGTGAATACTAATTCCTCATACGGTAACTTGTATTCTGGTAAAAAAGAAATGTTTGGTCTTGGCCTTGGTTATGATTTCAAGACCTTCTATGTAGATGCTGCCTACAACAATATATGGACAAATTACCATATGCCGTTTTTACAAGGTTTTTCTACAGCCGGAACTGAATATTACTCAAACTCTGCTTTTTTTGCAAACGAAGCTGCAGTGGTTTCAGAAACAAAAAACAGCCAAAACAATGTCACTTTAACATTGGGTTGGAAGTTTTAAATAGTGTGAAAATTTAATGAAGGCTCCGGACTGTTTCAGTTCGGAGTTTTTTTTATTAATGATGGTGATGAAATAAATGCCCTGTCATCGCCAGCAGTACACCGAGAATCACCAAAGCGATTTTAGTCCAGTCCGTATTATGGTTTTTGTTGCTTTCAAAAATAATAACAGAAGAAATATGCAGGAAGATACCTCCAACGATCGCCAGAAAATAAGGCTGCCAATCAGGATTAAAATATTTTCCGAGCAAAAGCCCCAGCGGTGAGGCGCCTGCAAATAAGATGATAATCAACCAGGAATAAGCTGAAAGTTTTTTATTTCTGAACAAAAAAGCACCCAGCACAAAAGAAATCGGGAGGTTGTGAAAAATGATACCCTGCAAGTACGGGGAAAAAACTTCCGTTTCGCCGGCTAAAGGAATGCCTTCGATAAATGCATGAATAAACAACCCCACGATCAGGCCAGCCGGCAGCACCGCATCATTATTGTGGTGATGAAAGTGACCGTGCTCAAACCCTTTGGTAAAATTTTCGAGCAGCATCTGAAGAATGACACCACCGATAACCCAGGCGCCAATATTATGATTTTCAGAATGATAAACCTGTGGAAAAACTTCATTCAGGCAGATCGTAATCAAAAATCCGGCACTGAGAATAAGCAGATATTTTGCAAGTTTTTGCTTTGAACCAAAGAATTTGCCCAATACAACACCCACCAGGACACTTAATATGAGTAAGGTTAAAATCATACACCAACCTTTTTAAAAATATTGATACAGCGTGGCGAAGTCTCGAGCTCAAAAACTCCCAGACTGTAGTTCCCATACAGCTTTTCGCGCTGGAAACCGCATTCCGTCGCCAGGGCATCAATTTCCTCCAAAGTATGGAGTTTCACTTTTTCAAAGAAATGAAAATCTTCGCCTTTATCATTAAAGTAAATATCCTTGATCACGTGCTGACCTTCGATTTTCTTTTTAATTTTAAAATCGATACCATTCCTTTCAACCACAGTTTCCTCAACAAGGGTGTTTTTCACATATTTTTCATTTAAAAAATCCAGGACAAAGTAACCGTCCTGTTTCAGAATATCAAAAACAGAAGAAAAAACCTTTTTATCATCCTGAGGATCATCGAAATAGCCAAAACTTGTAAAAAGATTGAAAACAGCATCCGCTTTTCCACCGTCGATCTTATCGCGCATATCATGAACTTCAAATTTCAGGTCTTCATTTTCAAACTGTCTGTTGTGGGCAATGCTTTCATCAGACAAATCAAGTCCCAAAACCCTGTATCCGAGATTATTCAGGTAAACTGAATGCCGGCCTTTGCCGCACGCCAGATCAATAATTTCCGCATACTCCGGAAGCTCCAAATCCATTACCAATAAAGAAATAAAGGCTTCAGCCTCTGTAAGATCACGGTTTTTGTAAAGAATATGATAGTAAGGTGTATTAAACCAGGTTTTGAACCACGCCATAGTGCAAAAATAGTTAAATTTGCGGGATATCCGATTTCAGCAGCAAATCCATGAACACCGATAATTTACATATCCAGATAAAAACATTCTACGGGCTGGAGCCAATTTTAGCAGAAGAAATTAAAAAACTCGGCGGCAAAAACGTCGAGATAAAAACCCGCGCCGTCAACTGCGAAGGTGACCTTGGCTTTCTTTATAAAATCAACTATTCGGCTCGCACAGCGGTAAAAATTTTAGTTCCCATTTATGAATTTAAAGCCTTTAATGAGCATAAATTCTATGATAAACTGCTGAAGTTCAACTGGGACGAGTTTATGTATGTCAATCAGAGTTTTGCGATTGACGCGACGGTTCATTCCGAAAGATTTACGCACTCCCAGTTTATGACCTTGAAAATGAAGGACGCCATCGTAGATTTTTTCAGGACAAAATACAAACAGCGCCCGAATGTGGATCCCAAAAACCCGGACATAAAATTCAACCTGCATATTGACCGAGATTTTGTGACGGTTTCTTTGGATTCATCGGGCGAGCCGCTGTTTAAGCGCGGCTACCGTAAGGAACAGGGCGAAGCTCCCATCAATGAAGTTTTAGCCTCCGGAATGCTGCAGATTGGGGGTTGGGACGGCAAAGGAAATTTCCTGGATCCGATGTGCGGCAGCGGCACCATCCTGATAGAAGCAGCCATGATTGCTATGGATCTTCCGGCTCAGATTTTCAGGAAAAAATTTGCGTTCCAGAACTGGAAAAATTATGATGAGGAACTGTTCCAAAAAATAAAGGAATTCCGGATCAACAGGATAAAGGAATTTGAAGGAAAAATCGTTGGCTACGACATCGACGCACGAATGCTGAACGCGGCACGAATCAACATACAAGCCGCAGAAATGGAAGACGTCATCGAAGTGCAAAAAAAGAATTTCTTCGAATCCACAAAAGAACTTTTCCCTTTGCTGATGGTCTTCAATCCGCCGTATGACGAAAGAATTTCGATTAAATTTGATGAATTCTACAAGAAAATCGGCGATACTTTTAAAACCGGTTATCCGAACACTTTGGCTTGGCTGATTTCCTCTGATCTTCAAGCTGTAAAAAAAATAGGTTTGCGCCCTTCGAGGAAAGTAAAACTCTACAACGGGAAACTGGAAACCAGATTTCTGCAGTATGAGATGTACGAAGGAAGCAAAAAGTCTAAAAACAACGAACCAAGCTAAAGATGCAGCAATCTACCAGCTGCTATTGCTGCACTGATGAACTAATATATTTTAAAATTGAATTTGAACCCAAGCATTTCCATCATCATCGCTATTTTCAACCGGAAAGATGAGCTTTTCGAGCTGCTGAATTCCCTTGCCTTTCAGACGGACAAGGATTTTGAGGTGATCGTGGTGGATGACGGTTCGCTGATTGCACTTTTGCCCACGGTTGAGCTTTTTGAGAATCGGCTGAATATCCAGTTTTTCAGAAAGGACAATTCCGGGCCGGGACTTTCCAGAAACTACGGTGCAAGGCGCGCTAAAGGCGAATGGCTGGTCTTTGTGGACAGCGACGTTATCGTGGAAAAAGATTATATCAAAAACATCAGGAAAAATATCGTCGAAATTCCGTGTGATGCATTTGGCGGTGCAGACAAAGCTCATAAAGGTTTCAACCTGATGCAGAAAGCGATTTCCTACTCTATGACTTCCGTTTTTACGACCGGCGGAATTCGCGGAAATAAAAGTGCGGTGACGAAATTTCAACCTCGAAGTTTCAATATGGGGGTGAGAAAATCGGCTTTTGAAGATGTTGGCGGATTCTCGGAAATGCGGATTGGCGAAGATCCTGATTTATCGATGACACTTTGGGAAAAAGGCTATAAAACTGCTTTTTTCGACGATATTGGTGCTTACCACAAGCGTAGAACCGATTTTGGGAAATTTTCGAAACAGGTGAGCCAGTTTGGTATTGCAAGGCCAATCCTGAATCAGCGTCACCCCAATTATGTGAAGATTACATTTGCCTTTCCGTCCCTTTTTCTGATTGGCTATGTGCTTGGATTTATTGAGTATTTCTTTTTAGGCAACGGGTTTATCCTTGCGATGTACGGTGTGTACACGTTTTTGGTGTTTTTCCACGCGCTTTGGAAAACCAGGAATATCAGCATTGCGGGAATGGCGGTGATTGCGACTTATATACAGATGTTTTCTTACGGTTACGGATTTCTGAAATCCTGGTTTTTGCTTAATATTTTCAGGATGAAGCCGGAGGAAGCATTTCCAGAGCATTTTCATAAGCAATAGTCCGGTTGTGTTTTAAAAATTAACCTCTCTTTTTGAGAATCCACGCACATCTTTCAGGTGGATGAATTCCATATTTCTGGCGGAATTCAAAATCATTCTTACGGTTACTTTATCACCGGACAAGCGATTGCAGCGGCATCCTTTTTTGGTGGCTGAGGAAACTTCCGAAGCCGCCGAAAAAGATACAGCGGAAAGCGCGGTTCCGGGAAATGGTAGTGGCATGTGGGCCGGCTTTCCCGGAATGGCCCATAAAAAATCCTGAGATTTTCAACCTACAAACTGAAATAAATTATTTTCCATGAAATACATTCGCAGTTATTGAAATTGAATCCTCGGGTTGTTAAAAAAAATCCCGCTCTAAAAATTTCAAACGGGATTCTTGTGATTATTTGATTTTATTGGCTTATGGAAACCTTCGATCCTTTCGTATGCGCATTCATCTGCGGTGCGTAATAATTCTGCAAAGTGGAAATACCGTTGCTGAAGGTTCCTGAAGCGTTGCACACCAAATCGTATTCAAAGACATATTTTCCTTTCGGCATGTATTCGATGTAGAAATTGGTTGACGCATCTTTGGTAGACTGGTAATAACCCAGACTGTTTTTCCACTGATAACCGGAAATCACGTCCAAAGGTTCAAAACCGGCAGCACGCATATCTTTCAGATGGATGAATTCCATATTTCTGTCGGTGTTCAGGATCATTCTTACCGTCACTTTATCGCCGACTTTCAGCGGAGTTGTTGCTGTGATTTTCTGAAGTTCTTCGCCGTTTTCCGTTTTTATTTTACGGTACAGTTCTTTCGTGATGGAAATGTAGGTTTCAGAAGATTTAATTTTATCCAAATCCTCATAATACTGCCAGAACAAGCCTCCCTGCACAATTCCTGCTCCCGGTTTTGTGATGGTCACTGTTCCTAAATTTTTATCAGTGTTTTCAGGCTTCAGGGTTTTCTTCACATAACCTGTGGCTTTCGTATCAGGATTTTCCAAAGTTTTGCCGCCCCAAACAATCGTTGCCTTATCACTTTCTGTTCCAGTCCATGATTTTCCGGAATTCAGAATTGTATAAATGACTTCGGCCGTGCTTCTCGACGTGTCCCAATTTGAAACTTCCTTCTGCGTAATGAGCCAGATTTTCATTTCTTCAATGTAATTAAAATCGCCAGGAGTAAGCTTGTTAAAGGCTTCCAATGCTCCGGCGTGGTTCACTGTTTTTGACGAATACCAACCCCACTCGTTCAGGTTTTGTTTCCAGTAAACGCCCTGTGTTTCGGTATTTGTAGAAGTCTCCTTTAAGTACGTCATCAATTTTTTTGAAAGCGCCGTCAGTTTATAAGCGTCGAATAACAACGCTGCCCTGTGCAGACCAAAGAATGTGAAATCCGTGATTTTCGCGGTCGGAGCTTTTTTAATGACCAAAGCTTTCAGTTGCGCACCTTTCCCTTTCAACGGATAATCATTTTCCCAGTAATGGCGCGTGTCGAGGAAATCCAGAACATAATTGTTCCAAACATACTCTTTTTTCACGTCCCAATATTTATGTACTTCCGAATCTACAAAACTCACGAGTTTCTCTACCATTGCCTTCTGTTCACCACTTTGATAACCGTCCAGGTTTCCTTTCAGCCACTCATTAATTCTGCCTAAATTTTTCAGGATGTAAAGCGACGTGTAGTACGAACTCGGATAACCGGGATACCAACTGAAACCACCGTCCGGATTCTGCATTTTTTTCAGCTCTTCCCAGTCGCTGTTGATTGAATTCCGCATCGTGTTCGCATCGAAAAGGCGCGCTAATTTCTGCATTTGTTCGGTCTCATTTTTACTTTCCAGAACCCACGGTGTTTCCTCGAGGAGCAACTGTTTCAGTTCCTGATTTTTCTCAAGATTTGAAGTGAGCAAACCTTTGTCCTGATATTCATCAAAAACGGTTTTCATCCTTGGGTTGGCTTTGAAAATTTCCGAAGCAAGCACATCCGCAAACCATTTATTAAACACCACATCCGCAGAAAGATTTTGGTCGTCCTTCAGGCTTGGCAATGCGAATAGGATTTCCCAAATTGGATTTGTGGTGAGTTCCAGAGAATTTGAAACGCTGGTCGCTGTAGTGGAAGTATTTTTAGCCAAATTTTCTAAAATGAAAGTCTTCGTTTGACCTTCTTTCACGAAAATCGGAACGGCATCAGTCACCAGCATTCTGTTCGGAAGAACTGCGATTGCTTTTTGTTCTCCATCAGAAAAATTACCTGCCTGAGCAACAATTTTAATAATGATTGAAGAAACATTATTCGGCACTTTCAATTTCCAGGTTGCAGACGAATTTCCATTTGCATCCAAAGAAAAAGATTGTTCTTTATTATATCCTGAAACCGCTGTCAACCGATTGATTCCGAATTTATCCGAAATATCTTCATTAGTGAAGGCATCCAAAATCTGTAAAGCGGCGGTTCCATTTAATTTTGCAGAAGTTAAATTGCTCAACTTCGACTGCAAATTCAGTTCGTCGCCTTCCCGTAAAAATCTTGGATAATTAGGAGTTACGGAGAAGTCTTTCTGCGTCATCACTTCTTTTTCCAAAGTGGCAGCTCTCGCGTCTTTGGTGTGAGCCAGAAACATCATTTTCCATTTGGTGAGGGCCTCCGGCGAAGTAAATTCAAAATTCACATTGCCGTCTTTATCGGTCATCAGATTAGGATAGAAAAACGCGGTTTCGTTAAGATTTTGACGGACTGGAACATTTTCCAACGCTGTTTTCTCAATTTCAGTTGTTTTCATTGAATCTGCAGCATAAGATAATGATGCATTTTCGCGTTTTGCTCCCATGGCAGTAACCACAGCTCCATCAGCATCACGTGCTTGATTTGCAACAGGCGCACTCGGCATTGCAACTGATTCAGCGTAAACTGCCGATTGTTTCATGATTCTTGGAGCTCCATAAATACTACCATCAAACCAGTTAAACTGCGGCACCTGAACGTATTTTCCGTTCAAATATCTGTAACGCCTGCTGTAATGCTCCTGCGCCAAATTTTCATTTATGCCATATTCATTCTGAATAAAAGGCCTGTTGAAAAGTTTTCCCCAGGAATAACTGTTCGCGGCAAACTGATCCAGCGACATATCATACATATTCGCCAAAACTTCTGCCTGAATTCTCTCCTTATCATCACCGAGGATTTTTACCGTCCATTTTTCTTCAGAATTTGGCTGAATTTTATCGCGGAATGTCACCGTTTCAATCCTCAAAGGTTTGTTAGCGGAATTGATCCGGAAATTAACACTTTGCGTTTGTACATCGTTGAAAGCCACCACCTGCACCTGAACATTCACAACATTGATGCCCTCGTCTTTCGGTGCGGTAACTTCATATTCCAAAACACCATTTTTAAAAGGCTTTTGAAGGGTTAAAGTTTCGCCGTTGCCATTCTGCACAAAAATATTCGCCACCGCATCGGGAACTGCGGAATATGCATAAACAGACGCTTTTTCACCGCGGTTGATTTCCGTTTTGTCCTGCAGAACTTTCAGGAAAGGTTTTTGGGAGTCGGTGAGGAATCTTTTATCAAAAACTTCAAAATCTCTTTCGGTCTTGATGGTGTCTCTGCCCTCGATGTTGTAAAGCTCGAGGCGATAAGTCCCGGCGGTGAGTTTTCCGAGATCTAAAGTTTGACCTTGTTCGATGTTGTTTGAAGCTGTTTGATTTTCAACCCGGTTCACCACCACTTTTTCTACTTTCCGGTTTTCCTGCAAATCATTTTTATCAAAACGGTCTTGCGGAAATTTTTGAACGAATTCACTTTCAGAAAACTGCGGCAGATTCTGAATTTCATCTTTAAAATTATCCCTGAAAATCCTTTTCGGTGCTTCCAGTTTTGAAAGTTTTACGCTGTAAGATTTTGCCAGATTCTGATCATTATAATTTTTAGTTTCAACCTTTATTTTTACATTTTCATCCGTGAAGCGGTCTTTCACCTCATCCGTTTTGATATAATGGGAAACCGAGGCCACCTTGACATTGGTTTCAGCAGACTGCGTTTCACCATTGATGTCGGTCACTGAAGCGCTGAACTGGTAGTTGTCCACCTGAATTCCGTCCAAAGTTTCATCTTTCTTCAGGTCAGCTTTTATGGTGAACTCCCCTTTTTCATTGGTTTTCGCAGAACCTAAAACCGAGTTTTCATTATCGTTTCCGCGCGGATACCACCAGAAATACATCCATCGGATATTTCGTTTTTTAATCTCATAATTTACGGTGGCATTGCTCAGCGGAATGCCGGAAAAAGTCATTGCTTTTCCTTTAATTTCGAGCGTTTGTCCGTATTTATATTCGCCTTTTACCGGCTCAAAAGTTACTTCGAATTTTGGACGTTTGTACTCTTCCACCTGAAACTGTTTTGAAAAGCTGTCCTCAAAACCGCTGCTGTTTACTTCAAGCTCAAACGCACCGTTCAGTTTTCCCTTCGGAAGGGTGAAACTGCCAAAGTAAGAGCCAAATTCATTCGTTGTAAATGTTTGTTTTGAAACTTCTTCGCCATTGGCATCAATGAGGGTGATTTCCTGTTTTTGGTTGGGAACCACGGCTTCTTTCTCGTTTAAAAGTTTCGTCGTAATCACCTTGAAATAAACAGTTTGGCCCGGTCTGTAGATCGCCCGGTCCAGGAAAATCTGCGCTTGGTAAGTGGCGATTTTAGGCTGGTTTGCGTAATAATATTCCCGCCCGTAGCTGTTGGTGAGGTTATAACCGTTACTTCCGGATTTCACCAAATAGTATCTGTAATAATTCTGATTTGCAGAACTCGGATAGTTGAAAACACCCTTTCCATCAGTTTTCGCAGTGGTCGCTGTCAGTTTTTTCCCGTTCACATATTCATTGAAGACCAAGCTTTCGTCCGCGATGGCTTTTCCATTTTCACGGTCGACGAGTTTCAGCAAGTTTTTCGCGCTGTTTCGCACGTCTTTATTTTCAAAAACAATTCTTGAATTGGTGACGATGAACCAGAAGTTTTCCTGCACAGCATTCTCCACAATATATTCTGCAACATAAATTCCGGAAGGTAAAGGTTTTATTTCCAGTGCAGTTTTGTATGATTTAAAATCTTTTAAATTCTGTAAAGTAAAATTTTCTCTCCGGACCAAGGTTTTCTTCAGTTCCGTGAAATTATTTTTCTGATATTGGTTTTGGACATATTTTAAAAAGCCCTCTTCATTATTTTTAACCTCATAAATATTCAGCGAAAATTCATCCACGTTTTTGTGTTCCGCCGCGAGATGAATTGGTTTCTCCGGCTGAGTGTGGGTTTCGTATTTAATGACCAAAGTGGGAACCGTAATCTGACTCTCCTTGTTTTTAATATTTGCTAAAAACGGTGATTTGGGGTATTGTTTTTTGGCATTTTCTACCCAAATCATCGCTTCTTTCTGCTTCCCTTCGCGAGTAAGTTCATCGATGATATCCTCGACAATCATCAATTTGTAATCGCCTTCGTGTGATGAACTTTCCAATGCCTGAAGCTGCTTCAACTTATCCTTGCAGTTGTTAAAATCGCAATCGTAAAGCAATTTTTGATGCTGGAAATACAGTTTGGAATTGCCGCTGTTTTTGGCAATCAGTTCATCATAAACGGAAATAATTTTAGAATGGTTGATTTTAATTTCATTAGGTGTAAACAATCCGGTATGCTTCAGAAAATTGATATACTGAACTGAATTCCACTCGAATAAAGACGGAAAATATTCCAGATCCTGAGTTTCTTCAAAGATGGATTTGTATTTGGACATCGGAATGTTCTTCAATGCCTGAGATTCCTTTTCGAGCTTTAAAAAATGTAAGTTCAGGTAATTCTTAAAATCAAGTTTCGACCATGTTTCAATCTGCGAAAAATCCTGCGAACTGATATTAGTTCTTTGGTTAATTTTCCACTGATTGCTGCGGTAGTAATCATTAAAAAATTCGCCCAAGAGCACCTGATAAACCAGTTTCTCCTCGCCATTCAGATTCTGCTCCAAACCTTCAAGTTTTTTGAAAAACTGGGACGCCGCATCGTTTTTAGCATCATCCCGGGTTCGGTTCACAATACTGAATTCAGCTTTCAGTGAGCGGATGAGCTGGACCGCATTGTTGTCTTTCATAGCCTGATTTTGGATTTCGAGAATGATGGGCAGATTCGATTTGTAAAGCCCCTGATTAGAGTTGTTTTGAATTTTTTTCCATTGCGAATCATAATAATTCTGCCCAAAAAGTGGCGTCATCATCAGCAGCAGGAAAAACAGAAACGTAAAGATTTTGCTAATATTCCTCATATGATCGAAGTATGGTCTTTTATAGATGGCAAAACGATTTAATGGTTAAATTTGCGCAATGCCATCACTAAAATTAGTAAAAAAATACTTAATCGACAGCCAGTTTTTTGTGTCTTTAATGGGAACGCTGTTTGGGGTATTTTTTATGTTTGAGGAGCGCGCATTCCGCTGGCCAACGGTCTTTCTCATCTTCATCACCTATTTTAGCGGATACATTTACACCAAATATCAGAATCACAGATTGTTCTATAAAATTCTAATAATCAATTTTTTATGCGGAATCATTTCGGTGATGTTAATTTTTGTTCATCATCATGAAATCCGGCTATTGAAATGGCTCGTGATTGTGATTTTGGGATTGTTCTATAACTCTTTTTTTCTGGAAAATTTTGTGAGGAAAATTCCTTTGCTAAAGATTTTTTATGTAGGATTGGTTTGGGGTCTCGTGAATGCGTGGCTCTTCCTGCCGGAATTTAATATTGAAATTTTTCTGATCAGTTTTCTGTTCATCACCGCTTTGGTTTTACCTTTCGACATCCGCGATATGCACGATGATGACGTAGTAACTTTTCCAAAATTAATCGGGGTGCAAAACACAAAATTTGTGGCTCATATACTTTGTTTTCTTGCAGCATTTTTAGCCATTCATGTCTTAAAAACAGATTTCAAAATTGCTTTTTTTCTAACATGCGCCGCAACTTTCACTCTGATTTATTTTGCGGAACCTACGCACCGTGATTCGTATTTTTCTTTTGGGGTGGAACTTTGTTCGGGGCTGCCGTTTATTTTTCTGGTTTTGATACAAAGTTTTTAAACTTTATCTTTACTTAAAATTATCTGCCGATGGAAAATCTGGAAAGCATTAAAAACAAGCTCATACTCGCAATACAGACAAGTGCGGACAGAAATCTCCTGTTTAAAATCTGGGATTTGATGAACAATGAAATTCCAGCTGTAAACGAACTGCCATCCTTTTACGAAACTGAAAAACCAATGACGGATGCGGAAGTGGATGAGTATTTTAAGGAGGAAAAAGTTGAGCTGCACCCGGTTTATATGAAAATGATCACGCGTGGTTTGGAAGATATACAACAAGGACGGGTTTATACCGAAGAAGAAATTGACAAAATGGATGAAGAATGGCTGAATTAGAAGTAGTTTGGTCACACTTTGCAAAATCGCAGCGAGATGAGATCTTTAAGTACTGGAAGCATAGAAACAAGAGCAATTATTTTTAAAAAAACTGAGATTAAAAATCAAATCGAAAACAGAACAGCTTAAAATACAGCCATTTTCAGGAAAAGAAATCGGTGAAAGCTCATGCCGAATTTTAATATTTGGAAATTATAGTCTGGTTTATAAATTTACTGAAACACAGATACAAATCGTTTCATTTTGGGACAACAGACAAAATCCTGAAAAACTTCAACAAATTTTAGGAGTATGATTATCCGCAAACTTTTACTAATCAATTTTAAAAATCACCCCTCGAAATCATTTGATTTTTCACCACAAATCAACTGTTTTGTGGGAAATAACGGCGTGGGGAAAACGAACGTGCTGGATGCGCTGCATTATATTTCTGTCGGCAAAAGTTTTTTGGGAAATACAGATTTGAGTAATATTCTGTTCAACGAAGATTTCTTTGCGATAGAAGCTGAAATTTTTGATGGCGAAAAAGACACTATCATTAAAATTCAACAACCGAAAGACAGTAAGAAAATCATCAAAAAAAATGATAAAACCTACGAAAGAATGGCCGATCATATCGGTTTTTTGCCAAGCGTGATGATTTCTCCATACGATTCTAACCTCATTTCCGATTCAGGAGAGAGCCGCCGGAAATTTCTGGACGGCATGATTTCGCAAACCGATTCTGAATATCTTTTCAACATTATTCAGTACCAAAAAACACTGAAACAAAGGAATGCCCTTTTAAAATATTTTCAGAAAAACCGGACTTTTGATCCCGATTCACTGGAGATTTATAACGAACCGCTCATTAAATTCGGAAGTAAAATTTTTGAAAAAAGAAATCAGTTTGTTTCTGAATTAAATCCTGTTGTGCAACAATTTTATAAAATTATTTCAGGTGGAAAGGAAACCGTCGCACTGGCTTATTCATCAGATTTAGCAGAGATCTCGATGGAGATTCTTCTGAAGGAAAATCTGGAAAAAGACCGTTTACTGACTTACACTTCCTCAGGAATTCACAAGGATGATCTGTTGTTTGAAATGAACGGAAACCTCATTAAAAAAACAGGTTCGCAAGGTCAGCAAAAGTCTTTTTTGATTTCGCTGAAACTCGCTCAGATCAAAAAAATAAAAGAACTCACCGGAAAAAATCCAATTCTTTTGCTGGATGATATTTTTGATAAGTTGGATGATCACCGGGTTTCGCAATTGATTTCGCTGATCAATCAGGAAAACTTCGGACAGATGTTCATTACGGATACACATAAGGACCGTACTGAGGCGGTGGTGAAGAGGATTAATGAGGAGTCGAGAGTTTTTGAAATTTGATACGAGATACGAGGTTTGGGGTACGAGGTTTGAGTTAAAGAAAATCATATTGTTATGAGTTATAGAAATTTGGATATTTATAAAATCAGTCTTAATCTGTTTATTAAAACTCATCCTGCCTCTTTAAAATTACCTAAATATGAATTGTATGAATTGGGCAGCCAATTAAGAAGGTCATCTGATTCTGTAGTTTCTAATATTATTGAAGGGTATGGAAGAAGTGTTTACAAAAAGGAATATGAACGTTTTTTAGTTTTTTGTCATTCCAGCTGTGATGAAACCATTGGTCATCTAGAAAAAATCATGATATTATATCCAAATTTAAAACCTGAGTTTGAAGAATTACATAACGATTACAATTTACTGGGTGGAAAAATAAATAATTATTTAAAATGGGTTCGTGAAAACTGGAATAAAGGAAAAGACGAAAACTAAAAGTAAAATTTTTAACCAACAAGTCGTATCACGTAACTCGTATCTCGAAACTCGTATCTATGAAAAAGAAAAAAAGAGAATATCGGTCATCAGAACTTGTTAAAGCTTTTGCGAAGATTTATGGTTTTGAACACAAATTACTGGCATTGGAAGTGAAAGATTTTTTGGAAGATTATCTGGATGCCACGATGTTTGAAGAAATAGAATCGGTGAATCTTGAGAATAAAGTTTTGAAAATCAGGATATTTTCACCACTTCTGAAAAATGATTTCCGCCTGAAAAAAAGTTTTTTCCTGAAAAAATTCCAGGAGAAATTCGGGGAGGAGAAAATCAGTGACCTTCAGATTTTGTAGAAACTTTTTCCACCATTTCCTTAGCCCGCAAATCGAGCTCGCTGGAACGGATCGGGAAAAAGAACCGAAGCGGGTTCTGGAAAAAATAGCGCCGAATTTCCTTCAGAATCTCTCTTACGCCACCAAAAGTAATTTTCCTTGAACGGAAAGCCAATGCCATGGAAAGGCCAAAACTTACCAGGAAATTGAAAAAACCAATCAGAAAAACCGTTATCAGTGAAATCCAGAATGTATAGGAATCCACATTAAATTCTTTACCGTACAACCCAATCGCAAAATTGCCTGCCGCAAAAGTAATGTGCCTGATATCCAAATCGAGGCCTAAAAATTTACCAATGGGACCCGTAACTCCCAGGAAGACACCAAACCAAAAATTAGACACGATCCCAGCCCAGTTTTTCGAATAATACCTTGAAATTCCGCGGGCTGCTTTTTGCCCTAAAATACCTTTAATTAATGGATTTTTTTCAATTCTCGCAGGAATCTGGTAATACACGGAATTGTTACCCACATTCCCCGAAATAATTCCTGAAATGAAGAGGAAAAATCCGGCAATGCTCGCATGCAACAGCGCTTTGGAATTGAACGGATCCAAATCCCGAAGTAAGACTGTAGATTTATCGGCTGCAAAATTTTGGTTAAAAAGAACATCCAGGCCATAGATAACCGCCAACGCCACCGGAAAGGCTAACAGGACATTTCCTACGAACGCCACAAATTGTGACCGGAAAAGTTTAGAAATCAAATGCGCAAATTCACGGTAATTTTTGCTTGTATTTTTTTCGTCTGAAAGTACTTTCGCCATCGTTGAAGCCGTCATCGCAGGCTGTTTGGTTGCCAGCGTAAATCCCATCAGGTAAATCATGATGAAGCCCATGGCATAATTGAAGGCATACATAAACGCATGTGAAAATTCACTGCCGTCCGCATACCCGTAAAGCATTTTCAGGATACAAAGCGCACCAACAATCACCCCGCCGCCACTGGCTTTCCAGAACATTTTCATATATTCCTTTATTGTGGAAGTGATGTAATGGGTCCCCGTTTCCGCAGTGTGGTTGGTAATCAGGTGCGACATCTGGCGCGTACTGTCATTAAACAGTTCGGAAATATTATTCTTGTGCGATTTATAGTATAAAATATTGAAAACCAATTTTTTAGATTTCTGCAGATAGTCAGAATCATTATCAATAACCAAAAGGTCAATGATATCAGAAATCCTGTTGATCTGCTGACGGATTTTAAGGAGAGACTGGTTAATCTTGCCCGTAATACCGTATTTACCAGAGTTTCGGAATGCCTTGTCCACAAACTCAAGACACTGGGTGAGGTAAATCCTGATCTGCTTGAAATGCTGGTTCTTTGAAGTGAGCTGATAAGCAGAATCTTCCCGATATTCTGCGATAAGCAAATCCATTTCGTCCTGAAGGGCCAAAAAAGGATTGTGATAATTCTTGTACTCCGGAACCATATTAAGAACTTCCGCATCCAGAGCAACCCCAATCGCGCGCCAGGCCAAAATATTTGCAGCAAAAAGAAGCTCCTTTTTAACAGATTCGCGGGCAATGAAATCGGAAATCTCAAGCAACCGGAAGAGCTCATCAATATCCTCCGCACTGTTATTCTGAAAATACTTTAAATCTCTTTCAGGCCTTACCGAAATATAATCTACAAGGTACCAAACCGAATCTTCGTTACCAACCGGCGGCAGAATTTTATCAAGCGTTCTTTTTTTAAGCTCAGGAAAAAAAGCATTTTCAGATAAAATATTGGCTTCAGTCAAAGACAGATTGAAGGGCTTATCTGCAAAAAGGTCTTTCAAATAAAGACTGAAATTCTTCCTAACCTCATCATTTTCTTTAAAAAACTGGTTGACGGTTTTCAGGTCCTGCCTTTTTATACTGTGGAATACATCAAACAAAGGGTCCAAAGATTTGGTCTTGTTCTCGAAACTGAAATATTTCGTCAGAACATCTTCGAATTTTTCTTTATTTGAGTTAAAAATCATTTCAGTTATTTTAGTACCACATTATTCATCTGCCTCATAATCCAGTTATGTTTTCTTTTCAAGTATGAAGACGGATTTTTGGGATCGTATTTTTTGGGATTTGGCAATATTGCTGCAATCCAAGCGGCTTCACTTTTAGTGAGGTTCTTAGAGCTTTTACCAAAATAATATTCAGCAGCAGCCTCAATCCCGAAGACACCCTGCCCCATCTCGATGGAATTCAGATAGCGCTCCAAGATGACCTCTTTGCCCCAGGTTTTTTCTATCATAAAAGTAAAAACTGCTTCCAGACCCTTCCGTATCCAGCTTCTGCCTTGCCAAAGAAAGACATTTTTGGCTGTTTGCTGTGAAATGGTGCTTCCTCCGCGCAGCTTTTTCCCCTGATTATTTTTCTCATAAGCTTTCTGAATCGCGTCATAATCGAAGCCGTTGTGAACGAAAAATTTCTGGTCTTCAGCAGCGATAACAGCTTTTTTCACATTGTTTCCCATCTCACCGTAAGAAATATAATCGCGCTGAAGCTTGCCGTACTCCACAATTCCGCCAATTTGGGTGAGTGTAATGGGTGGATTGATGAAACGCCCCGCAACAACACCGAGAATGCTGAGGATGATGAGCGTAAAAACAAGTTTCTTAATAAATTTCCACATACCGTAAGCAAAATTGCCTGGGCACAAAAATAAGAATTACAGATTAAAACCTTTATTTAAGTTCCTTTAAATATCTAAGCTGGTAATCTGGAAGTAATTGCGGATGAAAAATCCTGATATAATCTTTCAGCACAAGATCAGAACGCACCACGCCGCTCTCAAAAAAATCGTTGGCACTTCCTTTTTCGCGGCCGCTGATTGAATAGATTTTTCCCCCATTAAAGACATCAAGCTTCTGGTATCCGGGATTCATCATCAGCAGGCTTTTTTTAGTGGAATGGTTGCCGGCATTTACCCAAAACCGAGCATTTTTCGCTTTTACATAAACCTCCTCAAAACTCATCGGAACGGCTTTGTCTTCGGTATTATCCTTTAAAATATATTCACCGCCGGCATCTTTTAAAAGCCTGGCCAACTGGGTTTTTCCGCCAGGCATATACCATTGGCTGCCATAGATTTCATTAGCCAAAACAAGCGGTTTTTCATTTATCTTCGAGGTTAAAGCCTTTAAGGAATCATAGCTGCTCTTAATCTCGTTAAACCTTACAACAGAAGCCTTATCCATCCCGAAAAGTTTCCCAAACAGCAACAAATATTTAGATTTTACCAGCGGATTCTGTTCCAGATATTCATCCAGGAAAAACACCTCGATGCCGTTTTTTTTCAACAAATCATAAGTGTTTTCAAAACTGGCAATGTGATTGGTAATGACCGCATCAGGCTTCAAAGCCACAATTTTTTCGACATTATATTTCTGCTCACTGCCTACATCAGCGATCTTTCCTTCTTTAATAAGATCTAAAACTTTATCTGAATAAATATATTCGGGGCTGGAAACTCCTGCAATCCTGTCTTCACGGCCAAGTTCCGTAAAATAGCCAACCAAACTTGCATTCAGCAGGACGATTTTCTTCATCGGAAGTTTACTGTGGGGGATTTTGTAACTGAATTTTCCTGATTTCAGCTCCAGAGACTCTCCGCTTTCCCTGAACTGCACCCTTTCAGAGATTTTTTGCCAGTCGGTATTAAAAGTGTAAGTTTCTTTTTTACAGGAAAATAAAAGAAAAATGAGGAGTAAAGAGAATATTTTAGCTTTCATCTTTCAAAGAAAACAAAAAAGTGCTATATTTGCAAACCGTAAAAAACGGAAAGCCGGGTGCGTAGCTCAATTGGATAGAGCGTCAGATTACGGCTCTGAAGGTTGAGGGTTCGACTCCTTCCGCGCTCACAAAAGGGAAATTTCAAAATGAAGTTTCCCTTTTTTATTTTTACTTTTACATAAATTTTAAGGTGGAATGTCACTGCAGATCACAAATCTTACTAAAAGATTCGGGGAGCAAACTGCCCTGAACGATATTAATTTAAACATTGATAAAAATGAAATCATCGGACTTCTCGGTCCTAACGGTGCCGGAAAATCCACCCTGATGAAATCTATTGTCGGTGCCCTGAAAATCGACGAAGGCCAGATCATTTTCCACGGAAAAGACATCACTAAAGCCAAAACTGAAAGCAAAAAAAATATCGGCTTTCTGCCGGAAAACAATCCGCTATACAACGAAATGTATGTCAAGGAATATCTGAGTTTCGTGGCGGAGATCCATAAACTTCCAAAATCACGGGTGGAAGAAGTGACAGAACTCGTGGGAATTTCCCCTGAAAAATCAAAGAAAATCGGGCAACTGTCGAAGGGTTATAAACAACGTGTCGGACTTGCGCAGGCGATCCTTCATCAGCCTGATCTCCTGATCCTCGATGAACCCACCAACGGGCTCGACCCGAACCAAATCATCGAAATCAGAAACGTCATCAAGGAAATCGGCAGGGAAAAAACTGTGATTCTCTCCACGCACATCATGCAGGAAGTGGAAGCGCTCTGCAGCCGAGTAATCCTGATTCACCAAGGAAATATCATCCAAGATTCGCCTGTTGAGGAGTTCAAAGGTAAGTTTGGAAGTTTGGAGGAGGCGTTCCAGAGTTATACGAACTGAGATTCAAGATTCAAGATTCGCGGTATTCTTAATTAATTCTCTGTCAATCAAAAAAAACGCTTCGAGTAACCCGAAGCGTTTTCATAAAGGTATTTAATTGAATTGATTTAAAATTCCAGTTCGTTTTCCGGATGCATGTGCTCGTAATCAGCCACCATTTCTTCTTCGTAGTTTGTTTTTTCCTTTTTAGAAAAACGGTATTCCAGTTTTACAACGATTAGGTACACCACTGGTACAATGATCAGCGTAAGGAAAAGCGATGAAATTAGACCACCGATAATAACAATCGCCAGACCATTATTCATTTCCGCAGCAGCACCGGAAGCCAACGCAATTGGAAGCATACCGAAAACCATCGCAATGGTTGTCATCAAAATCGGTCTTAACCTTGCATGGTTCGCCTGAATCAGTGCGTTCTCAATGGTTTCGCCTTTATCGAGTCTGTGGTTGGCAAAGTCTACGAGTAAGATCGCGTTCTTCGCTACAAGACCGATTAGCATGATGATTCCTAAAATCGTAAATATGTTCAAACTCTGGTTCGTTAATGCCAACGCCCAAAGCGCCCCGATAAAGGAAAGTGGGATGGAGAACAATACGATAAACGGCTTCAGGAAGTCATCGTAAAGTACCACCATAATCATGTAAACAAGCATAATCGCAGCAAGTAAAGCTACTCCCAACGTTCCGAAACCTTCGCTTTGGTTCTCCATATTACCGCCCCAAACCCAGTTTACACCAGCAGGTTTTTTAACTTCAGCCATTTTTGCTTCCCATTCGGCAGCTACGGCTCCGGTTGTTTTTCCTACAGTCTGTGCCTGAATGGTAACGGAAGGTGAACGGTCATAACGCTCAAGCAACGCCGGACCTGAAGTAAAATTGATGTCTGCAAACTGCGATAACTGAATTCTGAAACCATCTCTGTTAACAAAGTTGATATTCCGCACGTCATCAATACTTGTACGGTTGGCTTCATCCAGAATGATATTGATATCATATTCATTGTTTCCGGTACGGAATTTATTGTCGGTATTTCCACTGAAAGCCGTTCGCAGCGTTTGTCCTACTGTAGCAACATTCAACCCGAGAGAGGTCATTTTATCACGGTCTACCGTAACTGAAATTTCCGGATTTCCTTCTTCTACACTCAGTTTTATTTCAGAGGCACCGTCAATTTTATGCAGTTGCGCTTCGGCAGTTTTTGCATAAGACATTGCGTCTTCTAGGGTGGTTCCGGTTACCGTCATTTGGAGCGGAGCCTGTTCAGCTCCCATAAATCCAACCGGTACGGTGGTTACTTTGGCACCCACCAATACTTTTTCAAGTTCACGTTTCAGCTTGGCAGCATATACTTTGGTATCATCTTCTCTTTCAGATTTCGGCACCAATTCAAGACTGATTTCAGATTTATAGTTGGTAGACTGCATTGCGCCCATACCTCCACTCACCTGACCTACCGAGGTAATCATCTTTACGATTTCAGGTTTTTGCGCAAGATATTTTTCTGCATCCTGCGTGATAAAATTGGTTTCTTCAAGAGAAGTGTCTTTGGGCATTTCAATCTGTACGAGGAATTCTCCTTTATCAGTTCCCGGGAAGAAATCTGAGCCGATGTAACCCATTACTGCCAATGCAATTGCACTAACAAATAAAATAATGGTAATCCCGAAAGTTTTCAATTTGTTTACTAAACTCCATTTCAGGATTCCTTCTATTTTGTGGGTAAACCAGGTAAGTCCGTTCTCGAATTTTTCAAGTATTTTACCAAAGAAAGATTTATTGTCAATAACTTCCAGCTTTCCATAACGTGAGAAAAGCCAAGGCACAACGGTAAAAGACACTAACAATGAAAGCAATGTTGCGATAATCACCGTAACACAGAACTGGGAAATAATATCAGAAACCAAACCGGAACTCATCGCGATCGGAAGAAATACCACTACAATTACCAAGGTAATGGCAGTAACGGTAAAACCAATTTCTTTTGCTCCGTCATAAGATGCACGCACTTTATTCTTGCCCATCTCCATGTGGCGGTGAATATTCTCGATAACTACAATCGCGTCATCCACAAGAATACCTACCACAAGGGAAAGCCCAAGCAAACTCATAAGGTTCAAACTGTAACCCAGAATATACATCCCAATAAATGTCGCAATAAGCGATGTTGGAATCGCCACCATTACAATAAGCGCGTTTCTGAAACTGTGTAAGAAGAACATCATTACAAACGCCACAAGCCCAATAGCAATCAATAAATCTTTGATTACAGCATTCGCCGCTTCAAGGGTAAATATGGAAGTATCACTGGCTATTGCAATTTTGATGTTACGGTCTTTGTACTGTTCTTGAATCTGAGCGATTTTCATCTGCACCAGTTCACTTACCTCTACCGCATTGGCATCAGTCTGCTTCTGTACCTGAAGCATCATGGTATTTTCCTGATTGATACGGGCAATTTTATCTGCTACCTTCTGCGTGTCCTGAACTTCAGCAATGTCGGAAAGGCGGATGTTCTGACCATTTTTTGAAGAAATAGTAAGATTTCTGAGTTCTTCAACTGATGTAATTTTCCCTGCCAGACGGATGAGTGTGCTGTTTTCACGGGTCTTCAAACTTCCCGTAGGGAAATCGAGGTTTGACATGGTGATCATCTGCTGAACTTCGGGGATGGTAAGTCCGTAACCTTCAAGTTTTTCCTGATTAAGGTTGATGCGGATTTCGCGTTCCTGTCCACCGATGATGTCTACTTTTGATACGCCGGGAATCCTAGAAAATTCAGGCTGAATTCTTTGGTCAATGAGTTCGTAGAGTTCATTTTCAGTCAAATTACCGGTTACCCCCATTCTTACGATCGGCATATCCGAAAGCGAGAACTGGGTGAGCGAAGGTTCATCGATGTCTTCTGGAAGATCGGAACGGATTGCGTTAATTTTTCGCTGGGCTTCATTCAAAGCAAAATCCACATCGGCATCATTATTAAACTGAATAATAACCACCGAAAGACTTTCGTATGATTTGGACTGAATTTTCTTTACACCTTCCAACGCCGAAACCGCGTCTTCTATTTTTCGGGAAACTGTATTTTCAACCTCCGCCGGCGATGCACCGGGATATACTGTGGCTACGGTTACTACCTTTACTTCGAATTTTGGAATAAGCTCGTAATTGAGCTGGGTATAACTGAAGAGCCCACCGATGATCAGTAATGCGAGCATTACAATGACCAAACTGGGTCTCTTAATCGATACTTCTGCTAATTTCATTTATTTATTTTTACCGATTATTACTTAAGTTTACGGATAGGAGTTTTATCTGTCAGGTTAATCTGGCCGCTGGTTACAACTTCGTCACCAGCCTTCAAACCACTGATAACTTCTACACGGTCGCCGTAGTTTACACCTCCTTTAATCTTTGTGAGATAGGCGATATTGTTTCTTACAACAAACACCTGATTATCACTTACACTTCCCACAAAAGCATCACGTGGAATGGTAAGTACGTTGGTTGCACCACTTCTGTTGAACACTGCGGTTCCGTACATTCCTGCTTTCAGTTTATTAAAACTGTTCGGTACTGTAATTTCTACCGGGAATTTTAATGCTCCGGAAGCTGTAGGTGCGATGAAAGTGATTCTTCCGTCCAGATCACCATCAATTACATCAGGCTTTACTTTTACGGTATTTCCGAGGGAAAGTTGACTCACTAATGACTGATCTACATCCACTTTCAGTTTTACTGAAGAGATATCTACCACTTCCACAATTGGCGAACCTGCACCAACAACGCTACCAACTTCTACCAACTTCTGGTTCACGATTCCGCTCACTTTAGAAATGATATTGGTATCGCCTGAAACCAAATTTGCAGATTGCAGTTGTGCTCTTGCGTTTTTTACCTGAAGTCTTGCCTGATCGAGTTGCAATGCTGTAACTCCACCGGTTTTATATGCCATTTCGTAACGGTTAAGCGCTGCCACGGCATTATCCAAATTCGCTCTTGCGCTGGTTACGTTTACGTTTACTTTGTCGCCGGCAAGTTTTCCGATGCTTTGTCCGGCACGTACATAACTGCCTTCTTTTACGTAAAGTGCAATTAGCTGACCGCCCATTTCAGGGGAAATCATCGCCTGTCGGTTTGGCAGAAAAGTTCCGTTTACGGAAAACTCACCGCTAATTTCTTCGGCTGCAACTGTTGCGGTTCTTACCTGTACATCTTTATTGGTTTCGGCAACTACGGCTACCTGTGCTTCGTTTTTCTTTTTGTTGTTTTGAAGGATGAAGAAAAAAATCGCGGCGATCGCTAAAACAGCTAATATACTGATGATTGTATTCTTTTTCATTTTAGTTTAATTCGTTTAATGTTCTGAGTTTTCCCTGAGATTTTAATAGTTCTATTTCAGCAAGTTTATAATCTAACTTGGCCTTTGTAAGGTTGTTTTTGGCTTCGGTAAGGTCGCGCTCGGCATCCAGAATATCATTTAAAGTTGCCAAACCGTATTGGTAATTGCTTCTTGTATTTTTAAGCACTTCTTCCGCCAGATTCACGTTTTCTTCCTGAGTGCGGATCATCGTCATATTGTTCTCAAGAAGGGTTATAGCGTTTTTGTGTGCTAAATCCAGTCCGAGTTTGGTTTCGCGCAAATCAGCTTCTGCTTTTAAGATTTCAATTTTGTTGAGTTCTATTCTTGATTTTGTTGCAAAACCATTGAAAATCGGCACGTTAATATTCAACCCAATACTTGCTAAATCTGACCAATACACGCCATCCTTTTCACCATGCCACCAAGGAAATTTTGCTCCCTGGCCAAGGAATCCGTAATTCGCGCTTAATGCAACTACCGGGTAATATTCGGCTTCGGACGCTTTTTTCTGCCATTCCAACAGTTCAAGCTGTTTATTCATCAATTTTATTTCAGTGCGGTCGTCGATATTGGCATCGTAGCCCAAAACCGATGGATCAAATGTTTGCTGAGGAAGTTGGATTTCTTGATTCATATCCATTCCAATCATGAATTTCAATGCATTTTCTGAAAGATCCACAGCATTTGACGTTTGCTGAACCGCCGAATTCACGTTGTTTCGAGCAACCACTACCCTGTCGTAATCGATTTTTCGGGCAAGTCCTGCATCATACAAACCTTTGATAATTTTAATGGTTTGATCGGTGATTTTCAGATTCGATTTTGCATTTTCGTTCATCTGTTCTGCCTGGTATACCTGAAAATAAGCGTTTGCCACTTTTTCGATAATCTGCTCTTCGGTAAGTTGTGCATTAATCAGATAAAATTCTTTGGTAGATTTCGCCGCTTTCAAACCTGTAAAAACCGACTGGTTGAAGAGCTGCTGCTGCAATTGAATCATATTGCTGGAGGTCCATCTTTGTCCGAACGACACTTTCACCTGCTGACCCGGCGCACCGAACATTTCGCCCGGCAAAACTGTTTCCTGCAGGAGCGGGTTGTAAGTCGTATTACTGTTGAAAGAAATGTTGGGATAGGCGTTGGCCTTCACCTCCGCAATCTGGGCATCTCCTTTTTTAATGTTGAGCCTTGCTTTTTCTGCTTCTGCTTTGTGTTGCAAGGCATGTTCAATGGCTTCGGGCAAAGTGAGCACCTTTGCTTCCTGAGCCTGAAAGAGGCCTCCGCAAAGAACAAGACCGATTAATAATTTCTTCATTATTTTAAATTATACTTTTTTAATTCTGATTTGCCTTTCTCTGTGGTAATGGCGTTCATGTAGAGCATCATCACTTCATGATTAAACGCTTCGCGTTCCACTTTCTCGTGCTCCACGATGGGCGAACTGTCGTAGGACATCATCAGCTGAACGAACAGTTTAGAATAAATTTCCGCGTTAAAGTCTTCTCGGTAATAGCCCTGCTCACGGCCTTTTGCAATATTAAGAAGCAATACTTCGGAAAATTTTTCCGAAAAATTAATCATATGCTTGTTAAATATCGCGGGATAGTATTTAATCAGCTGCTTAATCATCATCGATTTGTTGGACCTTACGGCCCTTTCCATCTGTTCATCCCTGCAAAACATTCGTTCAACTGCATTTTCTACTTCAACATCCAGTTTCTGCATTTTTTCGACGATATCATTCAGTTTAAAATCGAGAACTTCTTCTATTAATGCTTCTTTATTTCTGTAAAGTTGATACAGCGTTTTTTTTGACATCCCGAATTCCCTGGCGATATCATCCATAGTAAGCGTCTTGGAACCGTGTTCAATAAACAGGTCCGTGGCTTTCTGTAAGAATTGTTTTTTGTCTTCCATAATAAATTTGGCTGCAAAGATACAGTATAGGAAACTTATAAACCAAAAAAGTTTCCTAATTTTTTGTTAATTTTTTTTTAATTAAGATGTTTCGTAATTAAATTTACCTTAAACCATTAAAAAAACCGTCTGAAAATCAGACGGTTCTTTAAAAATTATTTAACTGTTTATTTTTTGATCAATAGTTTTGTTGTATAACTTGAATCCTGACCTACTGCTTTTACAACATACATTCCGTTTGGTAAAGAAGCTGTGGAGATTTCGTTTTCCGTAAGGCCAATATTTTTGGTTAATAGTAATTTTCCAGAAATATCATAAACGCTCACTACAAATCTACCTTTGGCATTAGTTGGTAATTGAACTTTAAAGAAGTTTTGCGCTGGATTCGGGAATATCTGCATTTGGTTAATTTTAATATCAACTGTCGCCAATGTACCACTAATACATTCTTCAGGAACTGTAAAATCTTCCACCTGGTCGTTAATGTTTTTCTTATCTCCTGCACTGGCTTTTACACCCAAGCCTCTTTTCGCGAAAGTATTCCATATCAAACATTTGTTTTCGCCATCAGTGGCTGCTTTATCCGCCGCTAGAATAGCTTCTCTACCGTCAATAAATGTTGGGTTGCAGGCCTGCAGTTTCATTCCGTCGATCACCAGCTGTAATACACGTCCGCTTCCGCTATTTCGGTTAGCAAGCACGTCGCTGGAATAACCATATTTTGACACAAAATTCCAGTGAAGATCCCAAAGCATTGTAGCCCAGATGAATCCAATAGAGTGCTGGTCTGGTGTCATACCACCTGTTGATGAATCTGTAACCTGCATTCCATTTGTTTTAGCATAAGTAAAATTGTTGATGCTAAAATTAGGCGAATATTTTGCAGGCCTTAAACCAACACCGCTTGTGCTTTCACCCAAAGCATAATTACCCACTCCTCTAGCAACATTTGCATTATCGCCAGGCCTGTTGGTTAGCATTAAAGCGAGGAAATCTGACCAACCCTCACCCATTTGCTCAGCACTTTGAGTTTTTAATAAGCAGCTTGTTCCGGTGCCGGTTAAACGGTTTGAAAGTCCGTGTCCATATTCATGAACGATAATTCCGTTATCAAAACTACCATCCAATGAGATATTTTCGTCAGGATTGAATCGAAGAGTCACATTTACATCGCCTTTGCTTAGCAAAGATTTCATGTAATTTCCATCCTGATTTTTGATAAGGATCGATGGAATATTCACTGTTTCTGCAGGAGTCCCTCCCATCGTTCCAAAAGTCACAGTTTCATTCTGATTATAGACGATTGCAGCCTTAGCTCCCGCCTTCTGCGCGTTAATAACTTTAACAGTAAAATTACATGTACCACGTTCGATGAGGGCAATCTTATCTTTGAAAAAATCAGTCGGATATGCAGTACATCCGTCAACAGGATTCCCTAAAGCAACAAGTGCTGAAATACCTGTCGCATCTAACTTCGGTCCGAAACTGGCGTCTTTTGTTTCCGGTCTTACAGTTACGGCTTCTGCCGGACTGTTATAAAAAAGTCTGTTTATAATCGGTGCTTCCCATAAAAACATTTGCATCCTTGGTAAGCTTCCGTCAGCAGGACTTGAGAAATTCGCATTATTGGTTCCTGATGCATCTTGAGCTTGTGCGATAACAAAATCAGTCTCCTTTCCTCCTTTTTCAAAGTTGTGCCACTGGAAATTTCTGGCGGTTTCTGTAAATCCAAATTCGTATAAAATATCGTGAACGATGTTATTTACATAAAAAAGGTTTGTTATTGCCGCATCAAGGTTCTCCAAAGGTTGTTTTTTAAAGTCTAAAGGAAAATCAAAATTGTTTGAGGAGCCTGCAATTGCCGGATTGCCTATAGTTAAATTGTCCCCGTCCAGATCTTCGGTAGCATAAACGTTATTTCCCCTTGTATAGTTGGAATAAAGTTCCGAAGATGTGGTTTTAACATATTGCCAGCCTTCCGGTGACGCATTCAAAATCCAGGGATTTGTTACTGTACGCCTACTGCCAGAATATGGATTTTCAAATGGAAGCGGAAACACATTGTAAGAAGCAGAAGCAGCTGGTGCAAGCAAAATGCTCGACTCTTGATGATTTGAAGCCTCCAATTGCGGGAAAATCTGCTTGCCATCATAACTGTAAGCCTCGTGATGAAAACTACAACTGTTGGTTTTCATTTCTTTTAAAAGTACTGCACCATTGTCATCCGTTACAATCACGAGCCAAAGCATCCCTGCATTGTCCTCAAATTCATACTGATCAGCTAGCACCAAGTTGCCGTCTTTTTCAAAGTAAATTTTATGATAAATTATCGGTCTTGCTTCAGCCGCGTGATTCTCAAGCGTAATTCTTTCTACAAAAACATATGATTTAATTCCGAAATCAGTAGCAATTTTATCGAATGTTACAGGCTTTGAGACTTTATTCAGTCTTGAAGTCTGACCAACTCTGGACCTTGAGAATGCATCAATGTAAGTCTTAACTTCATTATTTTTAAGTATTGCAGTCGAAACAGAATTGAAAACAGGAATTCCGTTTACTGACTGTTGGATTTTAACAATGTTACCTCCCAAGCTTTTCGAAAAATCTTCATTAATTACTTCAAAATCGATTTCATTAGCAGTTCTTGCTGATTTTTGAAGATAAGTTTTAATAATTTCTTTTGTTGATTGTGCCGCAAGAGGAAGAGCGGTACCAGCAAGTGCCAGTACCAATAATTGGAATTTTATTTTTTTCATGATTTAGTTTTTAATTATTTTTTCTGTAACCACAACGCCACTCTGCAATATCATTTTAACAAGATAAATACCTTTAGTTAAATCCGAAACAGAATGTCTTTCCTGAACTTTAGTAAATGATTTCACCTTTTTACCCGATAAATCAAAAATTTCAACATTAGAAATTTCGTATGGGTTAAAGAATTGAATTTCATCTTTTACAGAGTTTGTGACTAAAATAATTTTAGTTTTGTTTGCTGTACCAACCCCTAATGTTCCAGAAACTGTAAGAGATATATCGAAATTTCCTTCAGGCGAATCAGTCGATGTAGACCACTGTCCAACATTTAGATAATAAGTTTTATTAGCTTCAGATTTTATATTAAGGGTTTCCGCCTCGCCTAATCCTGCTGCATCTACGTTAGTTTCACACACCAATTGCCCACACGTACCGCTATAAAGACCTAATTTTGCGTTCCAGGATACAGGCGTAACCACAATCGTCATTTCATCTCCGGTACCTTGGAAGGTATACCATACGCCGTCATTCATATCCCCTGCAGGTTTACAAACTTTCACGAAATCTGTCTGCGTTGCACCACCGCCATCATTTTGGGTGAATTTATATGGAAATGTATTGATTAATGTAGCCGTGCTGCAATTATCATTTGCAGGAGGAGCTGGTTTTGTGGTAAAAGATGTATAACTGCAACCGGTAGATTCACCGGCGGAATTTAGCGCTGTAATTTTTACGTAATATTTTTTGTTATATTCCAGAGGAGTAGAGAGTTTGTACGATGTCCCAGTCACAGGCTGTGCATTTAGTATATCACTGCCAGTCGCTGTTGTGGAAACCGTTAGTTTATATGAAGTTGCATCCTGGGACGGATTCCACGTGAAATCTGGATTTATGCTGATATTTGAGGAGTAGCTCGCGGGAGTTGATATCGTTGGACAGGCAGGTACAAGAACCGCCGAGCTTTTCGTAAGACCAAGTAGAGTAATTATTGATTTGAACGACGTGCGTGAGTATGACCCAGGACTGGCTGGGTTTATAGGAGCCGTCCCTAACAAATCAGTTTTATAAATCGCAGAATTGGTAACTGAACTTGCGAAATTGTAATACTTGCTGCTGCTATAGTTATAACTGGGTTGCTTTTCGTTTACTGCGATTACTAGATTATCTGTATTATTATAATCGAAAGGCGCTGTAAAAGTAATTTCTACCGAACCATTATTATTGACAACCTTTCCACTAAATACATTTGTCAAGTTGGAGACTGGCACCCAATCATTCGAAACAGCAAACGAGCTTTTCGTAGTATGTCCTATCCAAACATCCAAAAGATCTGATTTGTCGATCGCAGCAGAGGGTGACAACTGAAATTTAACTCCAGTTATTTGCCCAGGTCCTTCGGCGTTTATCTCAGTTTTGGTAAAAATTTGCTCGCTAAATGTAAAATTGTAATTATTGTCTGCAGGTAAAGAGCCCGTCGTTGTTCCACTCCCAATTGTGATTTGAGAATAGAAATTTGCAAAGCACGATGAAATCATTAACGTTAATAAAGTTTTCTTCATAAAAATTTAAAAATTAAGTTTTGCTAATATATTTTTTTATAAAACTTAAACAAAATTTTTATGATTTTTTATCATGATTTTAGCGCTAGATAAGGCTAACATCCTGATTATCTGTGATAAATATTTAAGGAAAAATTTATATTATCCTAAAATTTAATTCAAATAAGAAGGTTTTTTGCTGTTTTTGTTGCACCATTTTCTCAACTAAGTATCCGAAATTATTACGCTATGCATAAAAACGATTCAAAAGAATAAATTTTCTAAGGATGCATTTTTGTGAAAGTGACATCATTTAATTAAGGAAAAATTCATATTTATTTTCCTTGCCGAAGATTTCAAGCAGATCTCCGTTCACATCGATCTTCGTGCGGAGAGACACCAGCTCAAGATGGCTGTTTTCCTCAGGGTTTTTTATAAAAAAATGTAGTTTCTTTTCGCCTCTATGTTCTTCAAACGTTTTAACCAGAAAATCCAGATCATCTTTCCGCAAATCATTCACATCCATCACCACAGAGATACTTTTAGCATATTTCTCGAAGGCTTCTTTCAGGTCTATGACATCTGTTATGTTCACAAAAGCACGGCCTTCGCTCAGCACTTTGCCCTGTTTGTCCTTTTTGCCCGCCGTTAGCGAAAATTTAATTTTAAGAATTACAAACCGCTGTACATCGAGTTTATCGCGTAATTTGAGGTAATCCCGGTCACCCAACCGGAAACTGTAACTGCCGGTGTAATCTTCCAAAGTCATGAAGGCAACTTTTTCACCGCTGTTGTAGCCGTCGCGAACGGTGTATTCGGTGATCAACCCTGCAACCATAAACTCTTTCGCATTCGAGTTGAATTTCTGCTTTTCTTTAAAATCTTTTATTTCTTCAAAAAGTTTGATCTGTTCTGCACCAAAATTCTTATCCCGGAAGGCATCAATTTCATCTAAATTCAGAAAATTAAAGTTTCCTCTGGCTTCTACATTTTTCACCGGTTCTTCTTCGATGATTTCGCCGTCTTCAGCCAGTTCCAGATCAATAACTTCTTCCGGTATGTCATCCTCATCATTCTCTACCGGAGCAATGACTTTCTCCACTGTGATTTCCTCATCCTTTTTCCCTTCCAGAATTTCTTTCCGGGAAAGCGCACCCGTAATAAACTGGTACTGATATTTAAATTCATCCAAAGGATGGGCCGATAGGTAGAACCCGATAATTTCCTTTTCTTTATTGAGTTTGTACATATTGGGCCATTCCGGAGCAGGACTGATTTTTGGAGGCTCTATTTTCACCTCATCTGCAAAATCTGCAAAAAGAGAATTTTCCACCTCGTTTTTATTGTCCTGAAAACTCTGTCCATAGCGCAGAAGCCTTTCAATATTGGTTCTTCCGGCATTGTCGATGTCAAAATACTGCGCACGGTGGTATTTGTCAATTTCATCGAAAGCACCCGCCATTACAAGCGATTCTACCACCCTTTTATTGATTTGGCTTGAAGGAATCCGCTCAAAAAATTCAAGAACCGTATTGTATCTTCCGGCTTTTCGGCTTTCCACAATCGCTTCACTCGGCCCTTCACCGATGCCTTTTATCGCTCCCAAACCGAAACGAATCTGCCCTTTGTCATTCACCGCAAATTCGTACTGTGATTCGTTCACATCCGGTCCCAGAACATCCACGCCCATATTTTTGCAATCTTCCATAAACATGGTGATTTGCTTGGTATTGTTCAGGTTGTGCGTCATCACACTCGCCATATATTCCGCCGGATAATTGGCTTTTAAATACGCTGTGTGATAAGCAATTAAGGCGTAACAGGTAGAGTGCGATTTGTTGAAGGCATACTCCGCAAACGCTTCCCAGTCTTTCCAGATTTTATTGAGTTTAGCTTCGTCGAGATTGTTGGATTTGCCTCCCTCCAGAAATTTCGGGTACATCTTGTCCAAAACATCTTTTTGTTTTTTACCCATTGCTTTCCTCAAAGTATCGGCTTCACCTTTGGTAAAATTGGCCAGTTTCTGCGAAAGCAGCATCACCTGCTCCTGATAGACGGTAATTCCGTAGGTTTCAGCAAGATATTCTTCGTTTTCCGGAAGGTCATATACAATTTCTTCTACGCCGTGTTTCCTGTTGATGAAGTTAGGAATGTATTTAATCGGTCCCGGACGGTACAGCGCGTTCATCGCAATCAAGTCCGCAAAAACCGTCGGTTTCAGTTCGCGCATATATTTCTGCATTCCGGGCGATTCGTACTGGAAAATGCCAACCGTTCTTCCTTCCTGAAACAGCTGATAGGTTTTCTCGTCATCCAGAGGAATTTCATCAGTATCAATCTCAATTCCGTGGTTGGCTTTTACGAGTTTGATGGCGTCTTTAATGATGGTTAAAGTTCTTAACCCCAGGAAATCCATTTTTAAAAGCCCCGCGCTTTCCGCCACCGAGTTGTCGAACTGCGACACGATAATATCAGCATCTTTCGCAGCAATCGTAATTGGAACCAAATTAGAAATATCTTCCGGCGTGATAATTACCCCACAGGCGTGAATTCCGGTGTTCCGGATGGCCCCTTCCATTTTTTGGGCAGAAGCGAGCACACTGTGACGGTAATCCCCTTTATCTTCAAGAATTTTCTTCATTTCATCCACGAGGATTTTGTCTTCCGGCGGCAGTTTTTCATATTTTGAAAAAGCCTTGGCAATGTTCATCCCCGGACTTGGGGGAACGAGTTTCGCGATATTGTTGGTATCGGGAATCGGAACATCCAGCACTCTTCCCGCATCTTTAATTGCAGATTTTCCACCCAGTACGGAATAGGTAATGATCTGCGCTACATTGGTTTTACCGTATTTTTCCACCACCCATTTGATGACACGGTCGCGGCCTTCATCATCAAAATCAATGTCAATATCCGGCATCGAAATCCTCTCCGGATTCAAAAATCTCTCAAAAAGCAGGTCGTATTTAATAGGGTCCACATTAGTAATCCCGATGCAGTATGCTACCGCAGAACCGGCTGCAGAACCTCGTCCCGGCCCTACGGAAACACCCATTTTCCTTGCCTCGTTGCAGAAATCCTGCACAATCAAAAAGTAACCGGGATAACCGGTGTTTTCAATAACTTCGAGTTCAAAATCGAGACGGTCGGCAATTTCCGGCGTAATTTCACCATACTTTGCTTTGGCTCCTTCGTAAGTTAAATGGCGTAAATAGGCATTTTCACCACGTTTTCCACCGTCTTTTTCGTCTTCTTCGCTGAAAAATTCAGCAGGAATATCAAATTTCGGAAGGAGAACATCTCTTTTTAAAGTATAGGGTTCAAATTTCTGCAGAAATTCTCCGTACGCTTCGAAGGCATCGGGATAATTGCGAAACGTCTGTTTCAGTTCAGCTTCGTCCTTAATATAATATTCACTGGAAGGAAGGCCGCGGCGTTTTCCAAAGCCTTTACCAACCGGCGTTGAAAGTTTTTCACCGTCCTTGATACAGTATAAAATATCCTGAATATTGGCATCAGATTTTTCGGTGTAAAACGTTTCGTTCTGGGCCAGAATTTTCACATCATATTTATCCGCAAACCCGAGCAGTACGTCGTTCACGTGCTCCTCTTCCACCACTTCGTGGTTCTGGATCTGGACATAAAAATCTTCTCCGAAAGTATCCTTCCACCATCTGAACAATTCCTCACCCTTCTGTTCACCAAATTCCAGAATCGTATTTGGAATATCCCCGAAAGTTCCGGCTGTTAAAGCAATAACATCTTCCTTATATTCCGCAATCATTTTTCGGGAAATCCTTGGTACCCCGAAATAAAATCCGTTCACATAACCCAGACTCGACAGTTTTGCGAGATTTTTATAGCCGTTGAAATTTTTGGCCAACAAAACTACATTCGTCCTTCTGTCGGGATCGTCCTTGGTAAATGTTTTCTGCTCAGGACGGTCGGAAATGTAAAATTCGCAGCCCAAAACCGGAATCAGCTCTTTACGCGGTTCAGGCTCGGAAAATTCTTCTCCATTTTGTTCAGCTTCATCTTTTTTGGCAAAATATTCTTTGGCTGAATTTTTTATTGCACCGTTGGCTTTTTCCACTTCGGAAACAAATTTGAAAGCGCCCATCATATTGCCCAAATCCACCATTCCAACCGCCGGAAAATTGTTGTACAAAGCTTTTTTTATTAAATCCGAAATATCCGTAGAAGCCTGCAGGGACGAGTAAATACTGTGGTTGTGGAAATTGAAATAGCTTCCCAGTTCCACTTCCGGAGTGTCGCCAAAATCAACCGTTCTCTTCTTGGTTTTGGAAGCCGCAACCTGCCTTCTGATGACAATTCCGAAAGGTTTAATCGGATTCGGATTCGCGGCCCGGAAATTCCGGATCAGATCTTCAGAAATTTTTAAGTATGATGCATTAATGACACCGATCCTGAGCATTTCGAAGAAAACCTGTGCCGTGGCATTCACGTCTGCGGCAGCGTTGTGCGCTTCATCGAATTTATGACCGTAAAGTTTTTCGTAAATCTCTTCCAGTTTCGGCGACTTAAATTTGCCTTCTTTTCCGGACGGGATCGCGCAGTACTCTGTCCCGAAAATCATCGTATCGGCTTTAGGAAGATCCTGCAGTGAGTTTTCAATTTCTTTCCTGAAAAACTCGGCTCCGATAATTTTATAATCGAATTCAACATTCTGCCCGACGCCGAATTTTGCTTTTTTCAAAACTTCATTAAATTCCTGCAGCACTTCAGCCAGATCCCGGCCTTCTTCATTCGCCAATTTCGTCGTAATCCCGTGAATCCTCGACGCGTTGAACGGAATATCATAACCTTCCGGCTTAATGATATAATCCTGATTTTCAATCAAATTTCCTTCGTCATCGTGCAGTTGCCACGCAATCTGCACCATCCTCGGCCAGTTGCCGCTGTCGGAAACTGGGGCGTTAAAATTATTCGGTAAACCCGTGGTTTCGGTATCAAAAACTAAGTACATTATTTAAAAAGAAGCAAGTTAACAGTAAAAAGACAGAAGAAAAATCTGTCCTAATTTTTTGTAAAAGTAGCAGAAAAATACCGCAAAAAAAAGTTGTTTTTATTCCAAATTCATGAAGTGCGGCTGCCGGGCATTTTACATAACTTCTCTTCAAAGCGCACAATACCGGACATTAGCCAAGCCATATTTCAAAGTTCAGCTAAACCTTCTGTAAGGAGTTTGTTTTGGTTGCTGCAAGATTCATCCTATAAACTTAAAGTTACTTAAATTGTTTATCTTTGGGAGGTATGAATACGAAGATTAAAGAGACTGTATCACAGGACATTTTACTAAAAGCCTACAACCATATGATGCTTGCCAAAGCGATGGCAGACATCTACGAGGAAAACCGCAGTGTGTGCAAATATGTTCACAGCACCTCACGCGGCCACGAAGCCATTCAGCTGGCTACAGCTTACCATCTAAAAAAAGATGACTGGGTTTCGCCATACTACCGCGACGAAAGCTTGCTGCTTGGCATCGGATTTCAACCATACCAGCTGATGCTCCAGCTTCTGGCGAAAGCAGACGACCCGTTTTCCGGGGGACGTTCGTATTATTCTCATCCTTCGAGCAAGGACGGGAATTTACCAAAAATAATCCATCAGAGTTCAGCGACCGGAATGCAGGCGATTCCTACAACCGGTGTGGCACAGGGTTTAAAATATCTTCAGGAATTTAATCTTAAAACATTCAGTGAAAATCCCGTTGTGGTTTGTTCGCTGGGGGACAATTCCGTGACAGAAGGTGAAGTTTCTGAGGCGTTCCAGTTTGCTGCACTTCATCAGCTGCCGATTATTTTCCTGGTTCAGGATAACGAATGGGGGATTTCGGTAACCAAAGAGGAAGCACGAACCGCAGATGCCTATGAATTTGTAGCCGGATTTACCGGTCTGGAAAGAATGAGGATTGACGGCACCAATTTCGCCGAAGCCTTTGAAGGTATGGAAAAAGCTTTCGATTTTGTAAGAAACGAACAAAAACCGATGGTGGTGTGTGCAAAAACCGTACTCATCGGGCATCACACTTCCGGCGTTAGGCGCGAATTCTACCGAGATGAAGAGGATTTGGCCAAACACAGGGCAAAAGATCCAGGAGATATCCTGAGAAACATCTTGCTCGACGAAGGTTTTGACGAAGAACTCCTGAAACAGATCACAAAAAAAGCACGCATCGAGGCTGAGGAAGCTTTTCAAAAAGCTCAAAGCGCACCAGATCCGTCTCCCGAAAGTGTAACTGAACACGTTTTTGCTCCAACACCAGTAACCGAAGAAACCGGAAGCAGGGTTCCTGCAGATGCCAATGCAAAAGAAAAAATCGTGATGGTGGATGCCGCGATACACGCCATACAGGAACTGATGTACAAGCATCCGGAAGCCGTTTTGTACGGCCAGGATGTGGGCGCCAGAATCGGCGGTGTGTTCCGCGAGACGGTTACTTTGGGAAACAAATTTGGCGCTAAGAGAGTTTTCAACACGGCCATTCAGGAAGCTTATATCATTGGGTCTACGGTCGGTATGAGCGCCGTTGGACTGAAACCGATTGTGGAGGTACAGTTTGCGGACTATATTTATCCCGGAATCAACCAACTGATTACAGAAATATCCAAATCCTGCTATTTAAGCAACGGAAAATATCCGGTAAGCAACATCATCCGAGTTCCAACGGGAGCTTACGGAGGTGGCGGCCCGTACCACAGCGGCAGTGTAGAAAGCATCATTTCAAATATAAAAGGAATAAAAGTCGCATACCCGAGCAACGCGGCAGACTTCAAAGGTTTGCTGAAAGCTGCGTACTACGACCCGAATCCTGTAGTAATGCTGGAGCATAAAGGTCTGTACTGGAGCAAAGTACCCGGCACCGAAAACGCTAAAACAGTAGAACCGGCGGAAGATTATATTTTACCGTTCGGAAAAGCTAACATCATCAAAGAAGCCGATAAAACGGAAACGGAAAAAGGCAGAACTTTGGTCATTGTTACTTACGGAATGGGCGTTTACTGGGCGAAAGAAGCTGCAAAATCATTTGAAGGCAGAGTTGAAATCATTGATCTAAGAACATTAGTTCCACTTGATGAAAAACTTGTTTTTGAAAGGGTAAAACTTCACGGGAAATGCTTAGTTCTCACCGAAGAACAACTTAACAATTCCTTTGCAGAAGCTTTTGCACACCGTATTTCCAAAAACTGCTTCAAATATCTGGATTTACCGGTTGAAACTATGGGTTCGCTAGATTTACCGGCAGTACCGATCAACTTAATTTTAGAAAAGGAAATGCTTCCCAACGCGGACAAGGTTTCTGAGAAAATAAAGGAAATGCTAAGTCATTAAAAAATTAAAAGCACCGAGATTGAAACGGTGCTTTTTTTTCATTAAAATTAAAAACCAATGGATTCATCGTGCTGAGAAAGGTCCAGTCCGAGGTGCTCTGATTCTTCGGAAACCCTTAGCGGAATGATGAAATCGGTGATTTTGTAAAGCAAAATTGCTCCAAAAAACGTAAAAACCGACACCAGAACCAAAACCAGCATGTGATGCCCAAAAACCGACCAGCCGCCATGCAGCAAACTTGCATTTTCACCATGCGCAAAAATTGCGGTAAGAATCATTCCCATAATCCCTCCTACGCCATGACAGGCAAAAACATCCAAAGTGTCGTCTATTTTTTTGAGTTCTTTGATACCTTATATTAATTTCTAGCCTTTTTTGTATTTGACAGAGTTGTGGAAAGAGGAGGTTTCATTTCAGATTTAGAATTTTGTTAAAATTCACCGTCAAGATGTATCCCACTTTTAGCAACTAAAAAAATTGACCCTAGAATTGATTAAAGCAATACGGTGCTGCGCTGTGGAAAGGCGACATATGCCTAAAAACATAATAATAAAGAAAACCGGCCTTCAGAACGAAAGCCGGTTTATCATTAAGTAAGTGAAAAAGTTTATGGAATAAAATTGAGATTCTGAACAGCAAATTCCTTGCCTGCATAAAAAGTTTTACCGTACATATCGGTGGCTCTTACTTCCACCTTATGTTTGCCAATTTTCAGATTTTTTGGGAAACCGGCACTCCAGATATGATTTGAAGGTTCCGGGTTTGAAGGCCTTCTGCCCTGGTACAGCTCAGTGGCTGTATCCCATTTAAACACAGAAAGCATATAAGCCGGATCAATGGTTTTCATGAACTCCATTTTTTTCCAGTCGCCACCGTCGATTCTGTATTCCACCACGTCATTTTCAGCACCGGTAAAAAAGTTTGCAAATATACGCGCTGAACTTCTGGTCTGTGAGATGACCTGCGGCACGTGAAGCTGAATCATGAAATCTTCAGGCTTACCGGCTACTTTGTAATCAATGCTGTATTTGTTGTCTTTAAAATTCACGAAAGAATAACCCCTGTAGGTACCGTCCCGCATGACCGACACCGGAACGCCCAATTCATCCACCGTACCGGAATACCAGTCGCCGGAAGTGGTACCCATATTGAGTTCGTGCAGGTTTTTCACACCTTCCCAGCCATCGCCCTTGCCATAGAAAATCTGGGTTTGCTTGTGGGTGTGAGCCGACATCATCAGTACATTTTCAAACGGTTTTAAAATATCGAACAGTTTTTGCCTGTCCTCCATTCTGAAATGGTCATCGCCTTCACGCTCCGGTTTCATCTGGATGTGGAATGACAGTACAATAAGCTTGTTTTTATCAACCAGTTTGAGGTCATTTTCTATAAATTTAAGCTGATCTTCGCGGAAACCGCCCCAATAACCTTTGCCATCGCGCGGGTCCGGATACAGAATATCATCCAGGATCAGGAAATGCACGTTCCCATAATTGAATGCATAATTGTTGGGTCCAAAATTAGCCTCGAATGTTTCATCCGAATATTTATCTTCCTTCGCTTCGTAATTCATGTCGTGGTTGCCCATGACATTGTACCAAGGAATACCGATTTCCTTCACCGCATTTTTATAGGATTGGTGGAGGCTAAGGTCATCACCAACTAGGTCACCCAAACTGATTCCGAAAACCGCATTTTTCTTATTGTTTTTTACTTCATTGACAATTCCTCTTTTGAAATAATCAATTTCCTTTTCACTGTAAGGTTGCGGATCGCCAAAAACCAGAATCTGGAAATCTTTTTGCTCCTGTTTTGCATACAGCGGAAAATTCACCTCTTTTGGCAATGCGCCGGTAGGCGATACACCTTTATACTTGAAATTATCCGGTGAACCCTGAGGTTTAAAATTATAATAAAACTCAGGCAGGTTATGGCTTCCAATTTTGGTTTGATAACCGCTTGGTTTTATCACAAATACGAGATTATCACCAGAAAGCGGCAGCGAATAACGCCCGTTTTCATCTGTTTTTGTCACCTCAACACCGTTTGATACCGCCACATTGGCGATACCTTTTTCGTTTCGGTCTTTTATCGAATTGTTGTTACGGTCGTGGTAAACATATCCCGAAACGGAAGACTGCGCTATGGCAAAAGCTGAAATTAAGACAGCCGGAAAGATTAATTTAAATTTCATTTTATTTATTTTTTAATTGAGTGGGAATATCTGTCGTAATAAAATCAATTCCCGCATTTTTCAGTTCAAGGTAAACAGTCTCATCATTGACGGTCCAGGAATTGGTAATCAATCCGAGATTTTTTGCTTCTGAAATCCAGGCTGGATTTTTCTGAAGAATTTTAAAATTATAATCAAAACCGTCAATTCCCAAATCTTTAAGCTGTTGCGGCGTCAGGTCTCCGTTAAGATACTGCACCGTTGCACTGGGCTGAAGCTTTTTAAGTTCTTTGCAAATATTCAAGCTGAAAGAAATGAATTCGCACTGCGCCCCAACTCCGTATTTTTCGACTTCTTTCAAAGCTTTTTGAACCAGTTTATTTTCCAGTTCTACAGATTTTGCAGGCTTTAATTCTACAATCAGCTTCACAGCCGGTACTTTTCTTCCGGCTTTCAAATATTTAGCAAAAGTTGGAATTTTTTCACCGTTTTTCAGTTTTTGAGTTCTGAGTTTTGAAAAACTGGTTTCAGAAATTTCCAAGCCGTTGATATGCTCATCATGATTCACAACCAACTTGCCGTCTTTAGACATCCTGACATCAAATTCTGACCCGTAAAATTGCTGCTGCTGGGCGTTCCTGAGTGAGGAAACAGAATTCTGCGCAGAATTTTCAGTCTTCCAGTATCCGCGGTGCGCAATGATCCTGGTTTGGGCATTATAAAATACTGAGCTGAAAATCAGTGTTACCAAAAGTGTTTTCATAGCTTCTATTTATCCCACCAAACTTTAGTATTAATGTCATCACCACCCATACTTTGCACTGCTGCATTATAGTTCTCTGAGTTGAGAAGTTTGCTGTTAGGAGTGTACATAAACCTGGAAGGCATTTGAGCATTATTCAGAAGGCCGCCGTTATTCTGCAGTTTTGGGAAACCGGTTCTGCGGTACTCATACCACGCCTGCTGATCCACAAAGAACAAAGCGATATATTTCTGCATCATGATACGCTCTAATGTCCCGTCATATGCTACTAAAGGCTGTGCTAAATATGTCGCCGGCATTGTAGACTCCCATTGCTCCACAGAGGCTTTCACGCCGTTTTCATAAAAAGTTTTGGGATCGCCGGAAACAATTCCTTTCAAAGCAAGCTCTGCAAGGATAAACTGCAGCTCCGAATAACCAAGAATCTTGATCGTTAAAGGAGTTTTGGCCAAATTCTGATTTAAGTTGGAAGGTGTATAATCGAAAACAGTTCCAGCTTTGTAACCGGACGGAATTCCTTTGTAACCTATGTCTTTGTTATTTAAATCTCTTGCTTTGGAGAAGAATTTTGAAAGACGCGGATCCTTGGTATCATTGAGGTATCTCACAAAAAAATCTGCTGCAGCCCTTCCCGTTGTGAAATCCTGCGGCCTTGCAATGGGTGCGTCAAATGGCGCTGTACCGCTTGCCTTCACAAAAGCGCTCTCTGTATTGTTTTGGAAAATCGGGTATTCGGCAGGATTGTTTACAATTCTTTTTATTCTGTTTTTTACATCAATTTCACCGTCTCTGTCCAAAATTCTTAACAAAAGCCTTAATGATAAAGTGTTGCAGAATTTCTTCCATTTCAGGATCCCGGCAGCATCTGTTTCTGCGCTGTAAAGCTGGTCGTGCCCTTTCAGCTTTTCTGCAGTATTGAAAAGTTTATTCGCCGCATCCAGATCATTTAATAATTTTAAATAAACATCCTTCTGTTTGTCGAATTTTGGCTTTCTAATTTCCTCATCAAGAGCATTGGCCTCAGTGAAAGGAATATCGCCAAAACTGTCCGTAAGGTTGGCATACCCCCAAGACTGCAGCACCAACGCAACCGCTTTATTATTGTTGTCGCCTTCCTTTTCTGCAAGAATCAGCATTTCACGAATTTGCTTCAGCCATTTGTAAGAATGATTCCAGTAACCAACTCCGGAATTTTCAGTAAGGTAATATCTGCTGTAAGTATTTCCCTCATTCGGAAAATCAAGGGAATACTGCATCACATCGAAAGTAAAATCATTTGCACGCAAGTACGCCTGACTTGCCATTTCAAATAGCGCAGGATTCAAAAGCTGCCCTGATTGTACCTCCAGAACTTTTGATGTATCAAGGTTCAGCTCCTCGAAATCTCTGGTGCAGGAGTAGGCGGCATTAAGCAGCGCAGCCGCAAGAAGAATTTTAACTATATTTTTTTTCATTTTTTTATTAGAATTTTACATTGAAATTTAAGCCTACAGTTCTGGTAGAAGGAAGCGCGCCAATATCCACACCCGGTGTAATGTCGGAATCATCAAGAGTTGCTGCTTCTGGGTCAAAAATTGGGAACTTGGTCCACATCCAAAGGTTTTTTCCGTAAAGAGAAATACTCATCTCCCTCAGTTTCATAGACTCGGTGATGGTTTTCGGGAATACATATCCTATTCGTGCGTCCCTAAGTTTGATATAGGAAGCATCGAAGGAATTGGTCTCCACATTGGCTCTCCTGTAGTAATCTGAGTAATATTTACTTACCAGAATTCTGGTCGTATTCGGCGAGTAAGAGCCATCTGCATTCTGTACCACCCCTTCGCCGACCATCATTCCGTCTTCACTGTCACGGTATTTCAGGGTATGGGCGAGTTTCCCCTGTTCGGTCATCTTGTGGTGAGTTTGGGAGTATACGATGCCTTTGTACTGCCCGTCAAAGGAAAACTGGATTCTTACATTTTTGATCTGGAAACTGTTTTCGATACCGGCTTTCCAAAGCGGAAAGGCATTACCGATCTTCGCCATCTGAGTAGATTTTGCGGTAAGCCCGTCAGAACCCCAAACCACATTTCCCAGAGGATCACGCACCAGATTATAGCCATACATATCCCCAAGTGAACCGCCAACTACGGCATTAAAATACACCGCGCCGCCTACGCTGCTGTAGTTATAGCCAAGAGGCTCATCTTTAAATTCATCCGGGATTGATATCACTTTATTTTTGTTGGCAGACCAGTTTGCCGCGATACGCCATGTGAACGCTTTTGATTTGAAGGGGAAGCCTGCCAGTTCCAGCTCTACCCCTCTGTTTCTAACTTTTCCACTGTTGATCAGCTTCCTGGAGTAACCAGACTCTACCAAAACCGGGATTCCAAAAACTTCGTTTTCAGTATAATTATTATAGAACGTGAAATTGAAATTCAACCTGTTTTTCAATACCGCCACATCTAAACCTGCTTCGAGATTCGTGTTGATTTTCGGTTTTAGATCAGCATTGAAAAGTAAGGCATCCATCGTATAGGAATCCTCGTAATCTGACGGACTATAATATTTTGTCAAACGGTAAGGCGAAGTTCCGAATCCTGATCTTGCATAAGACGCCCTCAGCTTCAGCAAATCCCCCTTATTCAGATCCATCAAATCTGAGAGAATGACGCTTGTACTCACAGAAGGATAAAAGAACGACCAGTTTTTTCTCGGCAAAGTACTGGTCCAGTCGTTTCTTGCAGTTATATCTAAAAATATGGCTTTAAGATATTCTAAATTGATAAGCCCGTACATACTGTTCACTTTATAATTATACGGCTTGGTCGGCTTTACCTGCAGGGCTTTTGCATTTTCGAAAGTATAGATTCCTGGCTCTATAAGTCCCACAGCGTTTGTACGTTCAGTTTCAGATCTGGTATCTCTCATACTTCCTCCGGCAGAAATTTTAAAATTCAGATCTTTAAATTCTCTATTGTATGAAAGCAGTAAATCATTATTAAAAACCCTGTCGTTGATGTGCTGCTCAGAGTAGTAACCTTCCCGGTAGTTGGCGCTGCTCCAGGGTCTTTTCTGTGCGCGGTCTTCTACCGTATATTCTGCACCGGAACGAAGCATAATCTCGAAATTATTATTGAACTGATAATTCAGGGTAATGCCGCCTAACATGTTGTTTTTGTTGATGGCATTGGTCATTTCATAGGCAATCATGTACGGATTATCGATGAATGAACTGAAAGGGTGTATCTGATCTTCCTGATATTTTCCTTTTTTCCAGATCGGGCGGTACCACGCCAGATCAATATTCGGATTCTGGAAAATCATAAAATAATTGAGCGACTGGTTGTTGTAACCTGTTGCCGGTAAATTATCACTGTGGGTATTGGAGAAGATGAATTTGGCAGTAGCCTTAAGTTTATTGAAATTAAAGCCGAAGGAATTATTTGCCGTAAACCTTTCAAAGCCTGTATTGGGAACGATCCAGTCATTATCCGTATAATTCAGGTTGGTTCTAAAATTGAATTTCCGCCAGCCAGCTTCCAATGAAATGGAGTTGCTGAAAGTAGTTCCCACGTTGAAGAATCCCTTCACATTATCTTTATATGGCTTCCAGAGCCTTCTTTCGGGGCTTTGTCCTTCCACTTCCGGATCGTACTGAAAATAATACTGCCCTTCGAATCTCGGCCCGAACGCACTACTCGTACTTCCGGTATTTACACCATCTTCAGAGGCACCGTAAGAATAATAATATCTGCCGCTTTTGTCGCGTGTCTGCGTTCCCTGTCCGTATTCGTACTGCCAGTCCGGCCATTTTAAAACACTTTCAAAACTTGAATTGGAATTATAACCAACGATCAGCTTACCGTTTTTACCTTTTCCCGATTTCGTGGTGATCATGATGGCGCCATTTGCACCTCTTTCACCATATAAAGCTGCTGCGGAAGCGCCTTTCAGCACGGTTACAGATTCTATGTCTTCTGGATTTATAGCGTTCAGAATATTGCCGTAATCCACCGGTAAATCTCCGCCTGCGCCCGCACCATAAGCTGCAGAACCCGTACCTTTGGTAAGCGTTTGGTCTACAGGGATACCGTCGATTACGATTAGGGCAAAATTGTCGCTGGCACTCATTGAGGTTTCCCCCCTAAGTTTTATCCTTGCAGTTTCCAGAGGCCCGGCAGAAGCCGTAAGCACTTTCAAGCCGGCAACTTTGCCTTCCATAGCCGTCGCCCAGTTGTTGTACTGAGCTTTTTCGAAGGTTTCTTCATCTACTTTTTTGGCGGAGAAGCCCAGCGCTTTTTGCTCCCTCTTAATCCCCAAAGCAGTTACCACCACTTCATCGATTTTTCTTTCCTTTATGGTATCAAGTCTGCTTTGCGCTGCCATTTCCACCGCAACAGTGCCCGTCAATACCAATGTAATAATGGTCTGTAATTTCCTTTTCACTTTTTCTTTTATAATTTTCGCGCAAAATTACCGTGACCGAATCAAGATGTTATTAAACGGGGGTTAACTTATTTTAACAAATAGATGAACTGTAAATGAATTAAATATTAAACACCACCATAATACGCTCGTAATCAAATCATATATTATGTTAAATATTCTTAATAAAAAAACTTATTACCAGCTTAAATATTCTTATATATTAAAGCCAGATTAAGTACTTTTGTGAAAAGACTACACCAATATGCCCGAAAACATTCAGCAAAAAATAGAGCAACTGCGCGAGGAGCTGCATCAGCATAATTACAGTTACTATGTTCTGGATGATCCTGACATTTCAGATTTTGAATTTGATGCGAAGCTGAAAGAACTTCAGGAACTTGAACAAAATCACCCTGAATTTTACGACAGCAACTCTCCTACTTTGCGTGTTGGCGGAGGCATTACCAAGAATTTCCCAACAGTTCATCATCAGTTCCGGATGTATTCCCTTGATAATTCTTATGATTTTAATGATCTGGCGGATTGGGAAAAGCGCATACAAAAAGCTATTGCTGAACCCGTAGAATTTGTTGCTGAACTAAAGTACGACGGCGCTTCCATCTCGATTCTGTATGAAAACGGAAAACTTAAAGAAGCGGTAACGCGTGGCGATGGGTTTCAAGGGGATGAAATTACCGCAAATGTCCGCACCATCTCTGATATACCGTTGACTTTGAAAGGCGATTTTCCCGAACGGTTCTTTATGCGTGGTGAAATTTACCTTACGCGGAAAAACTTCGACAAAATCAATGCAGCGCGAGAAGAAGAAGGCCTGGATCCGTTTATGAATCCAAGAAACACCGCTTCCGGAAGTTTGAAAATCCAGGACAGTGCGGAAGTTCGAAAACGGGGACTTTCCGCGGTTCTTTATCAGTTTGTGGCAGAAAATCTTCCGGCGGAAACCCACTGGGAACTTCTTGAAAATGCAAAATCGTGGGGGTTCCGCACTTCGGCCCAATCGAAACTTTGCCGCACTATGGATGACGTAAAAGCATTTATTGAATATTGGGATACTGAAAGGCATAATTTGCCTTTTGAAATTGACGGGATTGTCCTAAAAGTGAATTCCCTGAAACAGCAGCAGCAGCTTGGTTACACGGCGAAGGCACCGCGCTGGGCGATGGCCTATAAATTCAAGGCTGAAAAAGTGGAAACCGAACTGCAGGCGGTGACTTACCAGGTCGGCAGAACCGGCGCCATTACTCCGGTTGCCAATCTGAAACCCGTACTTTTAGCCGGAACCGTGGTGAAACGCGCTTCCCTGCACAATGAAGACATCATCAAAAAACTCGATCTGCACGAAAATGATTTTGTATTCGTAGAAAAAGGCGGCGAGATCATCCCGAAAATCGTTGGGGTAAACACGGAAAAAAGAAACCCTGCCAATCCTGAAATACAATATATCAAAAACTGTCCGGAATGCGGAACAGAACTGGTAAAACCCGAAGACCAGGCCATTCATTTTTGCCCGAACGAAATGCACTGTCCGCCACAGGTTATGGGCAAAATGATTCATTACGTCTCCCGGAAAGCCCTGAACATCGAAAGTCTGGGCCAGGAAACCATTGCCCAACTCTACCGCGAAAAACTGATTGAAAATCCTGCTGATTTTTATGTTTTGACGAAGGAACAACTTCTGCCATTAGAGCGAATGGCTGACAAATCCGCACAAAATATTATTGACGGCATTGAAAAATCGAAAGAAATTCCTTTTGAAAAAGTGCTGTTCGGGATCGGCATCAAACACGTAGGGGAAACCGTTGCCAAAAAATTGGTAAAAAATTTTACTACAATTGACGACTTGAAAAATGCGACGCTGGAAGAACTTTGTCAGGTAGAGGATATTGGAGAAAAAATCGCTTATTCGATTGTTGATTTCTTCAAAAATCAGGAAAACAACCTCATGGTTGAAAGACTGAAATCTTATGGTGTACAATTAGAAAAAGGTGAATCTGCCAACGAAGTCCTAAGCCATGTCCTGGAAGGCAAAACTTTCCTCTTCACCGGGAAACTGTCGCTTTTCACGCGGGATGCTGCTGAGGAAATGGTAGAAAAACACGGCGGCAAAAATATCTCAGCAGTTTCCAAGAACCTGAATTACCTGGTGGTTGGTGAAAAAGCCGGCAGTAAACTAAAAAAAGCCCAGGACATCGGAACGATTACGATTCTGGATGAGCAGCAGTTTTTGGATTTGATTGGTAACAAAAAATAATAACACTTATAGATGAAATTAAACGATACACAAAAAAACAGATTAAAAAAGTTAAAACCGCAATTTGAAAACGCAATTAGAGAAAAAAATTTCACAAATGCTTTAGTAATTTTTAAAGATATTCAAGAATTACTACTGCAAAATAATAATAAAACTTTACTTGCTAGATATAAAAATTGGATTTATGAATTGGCACTAGATGTTGAAGAGTATTCTTTTGCAGAGCGAGGATTAATTGGAGTGAGAAAAGATGTAAAATTTAATACCAGATTATATTTAGAAGCAACTGCCTTATTAGCGATTTGTTACTTAAGAATATTAAAAGTAGAAAATGCTAAACCATTAATAAAGGAAGTTTTAAACAATTCGGAGGTAATTAAAACAGAAAGAACTCGCAAAATTTTTAATAAAGAAATCATTCAAAGATTTGATGAAGAGATTGCTTTGTTTAGTCTAAAAGAAAAAAATGCGAAGCAGTTTGGTGTAGAAGAGATTGAAACAGACATCGGATTTTTAGTAGCCACGAAAACAGAAAGCGAACTTTTCGGAATGCTCGGCAAAAGCGTTCCTTTAAATACGAAAAACCTATTATATGAAGTTGATAGTTTTGCAAAAAATCAATTGCCATATACAGAAAGAAAATTGCTGCAAACCTCAGATGAATTAATGAAAGATGAAGAAGCAGGAAAAACAGTTTTCAAATCTTTTAAACGAACTATTTATAATTCAATATGCGACCAAAAAAGTCAAGTTTATAAAATGTGGAATGAAAAAATTGTAGGTGCAGTTTTTGATATCAAATATTTAATCGGCGCTATTACTTTGGCACTTAACAATGCTAGTATTGGAATTAAAGCATTAATAGTTACAGCAGCAGCAATTGTTATTAGATTTGGCTTAGATGTTTACTGTGAGCATTACAAACCAAAAGGATTAATGGAAACTAGAAAGGAATGAGATAAATAGTTTAGTTTCTTGTAGCCCTGATTACAACGAAAATCCTTTTGCTTTTTTGCAGCAATGAACAACGCCGCGAAAGCGCGACCAAAGGAAGCTCCTTTCTCAAGATTGTGAATCTGTAAAAAAGCAAAAGATTGCAGTGGAAAGCAGGTTCCCGGCTCCTGAAAAAAAAATTAAAAAAGGCCGTTCATAAAATATGAGCAGCCTTCATAAAAAAACAGGGCGGCAATCAATTATTTTTAAAAAAATTAGGAGTTTTAAAAATAAACCGCCCTTTTCTGAAAATATTTAGTTGGGTACTTTTACGCCGATTTCATAGAGGTTGCCACGCATCAGAAACTTAATTCTTTCGCGTGTAGTCACCGTGTTTACCTCGCCGTCGCGCAACACAATAATCCTGTCTCCGGTTGCGATGTTCTGGTCTGCAATCCAGTCTTCGGGAGCCACGTCATTTTCTTTCTCTTTCATGTCTTCCACGATGTTCTGCGCCATTTCCTGGAAGCGCTCATCTTCGGAGTAGATCACCTCATACATAGGATCCAGGCCAACCCTGAAGGGTTTTCTGGTCTCCATAAGTTTTGCAGTATCATTCGGCATTGGGTTATCGGAACCGTCGGTGAAGCCTACTTCGATCATCTCTCCGCCAGTTTCGCGGGCATATTGCTCGGCATCGTCATAAGTTTCGAAATTGGTTACCACTTTGTAGTCGTCGTACGCATATTCCTGCAGTCTGTCCTTATCCATAATATTATTATTTTGTGATTTGGTATTCTTCGTTGATGTCTTCTTTCACTTCGCGCCATTCGTTGTCTTTCAGGTTGCCTTCTAGTTTTTCAACTTTCAGCGACTGCCTCAGGTAGCCGAAAAGGCTCATATAGACATTGGCGATCCACACCACGGCAAAAAATGAAATAAGGTAACCGCGCCAATCATCAAATCCAAGTTTGAACCTGGTAATTATCAGAAAAAACAGGGTAACGTAATGGCTGAAACAGTATTCGCAGGTAAAAAGGTAAAAGAATTTTCGCTGCCAGAGTTCCTTGCTGTCTTTGGATTTCTTTACACAATATTCCCGCGGTTCACGGAAGATTTCCTCGTGCGTCACTGTCCACGCAACACAGGCTACAGGAATCGCTAAAAGGAAGAGATATGCAAACTGTGTTGGGAGCTCTATCATACCCTACAAAAGTATCTGTATTGCGGACCGGGCGCCTTACATAATTTTTTTCAAGATATTCAAAATCTCAACTCTGGGGAGTATTTGGATTTAAATGATTAATTTTAAGTTTCCAAATAAAAGAATTTTATGTCGAAAGAATGCTGCAGCACCGATGATAATCCATCGAAAATAAAACAGAATTCACCAGTGGCGGAACACGGGAACGAAAACCATGACCACGACCCGGACCACGGGCACGATCACGACCACTCACACGATACGGATGGCAAAACGGCGTTCCAACTATTTCTGCCGTCGGTCATTTCATTTGTATTGCTGATGACAGGCTTGGCGCTGGATTATTGGCTGAAACCGGATTGGTTTGCGGGGTGGTTCAGGATTGCGCTTTATTTGCTGGCTTACCTTCCGGTAGGTCTTCCGGTGATTAAAGAGGCAATACACAGCATCCGGTACAGCGATTTTTTTTCAGAATTTTTTTTGATGACGATTGCGACGGTGGGAGCGTTTGCAATTGGGGAATATCCGGAAGCTGTGGCGGTGATGCTGTTTTATTCGGTGGGCGAAGTGTTTCAGTCAATGGCTGTAAACCGCGCAAAAGGCAATATAAAAACCTTACTTGACCAAAGGCCGGACGAAGTGACAGTTCTTGAAAATCAAATTCCGAAAACCATAAAAGCCGAAAAGGCAAAAATCGGAGAAATCATCCAGCTCAAACCCGGCGAAAAGCTGGCTCTGGACGGTGAACTGCTTTCAGAAAGTGCCTCTTTTAACACTGCAGCGCTGACCGGCGAAAGCAAACCCGACACGAAGAAGAAAGGCGATATTGTTTTGGCTGGAATGATCAACCTGAACTCGGTTTCACACGTAAAAATAAGTACCGAATACCAGGACAGCAAACTTTCCAAAATCCTGGAACTGGTTCAGAATGCAACTTCACAAAAAGCGCCGACCGAACTTTTCATCCGGAAATTCGCAAAGGTTTATACGCCGATCGTGGTTTTTCTGGCGATTGCGATTACGCTTCTGCCCTACTTTTTTGTTGAAAACTATGTTTTTAAAAGTTGGCTTTACCGCGCTCTTGTTTTTCTGGTGATTTCCTGTCCGTGTGCTTTGGTGATCAGTATTCCACTGGGATATTTCGGGGGAATCGGTGCAGCGAGCCGGAACGGCATTTTATTTAAAGGCAGCAATTTTCTGGATGTGTTGGCTAAAATTCAAAACGTTGTGATGGACAAAACCGGTACGATGACTGAAGGCGTTTTTAAGGTGCAGAATGTTCACTTCCAGGAAGGTTTTAACAAGGCCATAATGCTGCAGTATCTGAACGCGCTTGAAAGCAAATCGACACACCCCATTGCTACAGCGATTCACGAATATGCGGGTGAGGCTGACAATTCCATCAGTATCGAAAATGCTGAAGAAATTCCGGGACACGGACTGAAAGCGATTGTTCAGGGAAAGGAAATGCTCGCCGGAAATTTTAAACTGATGGATAAATTCGGCATTCCATACAATATCAATCATTCCGACGTGTCGGATACACTGATTGCTGTGGCTTATGATGGGCGGTTTGTCGGCTACATTACCATTTCTGACCAGATCAAACAAGATGCAGCGCAAACCATCGGAGAACTGAAGCGGCTTGGCGTAAAAACCACGATGCTCAGCGGCGACAAGTCAGCAGTTGTGAATGCAGTGGCTCAAAAACTGGGAATCAGCAGTGCTTTCGGCGATCTTTTGCCGGAAGACAAAGTGAATAAAATAAACGAAATAAAGGCTAAAAATGAAACTGTAGCGTTTGTCGGCGACGGCGTGAACGATGCGCCGGTTATAGCTTTAAGCGATGTTGGAATTGCAATGGGCGGCCTTGGAAGCGATGCCACGATTGAAACCGCAGATGTGGTCATTCAGGATGACCGCCCATCAAAAATTCCGATGGCTATTAAAATCGGAAAAGCGACAAAAACCATTGTGTGGCAGAATATTTCACTGGCTTTTTTCGTGAAAGCCGTGGTGCTTATTCTTGGTGCCGGCGGCTTGGCAACGATGTGGGAAGCGGTTTTTGCAGATGTCGGTGTAGCTTTGCTTGCGGTTTTAAATGCGGTAAGAATTCAGAAGATGACATTTTCAAAATGAAATTTATAAATTCCGAAGAACTTTTCAGCCACCTTACTAATGAAACCCCCGATGCCAAAGGTGGAAAAACGCGGCGCGAAACTCACTTCGCATAAAATTTCGTATTTTTAGGCTCAAATTGCGATTTGAGCTTTTTTATGTTTTACCATTCCAAAAAATCATCACAACAAGACATCTTATACTAATCAAAAAAAATAAAATAATTATCAATGAAGAGAAATATTATAATCGCGGGCTTCTTCCTGAGTTCTATTTTTCCGTTGGCACAGCAGTACGGCGGAATGTGGATCCCGACAGAAGTGAATGAAAAGGAAATGAAAGAACTGGGGATGAAAATTTCCGCTAAGGACATCTGGGACACCACTAAACCAAGCATCAAAGATGCTGTGGTTCAGTTCAACGGTGGCTGTACCGCTGAAATCATTTCGCCAAAAGGACTGTTGCTTACCAACCACCACTGTGGTTACGGACAGATCCAGAAACATTCTTCAGTGAAAAATGACTATTTGGCGGACGGATTCTGGGCAAAAAACAACGGTGAGGAACTTCCAAATGCAGGCGTAACGGTTGATTTCATCGCGGACATCAAGGATGTGACCCCGCAAATTTTAGGAAACACGAAAAACCTGGAAGCAAAGCAGGCTGAAGATGTGATTAAAAACAACATCGAAACCGTTACAAAATCCTTTAAAATTGAGCCTTACCAAAAAGTGGTGATCAAGCCGATGTATTACGGAAACAAGTATTACGCTTATATCATCGATACTTATAAGGATGTGCGTTTGGTGGGCGCACCGCCAAGTTCAATCGGCAAATTCGGTTCGGACACGGATAACTGGGTTTTCCCGCGCCACACCGGAGATTTCTCCTTATTCAGGATTTATGCAGATAAAAACAACAAGCCGGCAGAATACAGCAAGGACAATGTGCCGTACAGGCCAAAACATTTCCTTCCGGTTTCCATAAAAGACAAGAAAGAAGGCGATTTCACTTTCGTTTTTGGATTCCCGGGCAGAACGACCGAGTATCTTCCGTCGATTGCCGTTGAGAAAATCATGAATGAAACCGATCCTGCGATGATCGACGTACGCGATGTTGCTTTGAAAACACTTGACGAAAAAATGCGTACCGACCAGGCAACGAAAATTAAATACGCTTCTAAATATGCTTCTGTTGCCAATTACTGGAAAAAATGGATCGGCGAAGTTGAAGGCCTGAAAAAATCAAATGCCGTTGGTAAAAAACAAAAATACGAGCAGGCTTTAATCGCAAAAAATCCAGCGATAAAAACCACGATTGATGAATTCAACAGGCTTTACACCGCACAGGCACCGTATGCGCTCAGCCGCGCTTATTACACCGAAGTTGTAAGAAATGCCGAAGCTTTAACGCTTGCCAACAATTATTACAATTTCATCAATGCCGTAGAGAGCGGTAGAATGGATGCCAAAACTCTGGAATCTTTCAAAAACAGGATGAACTCTTTTTACAAAGATTATGACGGCGAGCTGGATGCGAAGGTAACGGCGAAAGTTTTGGCGCTTTATGCCAACCGTGTTCCGGCGCAGTATTTACCGGCAGGTTTTGAAAAATTTAAGGATGTCAACCAAAACCTTAAAACTGTTGAAGAATGGTCTAAAAATTCAGTGATCACAGGAAGAGGATCATTGAACGGCGCAACAGCCTACTCAGACCTTAATAAAGTTTTTGCAGATCAGAAAGCTCTGGTTCAAAACCTTAAAAAAGATCCGCTGATGCAGCTTTTCACCTCGATGAGAGAAGCTTATATGAAAAATACGGATCCGAAATATAACGAATACCAGTCCCAGATCGATGCCCTCCAGAAAAAATATATGGCGCAGCAAATGGAAACTGACAGGGACAGAAAATTTTTCCCGGATGCGAACTCTACATTGCGTGTCACTTACGGAAAAGTAGCTGGTTCCAATCCAAAAGACGCTTTGTATTACGGTTACCAAACCCACCTTTCCGGAGTGATGGAAAAATACATTCCGGGGGATTATGAGTTTGATGTGCCACAGAAACTGATCGACCTTTACAACAAGAAAGATTACGGAATCTATAAAAACAGCACAGGCGATGTTCCGGTAAACTTCACCGCTACCAACCACACCACCGGCGGAAATTCCGGCAGTCCTGCTTTGGATGCCAACGGAAACCTGATCGGGCTGAACTTTGACAGACAGTGGGAAGGTACCATGAGCGATATCAATTACGACCCAAAATTTTCGCGAAACATCATGGTGGATACAAAATACATCCTGTTCATCATCGATAAATTTGCCAATGCAAAATGGCTGATTGATGAAATGAAAGTGGTGAAATAATTTTTGTAAATTTCAATTATAAATACCTCTGCAAATAATTTGTGGAGGTATTTTATTTAAACAGTCCCAGGTTGCAGGTTGTTTTTTGGTTAATAGTTTTTTGAAGTTTTTTCAAGCAGGCTAAAAGTAATGTGTTTCAACCTGATTTGAGATAATTCAAAACCATGATATTTTAATATTATAAATTGCTTTGAAGAAACTCAATCATCCTGTCCGTCGCCAACTCCAAATCGTTAGGCAAAGCGTCAGATTCCCAGGGCTCTTTTGCTCCAAAGACATGGTTGGCACCTTCCAATACAAAAAGTTCTGACGTTTTGTTCCATTCGTGCAAAAGATAGGCTTCCTTATCTTTAACCGCCTCGTCATTGGTTCCCTGAATAATGAGGAAAGGCTTTTCAAGATGCTGGGCAGCGTACTGAATATTGAAGCGTTCTTCATAGGTTTTGTAATCTTCAAAAAACTGATAATAATGCGGCATCTGCTGTTTGGTTCTTGAATTTTCCGAATACATCACACCATCAGTTTCCCAACCCTGCAAACGGTCGCCGGAAGGAAAACGGTAACCGAAATGACTTACGCCCGCCAAATTAATCAACGCTTTTACCCTTTCATCTTCATAAGCCTGAATCACCGAAATACCGCCGCCTCTGCTGTGACCGATAATCGCTACGCGTTCAGGATCAATTTGTTTCCCGTTGATGAAATGAGAGATTACGGCGTTATAATCTGAAAGTTCCTTAGTAAAATTATTATTTCCAAAAGCTTCCAGATCATCGAACGACTTCGGATTTTCTACGGTGGTACCGTTATGCGAGAAGTTGAATTTCACAAAGCAATATCCTGCCGCTGCAATTTTTTCCGCCATCAAATCCCAGGCTCCCCAGTCTTTATAACCTTTGTAACCGTGGGCAAAAAACACTAATGGCAGCTTTTCTGAATTTTCAGGATAGAAAGCATCCGCTAAAAATGGTTTAGTCTCAGGATTTTTTATTTCAGTATTACGCTCTATGTTCATTTTTATCTTTTGATACTGACTAAGATAAAAATTTGTTCCCAGTAAAAATTCCATAATTCTAAACAGGCGTTTTATAATTTGAAGATTTAATTCTTTTGGTATGAATTTACCTTACTCATAGAAAAAGATTTATGGAACTGAAACATCTGGATAATTACGTTAAATTCTTTTCATTTATATTAAAATATTACAACAGCGATGTGATGAAAACCGCATCCTCAACCGTTTTAAGCCCAATTGAAACAGCAGAAAATGCTGAAGAATACAGCCAAAAACCCGAAGAGCTTGTAGAAGATCTGAAGAAAATGGGGCCTACCTATATCAAGTTGGGACAGCTGCTTTCCACGAGGCCTGATCTGTTGCCGGATCAATATCTGGATGCTTTGGCTACTCTTCAGGAGGATGTGGAAACCATTCCATACGAGGAGGTTGAGAAAATAATTGAAGAAGAAATCGGCACTAAAATAAAAAATGCTTTTGCGCTTTTTGATACAGCTCCATTGGCAAGCGCATCCATCGGACAGGTTCACCGTGCGGTTTTACCTTCCGGAAGAATGGTTGTTGTAAAAGTTCAAAGACCGGGTGTAAGGCAAAAATTCATTGATGACTTAAATTCACTGAAAAGCATGGCTGATTTTGCGGTTAACAATTCTAAAGAAGCCAGAAAATTTGCTTTGAACGACGTTATTGAGGAGCTTAGGTTTATCCTGCTTAATGAACTTGATTACAATAAAGAGTTTCAAAATCTTGTAACGATCAGGGAAAATCTTAGGAAATATAGCCATATCGTAATTCCGGAACCTATCAAAGAATATTCATCCGGGAAAGTGCTGACTATGGATTATATTGACGGAAAGAAAATCACATCCGTAAGCAAACTGAAACAGATTGAGACCGACTTCACGCCAATGATTGATGATTTGGTTGAGGCTTATATGCAGCAGATTATCGTCGACGGTTTTGCCCATGCCGATCCGCACCCGGGAAACATCCATCTGACGAAGGATGACCATATCGCACTGATGGATTTGGGAATGGTCGCTAAATTCAGTCCAAAACTTCAGGAAAAAATCATGATGCTTCTCGTAGGAATGAGCAAAAGAGACGGCGACGCAATCACCGACGCACTTCTGGAAATGAGTGAAGTCGACCAAAAAATTGTAAGCCTTGACAATTTCAGGAAGAACATCAACCGCCTCGTGATGGACAGCATCAGCAATAACGCTGAAGATATGGAAACCGGCAGAGTGCTGATACAGATGAACAGGATTGCCGCTGATGAAGGAATTAAATTAGCCGTAGAACTAAACATTCTGGGGAAAATTCTTTTAAACATGGATCAGATTGTAGCAGTTCTGACACCGAAATATGATTTGCAAAAAGCCATAAAAAAATTTATGGAAAAGATGGTCAACAAGAAATTTAAGCAGGAACTTAAACCTGAAAACATCTACGGATTGTTGCTGGATAATAAGAAACTGGCAGAGAATTTACCTGGCAGGTTAAATAAAATCACCGAAAATTTAGCTGCCAATCAATTTGAATTAAAAGTCAATGCTTTGGACGAAGACCGTTTAACAGACGGCTTTCAAAAAGTTGCCAACCGCATTACGTCAGGACTGATCATTGCCGCGATGATTATTGGCGCTGCTCTGCTTATGAGAATTCCATCCAGCTATTCCGTGATGGGTTATGGCATTTTGCCATTTATTTTCTTTATGATAGCCATTGGTCTGGGGCTTTATTTGGTTTACAATATCATGTTTAAAGACGAAAACTATAAAAAGAAATAATTGTTTAAATACTGACTTCACCGGCGCTCGCTTCGCTCGCGCCAAACAGATAAACGATCATAAGCGAAAAATCACCCGAAAGTGGGTGATTTTTCTATTTAATATTATAAAGTTTGGACCGCTCATCGTCTTCGGCGCTTCGCGCTTCATCGTATTACCAAATCTTTATACGTTCTTCCGGTGCTTTATACAGCTTATCACCAGGTTTTGTCTGGAAAGCATTGTGAAATGCATCGATATTCAACAAAGGTGCAAACGCTCTGTAGTAACCCGGCGCGTGGGGATCTGTTTTCACCTGATTCTGAAGATACTGGTCGGTAGATTTAGTTCTCCACACGGTTGCCCAGCTCATGAAGAAACGCTGATCCTGGTTCATTCCGCTGATTAATCCCGGATTCCCTTTATCTTTCAGATACATCTGCAACGCTTCGTAAGCTACGGCTACACCGCCTAAATCTCCGATATTTTCACCGCTGGTAAATTTACCGTTTACGAAACTTCCTTTTACCGGCTCATATTTGTCGTACTGTGCAGCCAACTGTCCCACTTTTGCGTCGAAATTCTTTCTGTCAGCATCAGTCCACCAGTTTTTGAGGTTTCCGTCGCCATCGAATCTTGAACCGCCGTCATCAAAACCGTGAGAAATTTCGTGACCGATTACCGCACCAATTCCCCCAAAATTCACTGCAGGATCTGCTTTGAAATTAAAGAAAGGTGGCTGAAGGATTGCTGCCGGGAACACGATTTCGTTGTTAGATGCGCTGTAGTATGCATTTACAGTTTGGGGCGTCATTCCCCATTCATTTTTGTCTACCGGTTTGCCCACTTTATCCAGGCTTCTCTGGTAACCCCATGCTGTCAGGTTCTGCATGTTGCCGTAATAGGTTCCTCCATCCTGCGGAGCCTGCATTGTAAGTTTTGAGTAGTCTCTCCAGGTGTCCGGATAAGCGATTTTAACTCCGAATTTTGACAATTTTTCCTGAGCTTTTACCTTAGTTTCCGGCGACATCCAGTCTAAACCGTCTATTCTTTTAGCGAATGCTTTTCTGATATAGCTGATGTACTCTTCCATCTTCACTTTCGCTTCAGCCGGGAAATATTTTTCAACATACAGTTTACCGAAAGCTTCACCCAGTACACCGTTTACCATTTGCAGGCCGCGCTTTTCCATTGGTCGCTGCTCTTTTTGTCCCTGCAGATATTTTGAATAGAAATTAAAGTTCAACTGATCCATTTTCTGGTCGAGATTTCCAAGATTGCTTCTCAGCATGTGAAATTTCATGTAATCTTTCAGCAGCGGAAGGTTTTTAGAAGTAATTATGCTGTCCAGATTCTGGTAATATTTCAGTTCAGTTACGATTACACGATCCGTATTTACGCCAACGGAAGTCAGATAATTCGGAAGGTTTACACTTTTCACCAAAGCACCAAGTTCAGCGGTAGTTTTTGGATTGTATCTTAAATTCGCATCTCTGCCCTGCTCGTTTGTAAGAAGGTAATTAGCCAGAACTTTCTCGAAATCTACAACCTTTTGAGCGGTCGCATCTGCGTTGGAGTAACCCAAAACAGCGAACAACTGAGACGCAAAGTTTTTATATTCCACTAAAGTCTTGGTATTGGCATCATTTACTTTCTGATAGTAATCTTTACCCAAACCAAGCGATGGACCACCAAGATAAACAGCATTCATCACAGAATTTTTCAGGTCTGGGCTTACCCTCCACATATAAAATGGATTGTCACCGGTTCTGGTTGCTGTAATGAGATATTTCTGCAAATCTGCAACGGTTTTGATGGCGTCAATTTTCGCAAGATCTGCTTTAATAGGATTGAGGCCGGCAGCGTTTCTACTGTCCCAATCGGTAAATGTGTTATATAAAGCCTGCATCTTCTGACCTTCAGTACCAGGCGCAAATTTATCTGTAAGAATTTTGTTTAAAACTTCAACCGAAGCATTGTCCACATCCTCGCGTAGTTTGTTGAAGGATCCCCAGGATGCTTTATCAGACGGAATTTCAGCGGTTTTGTACCAGTTCCCGTTCACATAACTGAAGAAATCATCCTGCGGACGGACAGATGTGTCCATATAATCGAGGTTGAGGCCGTTTTCTTCTACGGCTTTCGGTTGGGTTTCTTCTACTTTCACTTCGGCGGTTGGTGTTTTTACAGCACACGAATTCAGCATGACAATGCCATAAAGTGCAAGTAAACTAATGGTTATCTTTTTCATATGAATAAATATTTAGAATTATGAGTAGTAAATTTCAGGCAAAAGTTACACTTGACCCCGTAATTTAAGAATTAAATCCTAAAAGATTGCGAAAATTTGACCTGAATTATAAATCTTATTTAGATGAAAATGTTTTGTAAAGCAGGAATAGAAGCAGCAAATAAATCACGATTACAGGCAGCGCGTAATACCATTTTTTCTGGAGTTTTTCATCCGAATCAATTCTGGTCCTTAGCTCATCGAGCAGTCTTTCTGGAATTAAAGAAACCGTGGTTTTTATGAGTACCGGGACCAGAACAATATCATCCAAAAGCCCAAGAACAGGAATAAAATCCGGAATCAGATCGATCGGACTCAAAAGATAAGCCACCGTCATTGCTGCGAAAATTTTGGCTAAAACCGGCGTTCTTTTATCGGCTACAGCGTGCGCCAATACAAAGGTCTCTTTCTTAAGTTCCTTTACCTTTGATTTGATTTTTTTCAGGAACTCAGTCATTTTCTTTAACTAAAATTTCAACTAAATCCTGCAGCACGCGCTGCGCCACAAAAAACATAAAATCCTTACGATCCAGATGCGGTAAAAAGAGCCGGTTGGTCTGCTCAAAATCTTTCACTCGGATGGAATAAAAAACTTCTCCCACCTGATTATTAAACTCATCAGTATTAGGCCCGGCGACTCCGGTCGTAGAAACCGAAATATCTGTTTTGAAAAGTTTTTGGCAGCCCAAACTCATTTCCTGGGCAACTTCGGCAGAAACTACCGTTTTTTCCTCAATGGTTCGTGGCGACACACCCAGAATTTCTATTTTTTTATGAAAATCGTACGGAATAATTCCGCCTAAAAACGTGGTAGAACACCCTGAAACTCCCGTAATCAACTTTGCAATTTCGCCACCGGTACAGCTTTCTGCCGTTGAAATTGTTAGGTTTCTGTCGGAAAGAATCTCTTTTAAAATCACCTGAATTTCGTTGCCATCCCAGGCAATCACATGACCCTCGATATAGGGTCTTAGTTTAGAGATCTGATCATTGAGTTCATTTTCAAGAGCCTCCTTATCATTTCCAACCGCTGTTAAACGCAGTTTAATCCGTGTACCAATGGGAAGGTAAGAAAGTGAGATCTGCTCAGGCAAAGCCAGTTCCCAATCCGAAATTGTTTCAGAAAGGAGGCTTTCCGGAAAGTTTACAACGGAAATAATCCTTGTAACGATATGGTTTAACTGATATTTCTCAGTTAAAAAAGGGATGATTTTTTCACCAACCAATGGCTTAACTTCAAAAGGCACTCCCGGGAGGCATATGGCGGTTTTACCGTTTTCTTCTATCACCATGCAAGGTGCGGTACCATTGTCGTTTTGAATGACTTTCGCCTTTGACAGTACTTCAGCCTGCCCTTTGTTAATTTCCAGGAGATGCTCACGTTTCCGTTTGATGAGAAGCTGCTTCAGGTGGTGAAACGTTTCTTCATCCAAAGTAAGTTTATCCTGGAAAAATTCTGCGTATGCGGTTTTGGTTTTGTCGTCTTTCGTTGGGCCAATTCCTCCTGTAGTGAAAACAATCTCAGCAATATCAAGCGCCCTTTTCATCGCGGTTTTTATGGAACCGATGTCATCAGAAACCGTAAAAATCTGCTTAACAGGTATCCCTATTTTCTTAAGTTCCGAAGCAATAAAACTGGAGTTGGTATCCACCGTAATTCCGGAAAGGATTTCGTCGCCAATCGTAATCAGCGCAGCAGTTGCCACTTTTTTCAAAACCTGAATTTTAAGATTACAATTTAGTTATTTGGTGTGTTCCACCCAAATTAAGTTTTCAGTCTTGTACCCTAAATCCTCAGCATTTTTCAGGAATCTTGCAGTGATGTCTTCAGGAACAGTTTTCTCACGGGAAAGGATCCAAAGGTATTTCAAACTGTTTCCCGCCACCAGGGCATATTTATAGTCTACGAGTTCAATAACATTATAGCCCGCCCAAATTGGTTTGAAAAACGAAACTTTTAGCCTGGCTTCGGTGGGCTGGTTTACAAACCTGGCTTCACCCTCGCTCTGTTTCCATTCTTTTTTTACGTAATCATAACCGCGGTTTACGACCTTGATAGAACCATCTGCATTTTTGGAATAGTTTGCGGTAACGTTATTAAGATTTTTCTCGAAACGGTAATCGAAACGGGCAATCTCATACCATTTGCCCAAATATTTTTCAGCCTCAAAATTCTGAACTGCAGTTGCCCCTTTGGGTATATCCACAGAACATGAATTGAAAATTAAAAGCCCCAAAACGCCAGCCACAGCCGGTATAAATATTTTTTTTAAACCCATGAGATCCGTTTTCAGACCATAAAGATATGGCCTTTCGCGAAAGCTATTTTTATAAAATTCGGACCCAAAGTTTTATAATTGAGGCCGGTAAAACTGCTGAAGGCCGGTAAAATGAGCTGATTCCCGGAAACCGCATAACAGGGAAATTTCATCCTTTGGATCGGGCTTTCCATCAACACGCCGGGATGAATGTGACCTGAAATAAAGAATTTAAGTTCAGAAACTAAAGGGTCGTGATTGAAGGTAAACGGCGGGATAAACAGTTCGTCAACCATTTCTTTGATGCAGGCTTTTTCCAGGATTTCAGGGTTGATGCGGTCGTGATTGCCTTTAACCAAAATGATTTCAAGTTGAGGAAAATTGCTGCGCCACACGCAAAAAATATCGATGTCAGAATTGTTTCCGGCATGAAGAAAATCGCCCACGATGATCAGTTTTTCGGCTTTAAAAAAAATGATCAGTTTTTCCAGTTTTTTTAAATCATCATTCAAGATATTTGATGGCACCGCAATGCCGTTTTTACGAAAATAAGCGGTTTTACCTACGTGTAAATCACTGATGATTAATGCTTTTTCACGAGCCCAAAACAAGGCGCTTCGATCGGTAAAAGTGAGGTTTTCCCCCTGAATATTCTTGTTTAAAAATCTGATTTCTGACATGGGCTGCAAAGGTCGTGATTTCTTTGCAAATTTTTGTTGGGAATAATAAACAAAGAAACATCATGTATTGCCACGTTACACAGATATATCGACGAAAACTGTGTACTCTGCAGGAGCTGCAAACCTACCGTAAGCCCCGTTTCCTCAAAGATTCCTCCTGCATTCTTCGTATCCGGGTTTCCAAATCTTCCGAAGTCAGGCTTTGCCGCAGACTGTCTACCTTTATCGGGAAACTGAGCGGTGTAAATGAATTGCTTACTTTTAAAATAATCTTTTGATTCTCAATACGTTTAAAAGCCTGCATCAACCGTGCCTCCTCAATCTGCTGATTAAAGACTTCAGCGTATGCCTGTTTCAGCAAAAGATTTTCAGAATCATAATCTTCCAAAACATTGAAAATCAATCCTGAACTGGCCTGAAGATTTTTGTTCGATTTCTGCTCGCCCGGATAAGTCTGGATGACCATTCCGGAAATTACAGCGATGTCACGGAACTTCCGGCGTGCCATTTCAGTAGCATTGATCGAACTCATCACATCGCGAAGCAGATTTTCTTTGGATAAAATTTCTTTCAGATTTTCTTCTGTCAACGGAATTTCCTGGTTACTCAAAAGTTCAAAACCATAATCGTTCATCGCCATTGAAAACGAAATCGGCGTGATTTTCGAAATCCTGAATGCAATAAGTGCCGACATCACTTCGTGGATCAGCCGCCCTTCGAATGGGTACATAAAAAGATGGTAGCCATCGCGGGTCTTGATTAATTCTACCAAAAATTCGTCTTCTTCCGGTATGTGCGAGTGCTCTTGCTGGCTCACCAGTAAGGGATGCAGAAATTTCAGTTCCTTTTCTGAAGATTTTGCCTGAAGCGACTGCGATAACTTTTGCCTTAAAAACTGACTCAAATAAGATGTCAAAGGCAACCGGCCACCCAAATAACTGGGAATCATCGCCTTGCCTTTAGAATTTCGGACATAAACTGTCATTTCCTTGATGTGGGAAACTTCCAGGACACGCCCAGCCAAAATAAAACGGTCCTCTTTTTTAAGTTTTGAGATAAAATATTCCTCTATCATCCCGACATAACCGCCACCGACAAATTTCACCTTCATCATTGCATCGCTTACGATAGCACCAATATTCATGCGGTGCAGCATCGCAATCCTGCGGCTCGTGACTCTGTACAAGCCTTCTTCTACAACGACTTTATGGAATTCTTCATAATTTTTCAGCGAACCGCCGGTGGTGATAAATCTCAGGAACCACGCCCAGTTTTCCTCAGTTAAATCCCGGAACGCATTCGTTTTTTTGATCTGCAAAAAAGTTTCCCTTTCATTAAAACCGTCTCCCACAGCGAGCGTAACGAGGTACTGTACCAAAACATCATAAGTCAGAATGATGGGTTCACGCGGTTCGATGATTTTTTGTTTAATGGCTTCCTTCAGCGCTGCAACTTCAATCAGTTCAAGGGAATGCGTGGGCACGAAGTAAATTTTTGAGGTTTCGAAAGGGGAATGCCCGCTACGGCCGGCCCGCTGTAAAAAACGTGCCACACCTTTACTGGATCCTACCTGAATCACCGTGTCTACGGGTTTGAAATCCACTCCCAAATCCAGAGATGATGTAGAAATGGCAGCTTTCAAATAACCAGAACTCAAATTTTCCTCGATCCAGATTCGCAATTCCTTGTCGATCGAGCTGTGGTGAATCGCGATTTGGCCGGCAAAATCAGGATAATGATTCAGCAGCAGCTGGTACCACATTTCTGCCTGGCTCCGCGTATTGGTAAAAACCAATGTGGTTTTGCTCCCAAGTATTATAGGCACCACTTTATCAACCAGTTTCGCACCGAGATGCCCTGCCCACGGCAAAACTTCCACTTCATCAGGAAAAACCGGAAGAATGTCGATTTGTTTTTTTTCTTTCGCAACAACTTTTGTTTTTTTAATACCATAAGGAATCAGGACATCCAGGGCTTCATCCAAATTCCCGATTGTTGCTGTAATTCCCCAAATTTTAACTTTTGCCTGATATGAAACCAGGCGGGAAACCGCAAGCTCGGTCAAAACGCCTCTTTTTGTTCCAAGCAGCTCGTGCCACTCGTCAACTGCGATGCATTTCAAGTTTTTAAAAAATTTCTGATGCTGTTTTTGGGCCAGAAGTAAATGCAGACTTTCTGGGGTGATGATGAGGATATCCGGCATTTTTCGGGTTTGTCTGGCGCGTTCTTCGCGGGGCGTGTCGCCGTTGCGCACCGCAACTTCCCAGTCGAGGCCGATTTCGTCAATCGCTTCGCTCATCGCTTTACCGATATCTTTTGCCAGGGCACGCAAAGGTGTGATCCACAGCAATTTCAAACCGTCATGGTATTTTTCCGGCTGATTTAAAAAATCAGTGATAACGGCTAAAAACACCGAATAAGTTTTCCCAAACCCCGTCGGGGCAATCACCATTCCGCTGTAATCTCTCGAAAACTTTTCCCACGTTTCCTGCTGGAATGTGAATGGCGACATGCCTTTTCCTTTCATCCAGTTTTGGATGATCTCATAGCCGTTGGTATTTTGCAGATTGGATTTCAATTTTTATAAATGCGGTGATAAAGAAGGCTTTTTTAAATTACTTCGAAATTTTCAACAAGAAATAGTTATTTGATCAATTTTTTCACCTCTTCCAGTTCGTCGATTTCATCAGCAGTTTTGTCACGTCTCCAACGGACAATCCGCGGGAAACGAAGTGCTACACCACTTTTATGCCGGCTGCTGAAACCGATGCCTTCAAAGGCGATTTCGAAAACCAGTTCAGGTTTTACCGTTCGCACCGGCCCAAACTTTTCAATGGAATTTCTCGTCACAAAACGGCTCACTTCCATAATCTCTTTGTCGGTTAATCCAGAATACGCTTTGGCTATCGTGACGAGTTTGTCTTCATTTTTCACTGCAAAAGTGTAATCGGTGTAATAACTGCTGCGTCTGCCGCTGCCTTTTTGAGCGTAAACCAGCACCGCGTCGATGGTTAGTGGATCTACTTTCCATTTCCACCAGTCGCCTTTTTTTCGCCCTGAATGATAGCTTGAATTTTTTTGTTTCAGCATCAAACCTTCGCTGTTGATTTCGCGGGATTTTTCACGGATTTCCTTTAAGTCATTATAATTTTCTGCCTCAATAATTTGAGAAAGAGAAATTTTGGTGTTTTGATTTTGAACCAATAAATCCTCCAGCATCTTTCTTCTTTTTGACAGTGGTTTTTCCCGAAGATCTTCACCTTTGAACTCCAGCATATCGTACGCAAAAACCTGTACCGGAATTTCCTCCATCATTTTTTTGGTGATGTTTTTCCGGTTGAGCCTTTTCTGCAGTTCATTGAAATTCAGGACCTCATCATTCTTAACAGCGAGAATTTCGCCATCAATAACAAAATCACCTTCAACATTTTCCAAAGTTTCCTTCAGTTCCGGAAATTGAGGTGTGACCAGTTCTTCACCTCTGGACCAGATAAAAACTTCCCCGTTTCTTTTAATTAATTGCCCTCGAATGCCGTCCCATTTGTACTCAAACTGCCAGTCAGAAATTTCGCCCAAATCTTCAATTCCTTTTTCCAAAGGGTAAGCCAGGCAGAACGGATACGGCTTGGAATTGTCGGGATTGATGTTGGTGCCTTCGATTAAATCCTGAAAATTGACCTCATCGAAATTCCATTTACCCATAATACTGTGCATCAGCTGGTTTTGCTCAATTTCGGAATATTTTGAAAGCGCATTGATAAGTAATTTTTTTGAGACACCGATTCGGAAACTGCCGCCAATCAACTTATTGAAGATGAAACGTTCGGTATAATCCAAACCGTTCCAGCTTTCGAGAACGTACTGTCTTTTCTCTTCTTCGGTTTTATCTTTAAGCTGCAAAAGTTCGCCCATCCATTCCGAGAGCGTTTTCTCGATATGATGTTCCGGCGCCGGGAGAATAAGGGAAAGCGTTTCACCCAAATCGCCGACAGAACTGTAACTCTCCACGAAAAGCCATTCCGGAAGTCCGGTAATTTCCAAAGCCCACTGTTTCAGATAATTTGTATTTACGGGGCGTTTTGGCCTTTTGCCCGTGAAAAGCGCGAGGAACCATAACTTATCGTTATCCGGAGCATTTTCCAGATAATTTACGATTGCATCAATTTTAGCATTGGTCTTATTGGTGCTTTCGAGGGATGATATGAGTTGTGCAAAGTGTTTCATCGCTGGTTATTCAGTATCATTCTTTTCTTCCAAAATTTCTTTTTCCCCGGTTTCCTCGTCGCCGAAAATAGTTTGAAGTTCCACGGCATTGATCCCTATTTCATTTAAATATTTAGCAAAAACCGCAGTCTGCCCGTGCGTGACAAAAACCTTTTCGGCTTCGGTGGCTTTCACGGTATTTAGAAGTCCGGTCCAGTCTGCATGATCAGAAATTGCAAAGCCAGCATCCGCGGAGCGCCAGCGCCTGGATCCGCGAACCTGCATCCAGCCGGAACAAATCGCTGTGGCACGATCCGGAATTTTTTTTATCACATTGCTGTCCAACAGTGCTGGCGGAACGATGACGATTTCACCTTTTGTTTCTTTATAATTTTCAAAGAAGTTAACGGTTTCATACTTTGGCAGGTCAATTCCGACACTTTCAATGGCGTCGTTGAGTTTAGCAATAGAACTGTGCACGAAAATCCTACCCTGTCCTTCGACTGATTTCATAATGCGCTGCGCTTTTCCCAAAGAATAGCCCACAAAAACGGAAGTCTTACCGTTTTCGCGGTTATTTTCTGCCCAGGTCCGCATTTTTTCGGAATAATCTTCAGGTTTCAGCCAGTTGTAAATCGGCAACCCGAAAGTGCTTTCCGTGATAAATTCATTGCATTTCACCAATTCAAAAGGTGTGGAAATTCCGTCGTCATCAACTTTGTAATCCCCTGAAAACACGATTACATAACCTTTCCATTCCATCCTGATCTGTGCAGAACCTACGATATGCCCTGCCGGGAAAAACGAGACTTTCACCCCGTTGATATTGATTTCCTCGGCATATTCCAGGCTCTGTATTTCAATGTCCTCACCAATTCTGTGCTTTAAAACAGGTTTGGTATAGTGGTGGCAGAGGTATTTCTTCATGCCCCAACGTGCGTGGTCGCCATGGCCGTGCGAAATCACAGCCAGATCAACCGGCCGCCACGGATCGATATAAAACTTCCCGGGAACGCAGTAAATGCCTTTATTAGTGAATTTGATGAAAGACGTTTTTTTCAAGAATATGGAGATTATTCCGGTAAAATTAAATGAAAAAACAAAGAAAAACCGGACTTTCCCGAATTATATAATTTTCTCTAAAAATGGTGTAATTGGATACTGAGCCGCAACCGATAGTTTTGTAAAACCAAATCACAAAATAATATTATGTCAACAGAAAATTTGCATAGCCAGGAAGCTGTGAAAAAACTGAAAGAACTTTCGGAAAGCGCAAGGACCTGTATGTTCTGCACCGAACTTTCTACTCTTCCAAACAATGCGCGGCCCATGTCACTGCAGGAATGCGACCAAGAAGGCAACCTGTGGTTTATCAGCAGCAGCGACAGCAACAAAAATTTTGAAATAAAGGAGGACAACCGCGTCCAGCTATATTTCATGAACAACGGCAGCTCCGAATATCTGTCAATTTTTGGAAAAGCATACATTTACACTGATAAAAATACCATTGAAGATAAATGGTCTTCATTTGCCAACGCCTGGTTCGAGGAAGGCAAAGATGACCCAAAGGTTACGATCATCCGTGTAACGCCGGATGAAACCTATTACTGGGATACAAAAGCCGGTAAGTTCGTTTCGATGGTTACATTCATCGCGTCAGCCGTAACAGGGATTAAAACCGACAACAGCGACGGTGTGGAAGGAAACTTAACTGTATAAAAAATTATTATTATGAGACCTGATTTAGGAATACCAGCAAAAAATCTGGATGCTATTTATGAAATCCTGAACAAAGTCCTTGCAGATGGAAACATCCTTTACATCAAATTGAGAAAATACCACTGGAATCTTTCCGGAGACAATTTTATGGAGCTTCACCTTCTGTTCGAAGACCAGTATGATGCTGTGGCTGAAGCTATTGATGCTGTAGCTGAAAGAATCAGCACACTTGGGGGCACTGCAATAGGAACAACTTCTGAATTTGCAAAATACTCGCAGCTGACCGAAGCACCGGGGAAAGTACCTGACACCCAGGGCATGCTTCACGACCTGGTCAATGACCACGAAAGCATCATCAAATCTCTGCGCCAGTTTATAGGCGATACCGATGAGAAATATGGCGATGTGGGAACATCAGATTTCCTGACCGGATTGATCCAGGATCACGAAAAGATGGCCTGGAAACTCAGAAAATATTTTAAGGATACGCCCGCTGCATCTACGGCGAAAAAAACTGCGAAAAAGTAAGTTATTTTTTTAAAAAAAGGAATCCGCCGCAACTCTGTTTGGGCGGATTTTTTCTTAGAGCCTTTTCCAAAATCTGCAAAAAAAATTAATTAAAAATCCCTCGGAATTTCCGACAACTTTTAATGATCCGTTGTTCGTAATTTTAGTTTTTTGATGAACTTGACGAAAAGGCAAACAGCAAAATTTCGACGCAGTCAGTGCGAAAGTGAATTTCAGTGGTGAAATTAACCGCAGAAACTTCGTACTGAAAAGCAAAACCCTTCCAGAAATTTCGGAAGGGTTTTGCTTTTATTTTAGCTCAGTTGTGAGCGTATTTCGACATTTTAATGAATATGTTTTTCGGCGTGATAAGAACTGCGAACCAGCGGTGAACTTTCCACGTGACGGAAGCCTAAACTTCTCGCAAAAGCACCGTATTCATCAAATTCTTCCGGGGTGATGAATTTCTTTACCGGCAGATGTTTCTTCGTAGGCTGAAGGTATTGCCCAAGTGTAATGACATCGACATTTGCATTGCGTACATCCTCAATCGTCTGAAAAACTTCGTCTTTTTCCTCACCCAAACCCAGCATGATCCCGGTTTTGGTGCGGTTTTGTCCGGCTTCTTTTAAATATCTTAAAACATCAAGGCTTCTTTCATATTTGGCCTGAATTCTGACTTCTCGGGTGAGGCGTTTCACGGTTTCCATATTGTGTGAAATCACTTCCGGAGCAACTTCAACCAAACGGTCGATATGCTTATGAATTCCCTGGAAATCGGGAATCAAAGTTTCCATTGTGGTTCCGGGAGAGATTCTGCGCACGGCATTTACTGTTTCGGCCCAAAGGATCGAACCCATATCTTTCAAATCGTCACGGTCAACCGAGGTTAGCACCGCATGTTTGATTTTCATGAGCTTAATGGAACGCGCTACTTTTTCAGGTTCATCCCAATTGACGTCGAGAGGTTTTCCGGTCTTTACGCCACAAAATCCGCAGCTTCTCGTACAGATGTTTCCGAGAATCATAAAAGTTGCGGTGCCCTCGCCCCAGCATTCACCCATATTTGGGCAGCTTCCGCTTTGGCAAATGGTGTTGAGTTTATATTTATCTACCAAAGTGCGGAGTTCACGGTAATTTTTTCCGGTGGGAAGCTTTACGCGGATCCATTTTGGTTTTTGTACGGTGGTATCTAGAATTTGATTTTCCATTTTTGAAGTTGAAATTACAAAATTACGGAAATTTTAAATGGAAATGTTAACTCCACAAACACATGGATTAAAGGGAGCGCCCAACCTTTAAAAAAAACACTCATTTACTGCGGAACTGTTGCAGTTTGAAAATTATTCCGGGTTGAAGTCGCTGTCTTTCAGCAGAGCGGCAAGGATTTTTTTGGCGCGCATGATGCGGACTTTCGTGTTTGAGACAGACAAATTAAGTTCTTCAGAGATTTCTTTGATGCTTTTTTCCTCGAAAAACCGCATACGCAGGATTTCCTGATAATTAGCATCCATACTTTCCACGATCTTCAGGATTTTCTTTTGCTCTTCGGCAGAAATAAGTAGTTCTTCCGGTGATTTGGCGAACTGGTTGCGCACATCGTGAAGCTCGGCGGTTGCATCCTCATTCTCGCGGCTTCTTTTGCGCCAAAAGTCGATTACCGTATTTTGCGCAATGGTGAGAACCCACGTTTTAAACTGGAAATTGGGATCGTAAATATCGAGCTTGTTGAGGACTTTCGAGAATACATTCACCGTTATTTCATCGGCATCGTTCCCGTCTTTCACTTTTTTCAGGACAAAGGAAAACACATCAACCCAAAACGCGTTAATCAGTTGCGTCTGGGCTTTCTGGTCTTTTTCCTGTGCTTTTCGGATCAGTGCAAGAAGTTGAGCTTCATTCATACCTGCCACAAAAATAGGAATTTGAGCGGTAACACGCGACACCGGAAGATATTATTCGGCAAGAAGATTGTAGGTTTTTCCACGTTGCCTGAAGATGGCACCGTTGCCTTTTACAAAAAACTCATCTGAATCTTTTCCGTTTTTATAAAGTATGGTAGAATCTGTTTTTTCTTTTTCGTAAAGCCAGGGCAATTCCTTGTTGTTTTCAGTTAAAACCACGACCGGAGCTCCCTCGGCATCACGTTTGAAGTTGGCTTTCACCGATTTTCCTTCGCCGGAATAAATGGCAATGGCCTCTCCCATTTCTTCAATTTTTTTTATATTTCTTTGAAATACGGAAAGTGAATCTCCCGTAATCAGCGAATCCACAGCGTGTGAAACGATGTCGCCGGTGGTATCGCCTAAAGTTTCGGTGAGTTTTTGGGTTTGCTTGGTGCAGGAAACCTGGCAAATTATAAGGAGAATGAATACTTTGCGCAGAATTTTCATATTATTTTTAATTTTTATTGATAAAGTGCCTTACATAACACATTTCCTGTTTGGAAGACAATATACGTTCCAGAGATTACGGTTTCTTTACAGGATTTTTGCCAGGCTTTGCAGGATTCGCTTTAATAGCACACAGACCCAACGTAATGTACTGGGCTTATTTCTGAATCGGGAAAACCGAATCCTGCGTGAGTGATGGTAAGGGTGCGAGCGCAGCGAGCAGTATGAAGCGGAGCGGAATACCGGAACGAAGTGCAGCCCTGCACAGCACGGCGCGAGTGAGCGAATGGTTGGGCGCGACGAGGAAGGAGGAGCGCCAAATAATGAGCGAACGAGGGACACGCCAAAAAAATTAATATCTTTGCACTTTCAAAAATTTTGACGGAATGAATGCTTTTATTGAGGAACTTAAATGGCGCGGACTGTACGCGGATATGATGCCCGGAACAGATGAACAACTGAATAAGGAAGTTACGACGGCGTATATCGGTTTCGATCCAACAGCAGATTCCCTGCACATCGGGAGTTTGATTCAGATAAAAATTCTGGCCCATTTTCAGCAGCATGGCCACAAACCGATTGCTTTGGTGGGCGGTGCCACCGGAATGATTGGTGACCCAACGGGCAAATCTTCGGAACGAAACCTTTTGGATGAAGCTACGCTGAATTATTTTGTGGACTGCCTGAAAGCGCAGCTTTCGAAATTTCTGGATTTTACAGGTGAAGGTGAAAACCGCGCCGAGCTGGTGAACAACTACGACTGGATGAAGGATATCTCGTTCCTGCAGTTTGCCAAAGACATCGGAAAGCACATTACCGTGAACTATATGATGGCAAAAGATTCGGTAAAAAAGCGTTTCAGCGGCGAGGAAGGCGTTGAGGGAATGAGTTTTACGGAATTCACCTACCAACTTTTGCAGGGTTACGATTTCCTGCATCTGTACAAAGAAAAAAACGTGAAACTGCAGATGGGCGGCAGCGACCAGTGGGGAAATATCACCACAGGAACTGAACTGATCCGCCGGAAAGTGCAGGGCGAAGCATTTGCGCTGACGGTTCCACTGATCACAAAATCCGACGGTTCCAAATTCGGAAAATCTGAAAGCGGCGAAAATTACTGGCTTGACCCGAAGAAAACTTCGCCATACAAATTTTACCAGTTTTGGCTGAATGCGACAGATGAAGATGCGGAACGCTTCATAAAATTCTATACTTTCCTGCCAAAGGAGGAGATCGAAGCTTTAATTGCAGAACATAAAACTGCACCGCATGAAAGAAAACTGCAGAAAAAACTTGCGGAGGAAGTGACGGTTTGGGTTCATAACCGCGAGGAATATGAGAAAGCAGTGAAAGCCTCAGAGATCCTTTTTGGCAAATCCACAGCAGAAGATCTGGTAAGCCTGGATGAAGAAATTTTCCTGGAAATTTTTGACGGTGTGCCGCAAAAGGAAGTTGCGAAAACTGAAATCATCGGTGCCAATATTACAGATCTTTTGACCGAAAAGTCCGGATTTTTGAAATCGAAAAGTGAAGCGCAGCGCGAGCTGAAAGGTAACGCAATCTCCGTAAACAAAGAAAAAATCGGTGATTCTTTCACAGCACAGGAAAGCGACCTGATTGACGGTAAATTCCTGCTTTTACAGAAAGGCAAGAAGAACTACTTCATCATCAAAGCCAACTAAAACAGCAATTAAATAAGAGAAAAGCCGGCCGCTGCCGGCTTTTTCTTTTGATAATGCGTAACTTTACATAATCTAATTAAAATTAAAGAATGGCAATTATAATTTTCATCATCGTCCTTTGGTATTCGGGACTGTTTTTCCAGACGTTTTTTCTTCACCGGTATGCGGCGCACCAAACTTTCACCATGTCGAGATTTGGTGAGAAACTTTGTTATGTTTTGACATGGATCACTCAGGGTTCCAATTATTTAAGTGCCTATGGCTATGGTGTGATGCACCGAATGCACCACGCTTTTGCCGATACCGAGAAAGATCCGCATTCGCCTAAATACGATCCAAATCCGCTCGCCATGATGTGGCGCACCAAAAACATTTATCAGCAAATCAACAAACAGAAAATCGCCGTAGAGGAAAAATTTACCAAGAATGTTCCCCAGTGGAAATCGTTTGACCGTTTTGCAAGTTCATGGGGCTCAAGAATCGGCTGGGGTGTTTTGTACACACTCTTTTTTATCTTTTTTGCGGAACAGTGGTGGCACTGGCTGTTTTTGCCGGTAGCATATCTCATGGCGCCGATTCATGGGATGATCATCAACTGGTTCGGTCATATCTACGGTTATGTAAATTTCAAAGTGAATGATACCTCAAAGAATCTGTTTCGCTTCGACTGGCTGATGCTGGGTGAAGGTTATCATAACAATCACCATAAATTCGGCGGAAGGCCCAATTTCGGCGGAGTGCGCTGGCACGAAATCGATGTCACTTACCTGATCATGCTGGCTCTTGAAAAGCTTGGCTGGATTAAACTGAAGCGTGTAACGGTAACTCCGAAAAGGGAGGTTTAACAGTAACATTTTAAGGCATAAATTTCGGACAGCGATGTCCGGAATTTTTGGTTAAAGGCTATTCCTATTTAAAGTGTTTTGTGAGTTTCAACCTAAAACTTTAAGCATCAGCACTCATTTTTTCCATCAAAACACATTAATATTTTAAATTATCTTTGCTGAATGGAATTAAGTTACCTCGTTCGCGAACCTGAACACATCACGTCGGAAACACCTATCCTTTTTATGCTCCATGGTTATGGAAGTAACGAGGAAGACCTCTTTTCTTTTCGGGATACGCTACCTCAAGACTGGTTGATCGTGAGCTTTCGGGCACCGCTGAATACACCATATGAAGGCTATTCTTGGTATGATATCAATTTCAATAATCCGGATGAATTTATCAATCCAGATCAGGCAAAAGATGCGATGAACGCCATCCTGAAATATATCGTTGAAATAAAACAGCGATACGGCCTGAAGGCTGGAAATACACATTTGGCAGGATTTTCACAGGGTGGAATTCTGACTTATGCCCTATCGCTGACCAATCCGCAGCTTTTTCATAAAGTGATTTGCATGAGCTGCTATCCTGAGGAAAAAATCCTCACCAACATCGTAAAGGATAAAAAGAAACTGGAGCATCTTCGCTTTTTTGTTTCACACGGAACTGATGATGCTGTAATCCCACTGGATTGGGCAAGAAAAGGCGCCGAGCTACTTTACAATCTCAGCTGTTATTTCACGTTCCGCGAATATATGAGCGGGCACGGCGTAAACCAGAAAAACTATATGGACCTGATGGACTTCTTAAACAAATAATCAGTCTGTAGAAATCACTGTCGTATTTTTAACTTCTTTTATTGTAAATGAACTTTGTGTGCTCGCAATGTTCTGAAGATTAGTGAGTTTCGTTACCATAAATTCCCGGTAATCCTTGATGTCTTTCACACAGATTTTCAGGATGTAATCGTAATCGCCACTCACATGGAAGCATTCTAAAACCTCGGAAAACTGCACAATTTCGTTCTCGAACTGGGTGATGTAATCTTTGCGGTGCTGCACCAATTTTACGTGGCAGAGTACGATGAAATCTTTCTGAATTTTTTGCTTGTCAATCAGTGCGACATATTTTTCGATAACTTTTTGTTTTTCAAGCTTTTTTATCCGTTCAAAAACTGCGGTAACAGACAAATCGAGGGCGCTCGCCAGCTCTTTTGTGGTTTTTTTGGAATCGTTCTGTAATAAAAACAGCAATTTTTTATCCTTTCCGTCGAGTTGCATCAGAAATAATTTTGGTTATTTAAAAACAATCGACTCAAATTTAGATTTTTATTCTATCCCACCTCAAATTTTTAAATATATTTTCGGAATATTTAATTTATGATTGTTTTAAAGTTGCCTTTTATTCAAATTTAAGAATCTAAACAAAGAAGAATAATGAAAGATTTCAACGCAGCAAACCACATCCAGGATTTACAGTATTTCGGCGAATTCGGAGGCGTAAACCCTTCAATATCTGACAGTTCAACATACACATTTCTCTCAGCCAAAAAAATGTTTGACACATTTGAAGGCAATGCTGTGGGTTGTTACCTTTATTCCCGCCACTCTTCACCAAGCAATCTTTATCTTGCGCAGGCACTCGCAAAAATGGAAGGCACAGAAAGCGCCAATGTAACCGCGTCCGGAATGGGTGCTATCACTTCTACGATACTGCAACTGTGCAAAAGCGGCGACCACATCATTTCAAGCCGAACGATTTACGGTGGAACTTATGCTTTTATGAAGAATTTTCTGCCGGATTTTAAAATTGAAACTTCGTTTGTCGATATCACTGATTTGCAAAAGGTTGAAAGTGCCATTAACGAAAACACCAAAGTGATTTACTGTGAGTCGGTGAGCAATCCGCTTTTGGAGGTTGCAGATTTAAGGGAACTTTCAAGAATTGCTAAAAAACACGATCTGAAACTTGTGGTGGACAACACTTTTTCGCCTTTATCCGTTTCACCTCAACTTTTGGGCGCGGATGTCACCATCCATAGTTTGACGAAATTCATCAACGGCAGCAGTGACACCGTGGGCGGCGTGTATTGCGGGACCCAGGAATTCATTGATGCTACGAAAAATGTAAATTCCGGCGCTTGTATGCTGTTGGGACCAACGATGGACAGCCTGCGTGCGGCAAGTGTTTTAAAAAATTTGAGAACACTGCACATCCGTATGAAAAAACACAGCGAAAATGCACAGTTTTTAGCCGAAAAATGGGAACATGACGGACTGAAAGTGAAATATCCGGGACTGAAAAGCCACCCCCAGCACGAACTTTATAAAACAATGATTCACCAGGAATACGGTTTTGGAGGCTTGATTGCGCTAGATGTGGAAACCGTGGAAAAAGCCAACGAACTGATGGAACTGATGCAGAACGAAAACCTTGGTTATCTGGCGGTGAGTTTAGGTTTTTATAAGACTTTATTCTCTGCTTCAGGAACATCGACTTCATCGGAAATTCCTGAGGATGAACAGAAAGAAATGGGGCTTTCGCCGGGCTTGATCCGTTTTTCGATTGGTTTGGATCATGATATTGAAAGGACTTACCAAAAGATGAAAATGTGCATGGAGAAAGTGGGTGTTTTGTAACGCTCTCTGATCGCACGGATGTCACAGATTTACACAGATTATTTGTAAAAAATGCTTACGCAATGACGCGGATGGCGATGATTTTCTTCAACGTTGAAGATAATCGCACAGATTTCACAGATTTGCACGGATTGTTTGTCAAATGCTCACGCCAATGACGCGGAGGGCGATGGCTTTCTTCTATGTTGAAGATAATCGCACAGATATCACAGATTTGCACGGATTGTTTGTAAAATGCTCACGAGATGATGCGGATGGAGATGATTTTCGCCGATGTTGAGGATAATCGCACTGATTTCACAGATTTACACAGATTATTTGTAAAAAATGCTTACGCAATGACACGGATGGCGATGGCTTTCTTCTATGTTGAAGATAATCGCACAGATACCACAGATTTGCACGGATTGTTTGTAAAATGCTCACGCGATGACACGGATGGCGATGATTTTTTAATACTCTGGTGAATATGATTCGCACGGATGTCACAGATTCGCACGGATTGTTTGTCAAAAATTCTCCTGCGGATTGCTCAGATTACGCTGATTTTTAAGCTACAAAAACTGTTGACCATTTCGGGTGTTATCAATCAAAAATTACTGATTTTTTTGACAGATTAAAAAATTCATTTTACTTTTATAGCAGAAGGGGCTTCCGGTTTGGGAGCCTTTTCTTAATTTTAGTTTATGAAAAAATTCATGGTTCTTTTCGCTCTATTTTTTGTTTTGGGATTAAATGGTCAGGAAAAACAATCGACGGCCCAACCCAACGTAAAAATTATTTCCGAAAATTTTGAAATGCCGCAACTTCACCGCAAGCGCAGAATCTGGGTTTATCTTCCACCGGATTACGAAACTTCAAAGAAAAAATATCCTGTGATGTACCTTCACGACGGACAAAACCTTTTTGATGACCGAACGTCCTACGCCGGAGAATGGCAGATTGACGAAGCGCTGAATAAAATTTTTGCTCAAAGTAAGGAAAGTGCAATTGTAGTTGGAATTGACAACGGCGGTGAAAAGCGGATTGAAGAACTTTCGCCCTTTAAAAATTCAAAATACGGCGGTGGAAACGGTGAAAATTATATGAATTTTATCGTGGAAACCCTGAAACCTTATATCGATAAAAATTACCGTACAAAATCTCGCAGAAAATGCACCTCACTAGGTGGCAGTTCGCTTGGCGCGCTGATTTCCGTTTACGGCGGTGTAAAATTTCCGGAAACTTTCGGGAAAATTCTGGCGTTCAGCAATGCGTTCTGGTTTAACTCCAAAGAACTGAATGACTTTATACGGAATTCGAAAACCAATCTTAAAAGGCAGAAATATTATTTCGTACAGGGCAAACACGAGTCTGAAGATATGGATGAACAAACTTTGAAAGTGATCAACAGTTTAAAATTGCGAAAAGTAAAACCTCAAAACATCTACAACCGCTCCGACGAAGACGGCAAACACAATGAAATGTATTGGCGAAGGGAGTTTCCGGCGGCTTTTTTGTGGCTGAATTGATTTTTTCGCACAGATATCACAGATTTGCACGGATTATTTTTGAAAAAATACGTCCGCGGAGGGCGATGTTTTTTATGCTATGTTGAATTTAATCGCACGGATGTCACAGATTTGCACGGATTATTTTTGAATAAATGCGCCCGCGGAGGGCGATGTTTTTTATGCTATGTTGAATTTAATCGCACGGATGTCACAGATTTGCACGGATTATTTTTGAATAAATGCGCCCGCGGAGGGCGATGTTTTTTTCTCCTATGTTGAATTTAATCGCACGGATGTCACAGATTTGCACGGATTATTTTTGAATAAATGCGCCCGCGGAGGGCGATGTTTTTTTCTGCTATGTTGAATTTAATCGCACAGATTTCACAGATTTGCACGGATTATTTGTCAAAAATGTGCCTGCGGAGGGCGATGTTTTTTCTGCTTGAATATAATCGCACAGATTTCACAGATTTGCACGGATTATTTTTGAAAAAATGCGCACGCGGAGGGCGATGTTTTTTTCTGCTATGTTGAATATCATCACACGGATGTCACAGATTTGCACGGATTTGCACGGATTATTTGTGAAAAAATGCGCCTACGGATGGCGATGTTTTTTTCTGCTATGTTGAATATCATCGCACAGATTTCACAGATTTACACGGATTATTTTTGAAAAAATGCGCACGCGGATGGCGATGTTTTTTCTGCTTGAATATAATCGCACAGATTTCACAGATTTGCACGGATTGTTTGTGAAAAAATGCGCTTGCGGATGGCGACGTTTTTTTCTGCTATGTTGAATTTAATCGCAAGGATGTCACAGATTTGCACGGATTATTTGTCAAAAATGCGCCCGCGGAGGGTGCGGATGGCGAGGTTTTTTTCTGCTATGTTGAATATAATCGCACGGATGTCACAGATTTACGCGGATTGTGTATTCCGAGAACATCCACATGACTGACTGCTGCTCTTCGTAAAGATTTCACAGATTTACACGGATTGAGTATTACGAGAACTGCCAGATGACGGACTGCTGCCCTAGCCCTGATTGCAACGAAAATCCTTTTGCTTTTCTTTCACATAAGGAAAAGCAAAAGATTGCAGTGGAAAGCAGGTTCCCGGCTCCTGAAAAAATTATTGATCGTAAGAATTCGGATGATTTTTCTTAATCTCCTCCACCGTTCCCAAAACCTTGTCTTTTAAAGAATCCTGATACTTCTGAAGTTTCTCAGCCACGTTTTCATCAGAATTTCCGATAATTTTTGCGGCTAAAATTCCGGCATTTGTGGCTCCGTTCAGTGCAACAGTAGCAACGGGAATACCCGAAGGCATCTGCAAAATCGATAAAACTGAATCCCAACCGTCGATAGAATTGGATGATAAAATCGGTACGCCAATCACGGGCAAAGTGGTGCAACTGGCGACCATTCCCGGCAAATGTGCGGCACCTCCGGCGCCGGCGATGATGACTTTCAGTCCACGATTTTTGGCGGTTTTTGCGTAATCGAACATGCGCTCCGGCGTTCTGTGCGCGGAAACTACAGTGAGTTCGTAAGGGATTTCGAGCGATTTCAAAAAATCTGCCGCCTGCTGCATAATGGCCAAATCGCTTTGGCTGCCCATGATGATACCGACCATCGGATTACTGTTAAAAAATTAAGGTTTAAAGGTATGAATTTCCAGCGCTTTTTAGAAATTTTAAAATACAAAGGCTAATTTTTCTTAAGAAACCACTTTTACCAAAGATTTTATGTGAACAAGTTTTTCCATTAAATCTTCCCGGTTTTCCGCCAAAACGTTGATGTGCCCCATTTTACGGCCGGGCTTGGTTTCGGTTTTTCCGTAAAGGTGTACGTAAGTTTTGGGCAGTTGCAGAACCTCATTAATGCCGTCATATTTTACCTTTCCTGAAAAATTTTCTTCGCCAACCAAATTCAGCATTCCGGAAAAACCATTTGCATCGGTGTCTGCAAGCGGTAAATTTTTCAGGACGCGGTACATTTGCTCAAACTGCGAATTGGCATTGCCTTCCTGGGTTTGGTGACCGGAATTGTGCAGTCGCGGCGCAGTTTCGTTAACCCAAACTTTGCCTTTTTTGTCTAAAAATAGTTCAATGGCGAAAAGCCCGGGAGAATTGGCAGCGTCGATAAACTGTTTTGCAATCGCATCGGTCTGATTCTGGATATCTTCCGAAATATCGCTCGGACAGATATTAAAATCCAAAAGATTGAGCTTCGGATCGGCCACCATTTCTGTTACAGGGAAAGTTTTGGTTTCCCCGTTTTCATTTTTGGCAACAATGATGGAAAGTTCCTTATCAATATCCACCAAAGATTCCAAAACGGACGGCTCATCCCATAATTTCTGTAAATCTTCTTCGGTTTTGATGATCTGCACACCTTTTCCGTCGTACCCTCCGGTATTCATTTTTTGTACGAAAGGCAAAGGAAAACCAGCTTCCGATTTATGCTGGATAATCTGAAATTCAGGGCTTGGGATTCCGTGTTTTTTATAAAATTCTTTCTGAAGGATTTTTTGCTGAATGGTTTGAATGATTTCCGGACTTGGAATGACCTTCACACCGTTTTTCACCAGTTCAAAAAGGGCATCCACATTCACGTGTTCAATTTCGATGGAAACCACATCCTTCCCTTTCCCGAAATTTAAAACTGTATCGTAATCGTTGAAATTTCCTTCGGTAAAATAAGAGATGTTGGCGCAGGGCGCATCTTTCGCCGGATCGAGGGTGAACCATTCGTCATCGTATTTCAGTGCATTTTGAATGAGCATCCGCCCAAGTTGTCCGCCGCCGAGAATTCCGATTTTCATTGTTTATTTTTTTGAGTTACAACCGCAAAAATAAGGATAAAGCGATAAATTGCAGCTTTATTTTAAAGCAAACAACCGGCATTTCGACCTTAAAGTTTATCAATTTTGAAATAACCTACTGAACTTGGATTTTCCTGATTTTCTACCATAGATTTTTTCAGGATGATAGAATATTTCTCTTTCATTTCTTTAGGCAAAATATCATGCACGTTGAAAATATCATCAATATCAACGCCGTGTTTGTCATCGATGTGGCTTACCGCATTTTCAAAGCCCATTGTTTTGTAAAATTCGGTTTGCTTTACCCGTTTTATCACTTCGCCCATTGATTTTCCTGCCATTAGATGCTGTTCGTGGAACTCCGCAAATTGTCCCGGTTTGTAGCCACCAAGATTAATAAAAAACAATTGGTTTTCTGAGCTGCCAGGCGTTTTTTCAGCGATTTTCACTTCGTAGCTATCGACAAATTTTACTTCCTTATAAGCATCGAGGTGAATTTTTCCTTTCGCTTCCGGCCAGAAAGCTTTTATCGACGGAACAAGATCACGCAAATTTTCGGCAATTCCGAAAAAGACGTCGTGCTGCTCTATATTCCGGCCTTCCGGCGTGGCACCGAGAATAATGTAAAAAAGTTTTAAGCCAGCCATGCATTAAATTTCATAAAATTCCAGCGGAAGTTTGTCCGGGTCCTGTGTGAAAAAGAACTTTCTATCAGTGAACTCATCAATTCGGATTTCCTCGCAGACTAAACCTTTCCGAATCAGCTCATTCCGTTTTTCCTCTACATTTTCCACCGCAAAAGCAAGGTGGCGCAAACCGCAGGCTTCCGGTCGCGACGGCCTTTCTGGCGGGTTTGGAAAAGAAAAAAGTTCGATGACATAATGTTCGCCAATCGCCAAATCAAGTTTGTATGACTGCCTCGCTTCGCGGTACACTTCCCGAATGATATTTAAACCCAAAACTTCCGTATAGAATTTTTTGGAAACTTCGTAATTGGAGCAGATGATGGCGATGTGGTGAATTTTCATTTGATAATAGTAGTAATGTGATACTTTTTTTTGCAGAAATATTTTTTTTAAAATATCATTTCATCCTTCACCACACCACCATTCTGCGTATGTTGCAACAATTCTTTTTCAATGAACGATTTGATTTTCTCAACAGATGCTTCTAAAGGCTCAGCGTGAGAGTTTACATCTGCACTTGGGAAAAGTAAATGAACATTAGCGCCAGCGTCCAAAGTGAAAAACAGCGGCAAACCGGTTTCTTCACGGAATTTCCAGATTTTGTTGATGACTTCCAAAGTGCCGGTTTTCATTAAAATAAAGGCGGGTTCGCTCATCATCATCATCGCATGTAGCGTTAGTGCCTCGTGTTCTACCAACGTCATGAACTTCTGTAAATCACCGGTTTTCAGAATATCTTTTAAAACAAAAAAATTGTCACGCGCTTCCTGAAAACGGCGTTCTGCATACGGATTGGTGTTCATCAGACCATGCCCCACCGTGGAACTTACGGATTTTTCACCTTCGTGAATCAATAAAACCCAATCGTTGAAATTTTTGAAAATTGGGTGAATTTCTTCGTTGGGATATTTTACAGCAAATAAATCTGAACTTCCTTCAACAACAGGAGTTTCGCCCCAAACGACCAGTCCGCTGTAAAGGCTTCGGCACGCGCTTCCACTTCCCAATCTTGCGAGGAAACTGGCTTTTTGGTTATCGGTTACCGTTTTTTGGTTACCGTTTGAGAATTTTGAATTGAGTTCCATCAGACATTTCGCAATCGCCCCAAAACCCGACGCAGAACTCGCAATTCCCGAACTGTGGGGAAAGGTGTTTTCGGTTCTGATGATGTATTTTCCCTGAATAATCCACGGAAGATATTTTTCAATGTTTTTGAAATATTTCTCAATTTTTTCAGCAAATTTTGGTTCTTCTGTCCCTGCAAGAAATGTTTGAACCGAAAAAGGTTCATTGGCCAGAAACTCCATTTCCGTATTCGTGCGGCAGTTGTTCAGTGTGTAACTGATGCTCGGATTGGCCGGGATTTGATTTTCGTATTTTCCCCAGTATTTGATCAGTGCAATATTGCTGGGGCAGGATGCAGAAACGGTTTGTGATGAAACCTTAAAGTTATTATTTCCGAGAAATTGGTTTTCCATAATTTATTTTAAACCACAAAAGTGACAAAAGTTTTTTAAGTTTAATTTAATTGCCAGTAAGAATTTCACAACAGTTAATGCAGATACATTTTATCAATCAGTTCTTTATATTTTTCAAGAACGACGTTGCGTTTTACTTTGAGTGTCGGAGTGATTTCCCCACTGCCGATTTCAAATTCCGCCGGCATCAGGGTGAATTTTTTCACTTTTTCGAAGCCGGACTGCGACTGCTGAATTTCGTCAATTTTTTGCTGGTAGAAGGCTTTAATCTGATCTGAATTCACAATTTCTTCCCAACTGGTAAACGGCATATTCATCTTTGGCAACTGGTCTTTCAGCGCTTCAAAATTGGGAATAATCAAAGCCGTAACGAAAGGTTTTCCTTCTGCAACCACCATCGCCTGACTGATGAACTGGTTATTGGAAAGCAGGTTTTCAATCGGTTGGGGCGTCACGTATTTTCCGTTCGACGTTTTCATCAAATCCTTGATCCGGTCGGTGATGTACAGGTTTCCTTTTTCATCCAATTTTCCGGCGTCACCAGTTTTGAACCAGCCGTCTTCCGTGAAAACTGCGGCAGTTTCTTCCGCTTTTTTATAGTAACCTTTCATAATTCCGCTGCCTTTGGCCAGAATTTCGTCGTTTTCGCCGATTTTAATCTTTGTGTCACCAAGTGTGATTCCGGCGGAGCCATGTTCATAGTGGGTAAACGGAAACGCCGTTAAAGTTGCCGTAGTTTCCGTAAGACCGTAACCAACGGTGATACGAATGCCCATCGCATCGAAAAATTTAGTGACTTCCGGGGAAAGCGATGCGCCACCGCAAGGCATAAACCACAGATTGCCGCCCATTTTATTTTTGATTTTCTGGAAGACCAATTTGTTGGCAGCAGAATTTTTCAAATTAAGAGCAAAAGGAACCGCTTTTCCAAGACGTTTAAGTTCGGCAACTTCGCTTCCTACAGACATGGCCCAGTTGAAAATTTTCTTTTTCGTTTCAGAACCGTCTTTCACCATTTCGTTTACTCCGGCGTAAATTTTTTGATAAAATCTCGGCACGGCGCACATCATGGTCGGTTTTACTTCTGTTAAAGTGCTGGCGATGAGTTTGGTATTCTCTAAAAAGGAAACTTTCGCCCCGCCAAAGAGGCAAAGGAGCGTCCAGCTTCTTTCGAAAACATGCGTTAAGGGCAAAAAAGCCAGTGAATGTTCGTTCTGAAAGTTTTTAAATTTAAAAAAATCAAAATGCGCCTCGAAAGATTTGTTGAAATTACCGTGGGTAAGCATCACACCTTTCGGAATACCGGTGGTACCGGACGTGTAGATCAGCGTTGCCAAATCATCATCAGATTTTTCGACGATTTCTGAATGCTCTTTCGCCGTTTTGATGAAATCTTCCAGAAACTCTGAAAATTCTTTTTTGATCCAGACTTTTTTCTTGGAAACGATGATTTTTTTCAGAAACACATTACGCTGAATCAGTTCATAAGCCGCATCGTACTGCTCCTGGTTGCCCACCATAATTATTTTCGATTCGGAATCGTTGATGATATATTCTGCCTGTTCCTTACTGTTTGTGGAATAGATCGGTACGGTGACGGCGCCAATGGAAAGTATCGCCAAATCGAAAACGATCCACTCCGCGGAATTGTCGGAATAGATGGCCACACGGTCGTTTTCCTCAACTCCGGCTTCTTTCAGCGCATTGGCGGTCTTGAAAACCATTCTGCGAAAATCTTTCCAGTTGATGCTTTCCCATTTATTATCCTTCCTGAAACCTATGGCGTGTTTCAGGGAATATTTTTCGGTATTGGTGTTTAAAAATTGGGTTATATTCATTTTTTGTCGGGAAGATGGGTACTGGAAGAAGAAATACAAATTTATTTCAGGCTCCGGGCTTAGGTCTTCGGTCTTTTATATAATTTTTTAAATGAAAATCAACGCTTTCCGCTACGGGAATAAACTGATAATCAAGTTTTTCTTTTATTTTTTGGTTTGAAACCAGATTATTGCTGGTAACGCTATCCAGATTTACTTTATTGATCATCCGCAGTGGCGGGAAAGCCCATCCGAACAGCAAATTGCCGGCGTAGCCCAATTTCAGAACGGATTTCGAAAGGATTTTTACTGGCCCAATGCCGAGTTTTTCGCGAACCAAATTCGCCATATCGGCAAACTTTTTATTTTCTGAGATGAGAATGAATTTCTCGTTGAAAATATTTTTTTCCAGAAGATCAACCGCAATTTTGGCAACGTCGCGCACATCGACATACGCTGAAGTACCGCTCATGGCAAAGGGATACTTCCTTAAACTTTCAAAAAGTTCGCCGCTGCTCGAGTTCCAGTTGCCGCTGCCGATGATGATTCCGGGATTGATGATGGTGACATTCAGCCCTTCAGCAGCCGCACGCCAAACTTCCATTTCAGAAAAATGCTTGGAAACCGCATAGTCAGAATGGTCAAACTTTGGGTTGAAATCGGAATTTTCATCCACCATTCCGTCTTCATTTACACCGTCGAAAACCGCCATCGAACTTACGAAGAGGAACTTCTGCACCGAAGAATTTTCACAGGCGTAAAGGAGATTTTTTGTGCCCTCGATATTGGTGTGGTACATTTCCCTGCGGTCTTTAGGATGAAAACTGACTTTCGCCGCGCAGTGATAAACTTCCTGCACGCCATCTAATGCCGATTTCAATGAATCAATGTCTTCAAAATCAACATTCATCCATTCAATTTTATTAAAGAAATCGTCAGGACTTTCGGTATAAAACTGAAAAGAATGGCGAACCTCATCCAAATTACTGGATTTCCGCTTTGCCGCACGCACGATTTTTCCGCGTTTCAGCAGTTCTAAAACGATAACTCTTCCGAGAATTCCTGTTGCGCCGGTGACCAGAACCATAAATTTGGATATTTTACAAAAATACTCATAAAAATTTCAAGCTCAAACTTAATAATCCAATAAAAAACCCTGCAAAAGTTTTTCTGCAAGGTTTTTACAATTATTAGAAATCAATTCCTTTTAATTACTTTGACTGCGACTGCTCATCAATAATTTTCTGAAATTCGCGCCAATCGTAGTAATGAAATACCTTTCCGTTGGTCATCGCCACAAAAACGCCATTCGGAAATTGGGGTCCGAGATTGACATTGACCACTTCTGAACCGTCACTTTCCTTTGTAGAAACCGGAATTTCTGCAATTCTGGAATGTTGGTTCGCATTTCCATTGTCGCCTTCGCGCCTGTAAACGTTGAAGGTATTGGCTTGCTGATTTGAAATCAAAATGTATCCTTTTCCGTTGCCGGTGTCATAAATCGAAATTCCCTCCACATCTTCTTTAAAATCTTTTTGCCCAAAAAGTGCGAGTTCCTGATTTCCTTTTGCCGGATCTGCATAATATTTGCGAACACCGAATCCTTCATCAGAATAATAGATGAAACCCAGTTCATCATCAACGGCAATGCTTTCTATTTCTTTTTTACCGCTGAAATTTCCGAACTTCCTTACAACTTCCCCGGTAACTTTCCCGTTGCTTTCTGAAAGTTTGTACTGCCAAAGGTAAGTTCCGCTCGGGCCGAATTTTCTGCCTACAACTGCAAAAATTTCTTCAGTCTGCGGGTTCTTATAGATTGAAATTCCCATCGGGTCGCGATCAGTTTCGCCTTCAAAAACACTGATTGCCCCAATTTCTTTCATCGAGGGAACTTCGTAAATTCTGATCTTGTTCTGCTGTCTTTCCGTAGTAACTGCTATATCGATTTTTTTACCCTGAAAATTAAATCCGTATTCTACATCTACGTTGTTAGGACGCTTTAAACCCGGAACTTTGTTCACAATTTTTCCATTCAAATCAAAAACAAAAAGGCCGCCATCCGTTTCTTTGTCGGTTCCGATGATTAAAGATTTCGAAGCATCCTGTGGATTGATCCAGATTGCGGGATCATCGGTATCAAAATTCACCTGCTCCGTGATTACCGTTGGTTGCACCTTTTTACCCAATTTCAAAGATGTACACTGTACCAATGCGGAGCAAAGTGCGATATAAAAAACTGTTTTTTTCATTTTACGAAATATTAAAAAAAAGCGGATTGCTCCGCTCTGCTGTTGAAATATATAAAATAGTAATTAAAAGTCAAACTTGAAACCGAAAGTATATCTCGGCATATAGTATTCCATCTGTGCGGTTCTGCTCTTCACACCCTGATAATATCTTAAAGGCTGGTTGGTAAGGTTGTTGGCCTCCACGAAGAACCTCATCCATTCCTTGATTGCATAGGACGCATTGAAATCCACAAAAGTCTGCTTATCATAGTAGCGGTCCTCGAAAGCATCTGCACCAAGTTCATCAAGATAAGCTGCAGCATGGTTCACTGAAATCCTTGCGGAGAATTTCTTGTTTTCCCAGGCCAGAGAAGAGTTGAACATATGTGGTGCCGTACCAGGCAACATAAGGCCTTCTCTTAAAGTTCCGTCCGCAGCGTAAATTCCTTTTGTTTCAGATTTGGTGTAGGTATAGTTGGCGTAAAGGTTGAAGAATCTCGCAAATCCAGGAAGGAAATCGAGCTGCTTCTGCAAAGCCACCTCGAAACCGTAAACGTTTACACTTTCTCCGTTTTTCGACTGAAGGAACGTGTAATCCTGGCCCTGCACCAAAACGTTGGTAATATCCGGAAATTCTGCGGAGAATTTATCGTAACTGAATTTATTGTCCCGGTAATCGTAGATGAAATCATTGATCTTTTTGTAGAAACCACCCAATGAGATCAAACCTACAGACTTGAAATATTTTTCAGCCATCACGTCAAAATTGTGTGCATAAGATGCTTTCAGATTCGGGTTACCTGCAGAAATATCGTTGTCTCCGGGTATAATGCTTACGAAAGGAGAAAGTTTGTAATAGCTCGGCCTCGCCAAAGCTGTGGAATAAGCTGCACGGAGAACCAGATTTTCAACCGGTGTGTATTTGAACGCCAGGCTTGGTAAATAGTTGGTATAATCGTTTTTGATCTGGCGGGTTCCTGTCAAATCCTCTTCATCCTCAATGACGTTCCCTGTGTAGTCGATTTGCGTGTTTTCAAGCCTTAAACCGGCAATCATCGAGAATACATCGCTAAAATTCTGATCCCAACGCAGATATCCGGCATAAATATATTCTTTGGCTTTGTAATTAAGACCTAAATATTCTGAGGGTTCGTCACTCTCTGTAAACATCGCTGAGTTTTTCAGATTTAAACCGCCCAAGTGTTCTTTGCTTGCAAACCATCCCGGAACGTATTTTTCGCTTGGGTTATAATTTTTCCCATCCCAGAATACGCGGTTCACTTTATCCAAAGTAGAATATAAAGTATTGGAAGCTACAGGTTTGTAATCGAAGAAATCATTATCTCTTTCTTTAGTTTTGATCCTCGCCTTACCGCCGATTCTCAAACGTCCTTTCTGTTCGCTGATGATGGAGAAAGGAAATCTGAAATTCAGTTTACCCGTAATTTCGTCTTCAAACGTCATCCCGTTCTGCTCTGTAAGTGTTCTGAATTTATAATCTTTTAAAGCCGGCTGAGTCAGCGGTTTAAGTAAAGGCTGCTCTTCGCTGTCGAAATTTTTATCAAGCGCAACGCCTTTCACCTGATAATCTGTATATCTTTCGTTCGGCCTTTGTTCTTCTGCTCTGGAGAAGGATGCGCCCCATTCCATATCGATTTTTGAGCCGATGATGTGGTCACCTTTAATGAAATAATTCTGCATAATCTGGCGCTCAAGCCTTGAACCTTCGTTAAGGTCATTCATGATTCCGCCTTTGGTTTGCGTTCTTAAATCAGCTGTATAACCCAAGAATTCACCGGTTTTTTTGTCGAAATTTTCTTTTACGCTGTTGAAACGCAGCCTGTAACGGTTTTCCAAATCGTCTCTCCAGTTGTAAAGTGCGCCTAAAGCAAGGGCATTCTTACTGTTGATCTTGAAATCAAGGTTTGCACCTACAGACTTACGTTCACGCTTCACATCGTATTTTCTGATGTCCATTTCACCGATGAAAGCTTCTGAAGCTTTACCTTCTTTCCAAACCGCTTCTACATTATCAGAACCGTAATCCTGTAGGTTATAAGATCCGTTCAACGCAAGCCCGACAGCACCGCCAAAGAATCTGTTTCCGTAGAAAAACCCGTTGTTGAAGGTAAATTTGTTACGGATTGGATTGAAGCCTGAAGCGGTCGTCAGTGAAAGTCTTTCCTTGTTGGTTGGCGTTTTGGTATTCAAGTTTACCGAACCACCGATCGCATCGGCATCCATATCTGATGTTAGAGTTTTGTTCACCTCTACCAGTTGGATCATATCTGCAGGGATAAGGTCCATCTGAACTTTTCGGTTATCGCCTTCCGCAGAAGGAATCCTGTTTCCGTTAAGTGTTACAGAGTTCAGCTCCGGTGCAAGACCGCGGATGATGATGTCGCGCGCTTCGCCCTGGTCGTTCTGCATCGTGATTCCAGGTACACGCTTTAAGGCATCACCGATATTGGAATCCGGGAATTTACCGATTTGCTCCGTAGAAATAACGTTGGTAATATTAGGATTGTTTTTCTGGGTATTTAACGCTCTTGCCTGGCTCTGACGGCCGAAACCCACGACATTTACAGCTTCTATGGTTGCCGATTTCGGATCCAGAACGATGTTCTGCACGATACCCGATTCATTTACCGTTACCGGATAACTCGCTGTGCCGTAACCCAAATAATCCACCGTCATGGTATAGTTTCCTTCAGGAACGTTCAGGAAAACAAAGTTACCGTTAGCGTCTGAAGTGGTGAAGATGTTTCCTGGAGTTAATTTGATTTTTGCTCCGGGCAAAGCAATTTTGTTTTCATCATTAATCTTTCCCGATACTGTTCCTGTCTGCGCAAAAATATAGGCTGAAGCACAGAACAGCACCGAACATAAAACTCTTTTCATTACTTAAAATTTAATTGGGCAAAAATAGCCAAGTGCGTGCTGAAAAGAGTTTTCGGAGAATTTAACAGTTTGTTAAGAAATTGTTACAGATTATTTTTAATTTTTCCACTAAGCCTGGTGTGTATCAAAAATAAAATCTTTAACTGCCTTATTAAAATCGGTTGGATTTTCGGCCTGGACCCAGTGGCCGGCATTTGGAATTTTAACAATTTTAAAATCAGGAAACTGCTGTTTGATCAGAAATTCGTCTTGTGGAAGAATATAATTGGATTTTTCACCAGCTATAAACAAAGTCGGACCGTTGTAAACCCCAAATTTAATGGCATTGGCCACAAACTCATTGTATTTTTCCGAAAGTGTTTTCAGATTGAAGCGCCACGCGAGTTTTTTCTCTCCGTTTTCGTCATTCCAATACAGATTTTTCGCCAAAAACTGAACCACAGATTTTTCGGGAATATAGGACGTTAAATGCTCCTCCACTTCCTGTCGCGATTTCATTTCATTAAAATCAACCGTTTCCAAAGCCTTTATAATTCCCTGATGGTGTGGCGGGTACGCTTTCGGAGAAATGTCGGCCACAATAAGTTTTTCCACTTTCAAAGGATATTTTACCGCGAACTGCATCACGGCTTTTCCGCCAAGGGAATGGCCTAGAAGATTGGCTTTTTCAATCCCGTAATGCTGCATATAATGCGTGATATCGTGCGCCAAATCGTCGTGGGACATTTCGTCGGAGTGAAAACTCTTCCCGTGATTCCGCAAATCGATCAAATGGACCGAAAAATAATCGCCGAATTCCTTTCCGAAACTTCCCCAGTTGTCGAGCATCCCAAAAAGTCCGTGAAAAACAAACAGCGGCGTTCCTGGCTTTTCTTCTCCGTAAATTTTTGAGTGTAAAATTTGATCTACCATACTGCTAACCTTTTTAAATATGCCTGCACCGTGTTTTCCATTCCCATGTAAAGTGCTTCACCGATTAATGCGTGACCGATGGAAACTTCAAGCAAATTGGGGATATTGTCTGCAAAATACTTCAGATTTTCAAGGCTTAAATCGTGTCCGGCGTTGATTCCCAAACCGTATTCCGTGGCTTTCAGGGCGGTTTGGTAATAAGGCTTTATCGCGGCTTCTTTATCGGTTAAATATTCTTTGGCGTACGCTTCGGTATAAAGTTCAATTCTGTCCGTTCCGGTTGTTGCAGCGTATTCCACCATTTCAGGATTCGGATCAAGGAATATCGACGTGCGGATTCCGGCATTTTTAAATTCAGAAATGACTTCCTTCAAAAAATCCTGATGTTTTTTGCAGTCCCAACCAGCGTTTGAAGTGATGGCGTCATCCGCATCGGGAACCAGAGTCACCTGTTCCGGCTTTACTTCCAGAACCATATCGACGAAGGAACGGTGCGGATTCCCTTCGATATTAAATTCCGTATAAACCAAAGGTTTCAGATCGTACACATCTTTTCTGGTAATGTGCCTTTCATCCGGCCTCGGGTGGATGGTAATTCCCTGCGCGCCAAATGCCTGAATTTTCACAGCTGCTTCGGTTACACTTGGGAAGTCGCCGCCTCTAGCATTACGCAAAGTGGCTATTTTATTGATATTTACACTTAGTTTTGTCATAAGCTTTTATTTCAACCCTTCTAGTAGCTCAGGCTGACAATATTTTTTTATTTATTTTGATCAAAGGCTCATTCTGCCTCAAAATTTAAATTTTATTCACCTGCATAATTTCCAGGTCGAAAATCTTTGCTGAAGCCAGTAAGTGGTCAAAGATATCAGCCTGAATTTCTTCATAATCTTCCATCGCCGAACGGTTCGAGAAGCAGTAAATTTCCAACGGCATCCCCTGCGAAGTTATTTCAAGCTGTCGCACTAAAACGACTTCATTCTGGTCAATGTCTTTATCCTGTTTCAGATAGTTTAAAGCATATCTGCGGAAAACGCCGATATTGGTAAGCTGCCTTCCGTTGATGATGAAATCCGGATTTTTCAGGTCTGTTCTTTCCACAGAAATCTCAGACGCCTTTTCTTCAAGATATTCAGAGATCAGGTTCACTTTTTTCAGCCTTTCAAAAAGTTCTTCATCAATAAATTTAAATGAATTGATATTGAAAACAATAGATTTTTTAATTCTGCGACGGTTGCCTTCCGCCATCACCTGATGGTTTTTTATTTCCGTAGAAAGCAGATCGTAAGTGGGAATCGTAGACACCGTTTTGTCAAAATTCTGAATTTTTGTGGTAATCAGGTTAATTTCCAGGATGGTTCCTTCAAGGTTATATTTGGGGATCCCAATCCAGTCGCCTACTTTCAGGCTTTTGGATGTTGCCACATGAATTCCGGTCATAAATCCTAAAATCGTGTCGCGGAATACGAGCACCAAAACAGCCGTAATCGCCCCTAAACTTCCTAAGATAGTGGTTCCGCTTATTCTGAAAACCACGGAAAAAGCAATCACAGTGAAAATAAAAATACCAATAGTCTTCAGCGTTTGGGAAACCGCATTCAGTGCAACAATTCTGTAGAAGTCTTTTTTGTAGAAAAAATAATTTTTAATCGCCTTCAAAAAACGCAACGCTAAACCGCCCAAAACCAGCACAAAGCCCAGTTGGATGAGCGTTTCAAAAAAAGGGAAAGTCTTGGGATGCCGGTACTCAAAAAGCGGTTTGATTGCGAGTGAAGCAAAAATTAAAACCAAAAAATGGGCTATGGTATTCGTGATTTTCGAGGTATAAATTGCTTTTATAGCAGGATATTTCTCCTCATCAGCAAATGCTTTGAAAATAAGATTGATGACCGTTTTAAAAATAAAATCAAGCAGGTAAATCAGTCCACCCAGGAAAATAAGCTTCACCAAAACCATTACTAGCCAGTTATCCGAAACATTGTCCCGAACGAAATAATGAATGAAATCGCTGACCTGCTGCAAGAAATCTTTGGTTTGTTGAATTTCCTTTTCCATTCCCGCAAAAATAAGAAAATCGCTTGTTAATTGCTTGCAATTCGCTATTTTTAACCAATATTTATAATTCTTCACGATGGATACCAGCCTTATTTCACTCGTCAGTATCATCCTTTTGGTTTTAGGATTATTAGGGACTTTTTTGCCCGTGCTACCGGGGCTTCTCCTTAGTTTATGCGGACTTTTAATCTATAAATTCGGGACCGATGCACCATTATCAATGGTTTACATCTGGATTTTTGTAATTCTCACAGCAGTTTCCACAGTTTTAAATTATGTGATCCCCGCGAAAACCAACCGCAAATACGGCGGAACGCGCTGGGGCAGCATCGGCTCTATTATCGGGACCCTTGCCGGAATATTTTTCATTCCTGTGCCCTTCGGGTTTTTAATAGGCATGTTTCTGGGCGTTTTCATCGGCGAACTCCTGCACGATTCCACCGACAAAAAAAAGGCCTGGAACTCCACCAAAGGCGCTTTTATCGGATTTATTTATGGTGCCGGTTTCAATTTTATGGTGGCTTTGGCAATGCTTTTGGTGGTAATCATCGATATATTCTAAAATCACCATAAATGCTGAACAAATTCATACTTCCGTCTCTCATATCATTGACATTTTTATCATGCAACTCACAAAAAAAATTATCCGAGGTTACAATGCCGAAGACCAGCGATCAGACCGTAAATTCAACTTATCCAACAGAAAAACCTGATCAAAACATTCTTCGCCTCGTGGAAAAACAAAAAGCTTTTTTAAAGGAACCGCAAATGAACGTAACTTTTAAAAGAACCGTTGCCGACAGCCGTTGTCCGATGAATGCACGGTGCGTGTGGGCCGGAAACGCCACGGTAGAAGTGGAATTTGCGAATAACACGTCAACCCCTGTCGTTCACAAACTTTCGGTGGGTGATCTGCGTGGCGAGTTGGTCAGCAGCGTGGTAGTTTCCGGGTACAGATACACCCTGCAAAACCTTTACCCCAGCAATTCTACGGAGGTTGGTTTCGCAAAACTGAAAGGCAAATACGTTATCGATTTGAAGTTTGAAAAACTTTAAAAATTATTTGGGCGTGCCCTTTGCAGCACCAAGGCCGGGCTAAGGTCGGGCTATACACTGCAAGTCCTCGCGCTGCGCAAGTCCGGCGCTTACTGCGGGCTTTCCGTTTCTATCCCTCACGCAGCGATTACCAGTTTATCGGCGTGTTGCCCTTCGAAACGAGGTAATCATTAATCTTCGAAAAAGGCTTGCTCCCAAAAAAGCCGCGGTGAACCGAAAAAGGCGACGGATGTGCAGATTTAATAATCAAATGTTTAGAGGGATCTATCAGTTCCTCTTTTTTTTGCGCAAAGGCGCCCCAAAGAACAAACACAACATTTTCCTTTTTGTCAGAAATTTCTTTAATGATGAAATTGGTAAACCGCTCCCAACCCAAATCTTTGTGAGAATTTGGAGAATGTGCCCGAACAGTGAGCGTAGCATTCAGCAGTAAAACGCCCTGGGTTGCCCAGTCGTCCAGTTCGTTGGTGGTTTTTTCTATGCCTAGATCTTCCTTTAATTCTTTGTAAATATTCTGAAGCGAAGGCGGTGCTTTCACCTGATCCGAAACCGAAAAGCACAAACCGTTCGCCTGAAAATCGCCGTGGTACGGATCCTGACCGATAATAACGACCTTCACTTCATCAAAAGGCGTAAGTTCCAACGCCCGGAAAATCTGATTTTTTGGCGGGAAACAATTGGTGGAAGCGTATTCTTCCTTCACTTTTTGCCAAAGCGTTTCGAAATATTCTGAATTTTTTATCGGAGCGAGCACTTCGGTCCAGGACAGGGAATTGGTTTTGGGTTTCAAGCTTCAGGTCGAGGTTTAGGTTTAGGTTTAGGTTTCAAAATTAAATTAATATTTTTGATTAAGAGGTTTTTGATAATTTTCAATAAACAGAATTTTTAAAAGCTGAATTTGTCATTTGTAAAACAATAAAAAAATTCTAAAAAAATTTTAATAAAAGCGTATCACTTCAAAATGACTCATTTTATTACGGAGCCCCATTAAAATTGGAAATGACGTGGCTACAAACATCTGCCGCCACGTGGCTAAGCGTTTTTTTAATTATCTCATTACCCCATAACCTCATCACCTCATTATCACATCATCCCATTATAAAATATTAAATTTGCAAAGTGCATATCAACAAAGAAGATTTAAACGAACTGGAATTTCCGGAACTGCTTTCGGAGATTGCGCCGTTCGCCTACTCGCATAAAACGGCTGAGAGAATTGCTGAACTTCGTCCGATGGAAATTGACGAGGCGGAACTATCGCTGAAAAAAACTTCTGAATTTCTGACGAGTTTTGAAAGTTCAAACGCCATTCCCTTCGATGAATACGAGGATATTGAAGCCGAACTGAAATTGATGCTGATTGAAAATTTCCGATTGGACAATAAGGCCTTCATCAAAATCAAAAATATTACAGAGCAAATCGGCAGGTTACAGAAGTTCTTTCCTACTTTTTCCGAAACGTTTCCCAACCTTTTGGAAGAGGTAAAAGACATTGAATTCCACAGGGAAATTATTGATAAAATTGACAAAGTTTTCAACCGTTTTGGCGAAGTGAAAAATGAAGCCTCTCCCATACTGAAAACGTTGAGAACGGAAATTCAGCACGCCAAAAAAGCGATTCAGGAAAATTTCAATAAATCGCTCACGACTTACGCTGATATTTTGGAAGACATCCGTGAAACGATTATCGATGACCAAAGGGTTTTGGCGGTAAAGTCAGGATTTAAGAAACGTGTTCCGGGCAGAGTTTTAGGAATTTCCAAAACAGGTTCCATCACTTATATTCAGCCGGAAAATGTCGTGAAACACTATTTCAAACTCCGTGAAAACGAGGATGAAGAAAAAAAGGAAATCGACAAAATTCTTAGGAAACTTACTACTCAAATAGCGGAATTTCAGCCATGGCTAGAAGAATATCAAAATTACATTTTCAACCTCGATTTAACCCGCGCCAAAGCCAAATTTGCCGAGAAAATCAACGGCGTTTTACCAAAAATCAACCGGCATAAAACTTTAAGGCTTAAAGAGGCTTTTCATCCGCTGTTGTGGCTTAGAAATACGGCGGAAAACAAGAAAATTTACCCACAGACGCTGACTTTAACCGAACACAACCGCATCATCTGTATTTCCGGACCGAATGCAGGTGGAAAATCGATTACATTAAAGACCGTGGGTTTGCTGCAACTGATGATCCAAAGCGGAATTCTGGTTCCTGTTCATCCCAAATCGGAGATGTTTTTCTTTGACAAAATTATGACAGATATCGGTGATAATCAGTCGATTGAAAACCACCTTTCCACCTATTCCTCAAGGCTCAAAAAAATGTCGGGAATTATTCGCGAAGCCGATGCCAACACACTTTTGCTCATCGATGAGTTCGGAACCGGCTCCGATCCGGAACTGGGCGGCGCTTTGGCGGAAAGTTTCCTGGAATTTTTCTACGATAAAAAAAGTTTTGCCATCATCACAACGCATTACACCAATATTAAACTCGTGGTTGAGCAGCTTCCGAATGCTGAAAATGCCGCGATGCTTTTCGACGAAAATTCCCTGGAACCGCTTTACAAACTGGAGGTGGGACAAGCCGGAAGTTCCTTTACTTTTGAAGTGGCAGAGAAAAATAAAATCCCCAGATTCATCATCAGAAATGCCCGCGCCAAAGTGGAAAAAGATGTGGTAAACCTCGACAAGACCATCGTAAAACTTCAGCAGGAAAAATTTGAGGTTGAGAAACTGAAATCGAACCTTACCACGCAGAAAGAATCGGTGGAAGACAAACGCGAGAACCTGCAGAAACTGAATGAACAGTTGGAGCAAAAACTCTTTAATTTCCAAAAACTTTATGAGGAAGAACACCGCAAACTGCAGTTTGGGAACAAGATCGAGGCGTTCATCAATTCCTACATCAACGGGAAGTCGCGGAAAGATGTGGTGAAAGATTTTGTAAAAATTCTGGAGCAGGAAAAGTTTCGGAAACTGGGCTCGGATAAAGTCGAAAGCAAGAAACTGCAGGTCATAAAACGCAAAATCACGCAGCAACTGAAAAAAGTTGAAGTAAAGGAAAAAATCGAAGAAACCAACACCAAACTGGAGGAAAAACGAAAAAGCGAACGCGCCGTTTGGCTGAAACCGGGACAGCGTGTGAGAATCACCGGCTCGACAAGTGTGGGCACGATTGAAAAAATTTCAAAAAATAAAGTGGTGGTGAATTACGGCACGTTTAAAACGACGATTGATGAGGATGAGTTGGAGCGGATTTAATTAACAATTTATTGAATTAACACTCGAAATTATTAATCCAACAATCGCAAGTTTTCTCTTAACTATACTAATATTCACATATGGGAGAAATTATAATGTATCATTCTTTGTGAATAACCCAACCTTTTTTAATAAGGAAGTCCAAAAATTTTACGATCTTATATAAATAATTGGAGATGAAGTAATGAATGATAGGTAGAATCCTAACTTCATTTCTCTTCAAGAAATTTCATCTTTATATAATTTTGTGTATTACTTTAATATAATGAAAAACTTTTTTAATCCAATCAAAAAATTAAATTTGTTTAATGAAGGAATTTAAAATACTGTGGATTTTTTACCGCAAACTCATCATTCCAACATTTCTGTTCTCTGTAATGCTGGCGTTTGCTTTGGGTGTTTTCAATCCTTCAGCTTTTGGATTTTCATTTCTTTTTATTTTGCCTTTGATGCAGTATTTCATATACGAGGTGCGCTTTCCGGATGAGTATGTGTTTTATGCAAACTTTGGGTTTTCACGAAAATTTTTGTGGATTTTCACAGTGGGTTTTGCGTTTTTCATTAAGACTTTAAGCGGATTTTTATGAGTGAACTTCAAATTGACAGCATCAGAAAATCGTTTGGTTCCAAAACAATTTTGCAGGATATTTATCTGTCGTGCAAAAAGGGACAAGTTGTAGGAATGCTCGGCAGAAACGGCACCGGAAAATCCACAATTTTCAAAATCGCGTTCGGTTTGATGAAGGCGGAAAACAGTTTTGTCCGCATTGATAAGGTAATGCAGAACCAGTTTGACCGAAAAAGACGGTTGGGTTATCTCCCGCAAAATTCTTTTCTTCCCAGGAACATTGAAATTAAAAATCTGATTTCTCTTTTTTGCAATACCGAAAACAGTTTTGTTCTTGAAAATCATCCTTTCGTAAAACCGTTTCTCAAATCCAGACCGCGTGAGCTTTCGGGCGCTGAACAAAGAATCATTGAAATTCTGCTCCTGATTTTTTCTGAAAATGAATTTGTGATGCTCGATGAACCTTTTCACAGCCTATCGCCTAAAGTTGTTGAGGAAATCAAAAAACTGCTTAAAGAAAAAAAATTGGAAAAGGGATTCATCATTTCCGACCATCTTTATCAGGATGTCATGGAAATCAGCGACAGGATTTACCTGCTTTCTGATACCTCGCTAAGGCAAATTTCAAACACCGACGAACTGAAATTTTACAAGTATGTGAGATAAACTTCGGCTAAAGTGACCCAAATCGGTGCCTGTCGGTAACGGGCTAAAGCCCGTCCCTACAGAATCAAGCCTTAATCAGTTTCCCCTCCTCAATCGCCTTTTCCAGCAATATATCAAACGCTTCGCCCATTGCTTCGGAGGCCCGTTTCACGGCTTTTCCCACGATATTTTCTACCTGCTGCGAAGTAACAGAGGCTTCGGTCCAGCTCGTAGCTTTGCTGTTGCCGTTTAAGATGAATGGCATAATACGGTCCACAGCACAGGCAAAAATGGCGTCGGGGGTTTCTTCAGCCTCAAATTCGATCCAAAGGTTCAGGAATTCAGAGCCCAAAGGTTCATCGAGGATTCCGAAAATATTTTTTGCAGCCTGGAGTTCGCGGTCGTACTTTCCAACCATTTTGGTTTCATCAAAAATGAAGGTGTCTCCGGCTTCTATTTCCACGACGTCGTGGATGGAGAGCATCTTAATCACTCTTAACAAATCAATTTGCTCATAATTTTTTGCGTAAGGTAAAAGGATCTGCGCCAAAACAACGATTTGCCAGCTGTGTTCTGCAGTGTTTTCCCGGCGGGAATCGTCATGATTGAAATTTCTGCGGTTGACGTTTTTAAGCGCGTCGAGAGCAAGGATAAACTTAATTTCTTTTTCTAAAATCATCTGGCAAATTTCGGATTTATTTATTGGATTTAAAAATTAAGATAAAAATCAGTTTTAACCGATAAAATTTTTATTACTGATTATCAATGCTTTATATATAAATTAAAAATATTTTTACTACTTTGTATTGCATATTACCAAACTTTATACATATCTTTGCAATAGAAATCACAAAAATATCATCAAATGGAAACTTACCAAAACCAAAACAATAAGTATTACGCTAACATAAAGCCAAAATTGTCGCGCGACATCACTAACAAAAGAATCGCAGGAGTTTGCGCAGGAATAGGGAAATATTTCAACATCAAAGTTTCGTGGGTCAGGACCGTCTGGTTTTTATTAGCTTTCTTTGGAATATTTTCCGCAGGCATTTCCACTTTCTTTGTCGTGAGCGTTTATTTTGTCCTTTGGTTCATCTTACCGAAGAGCAGCAATATTTTTCTGTGCGAAACAGAACGCTAGAGGGCGGAAGACCGGAGAAAGAAGAATTGAAAATTTGTTAAACCAACTAATAACTCCATATTAATGAACACAGAAAACACAAAAGCGCAGATGCGCAAAGGCATTCTGGAATTCTGCATTTTGAGCCTCATCAGCGAACGGGAAATGTACGTTTCGGATTTGATGGACGAGCTGAAAAAAGGAAAACTGGACGTGGTGGAAGGCACGCTTTACCCACTTTTGACAAGACTGAAAAATGCCGAATTTCTCTCCTACCGCTGGGAAGAATCTACCGGCGGGCCGCCCCGGAAATACTATCAGATTACTGAAAAAGGTAAAATGTTCCTCAACGAACTTCAAAACACCTGGAACGAACTGACCGACAGCGTAAACCAAATCACCAAAAAACCATAAAAAACAAAACTATGAACAAAACACTTTCAATAGGACTCGCGGGTTTCTCCTTCGTCATCGAGGAACACGCCTACATAAAACTGAGCGACTACCTTGCCGCCCTCCGAAATTCGCTGGATGCGGCAGAAGCCGACGAAGTGATGCACGATATCGAAATCCGTATGGTAGAAATTTTTAAAGAATCCCTCGGAAAACGAGAAGTGATTAACACTGACGATGTGGAGCGCGTGATCGCCCAAATCGGAAAACCAGAACAGATCGAGGAGCAGGAAGAAGCTTATTTTTCTGAGAAAACAGCTAAAAACAGCAAAACAACCGGCACGGCTTATAACGGGCAAAGACAGCTGTTCCGTGATCCCTCAATCCAAAAAATCGCGGGAGTTTGCGCTGGTTTAGCACATTATACCGGAATGGATGTCACGCTGATGCGCGCCATTTGGCTGGGAATTGCAATTTTGGGAATTTTCACCGCGGCAATTTCAACTTCGCTGATCGTGCTGATCTATGTTATTCTTTGGGCAGTGTTACCAAAAGCTGAAACGGCTTCAGATTTCTTGAAAATGAAAGGAAAGCCGGTAAATTTCGGCACTTTGAAAGAAGAATCGAATAAAATTGTACAGTTTGCCAACGAATCTACACAAAGAGTCGGTGAAATTTACAATGAAAACAAACCGTACATCAACCAGGCCGGAAGCGGGCTTTGGAATGTGATCAGATATGTTCTGGGTGCGATATTTGCATTTTTCTCAGTTCTGTGTATCCTGGGCGTCTTCGCCATCTTCGGAATTATGGGCACCACAAATTTTGAAGGATTAAATGAAATGGATTTCCTTTTCGATGGTGAAATGGGGTGGGTCCTGAAAGCACTTGCTACCATAGGAGCTCTCATTCCTGCCGTACTTTTTGGACTTTTAGCTATTAAACTTCTTTCTCCAAAAACCGAAATCAGGAATTTAGGTTATGTGCTTGGCGCTTTGTTCCTTGCGCTTTTAGGCCTGGGACTTTACTTTGGGATCAGTATGGCGAAAAAAGACATGATTTACAAAGGGCATAAGGAAGATACTGAGAATATTGCTGTAAATACCACCAATGATTCAATTTTTATTGATCTGAAAAAAATTGAAATTCCACAGAAGTACACCGCGTACGACAATGATTTGTTTTCTGACAAGAAAAATGTGTACAAAGGCGATCATCCTTACCTTGAAGTTTCAAGAAGGCCAGATGTGAAATCTCCTTACCTCATCGTAAAAAGAGAAGCCGAAGGCTATAATGTACCTCTGGAAATGAATGTTCCGGTAGAAGTTACAGATAACAAAGTCATGCTTCCCAATTTCTTCCAGTACCCTTACAGGCACCGTTTCAGAGATTATCGTGTGAATTATGAACTGGTAGTTCCACAATCTACAAAAGTGATCTCTCTGAGAAAAGATGACATTAATATCGAAGGCGACTTAGACGCGGACGGAATAAATGACGATGATGATGACGACAGCAACAACGGAAACAACACCATCAAAGTTGAAAAGAACAAAATCACCATCAACGGAAATACGATTGTGACTGATGATAATGACAGGGACAGCGTAATCATCAACAACAAGAAATACCCAAAAGCGGTTGCTGAAAAAATGATGGACTCTATGAAAATCGGTTTAAAAGACATGAAAAAACTGAAAAAACTGAATATCAGCATCAACGAAGGTAAAGATGAAATCACCATCAAGACAGGAAAATAAAGTGATTTGGATGCGGGCGGATGTTTTAATGGCGTAGTTACAGTTTTTTTGTCCGTCCGTTCCTTTTCGCTTTTATTTTAAATAAAATTTAACAATAGATGTAATATTTTAATTAATTAAATTGTTATATCTTCGTAGAGTAAAAACATTAACTAAAAACATTTTAAAGATGGTACAGTTTGTCATAGAAATCGTAATGAAAATAATGGATTTCATCAGCAGTTTATTTTAAGGCAGTCAATATTTCAATATATTTGTAAGGTATAACCGGTATGGTTATGCCTTTTTTATTTTAAAATTTTACAGGAAATAATGAAAAAACTTATAGGCAGCGCCTTGCTGAAACTTCTCGGCTGGAAGGTCGTTCTTCACGGAGATGTAAACAATCTGGACCGCTGCATTCTGGTTGTGGCTCCCCACACTCACAATATAGAGTATATTTTGGGGAATCTCGCCTACTGGAAACTGGGCAAACCTTTGAAAATTATTATTAAAGACCAGCACACCAAGGCCTGGTACGGAAGCGTGGTTGAAGGTCTGGGCGGGATTGGGATCGACCGTTCACGAAAAAATGACCTAGTTAACTTCGTGGCAGAGCATTTCGAGAAAGAAGATTTCAGCCTTGTAATCACTCCCGAAGGTACCAGAAGCCGCGTTGAGAAATGGCGAAAAGGGTTCTACCACATGGCGATGGCCGCAAAAGTTCCAATAGTGTTGGCAGCCGGCGATTTCAATAAAAAAATCATTTATTTGGGATATAAAATTTCGTATGAGGAATTGACTAAAATGACGTACGAGGAACTCCTGAAGCGCATCAGCGACTACTACGTTGACAACAAAATAGTACCGAAAGTTCCGGCAAACTGGAATCCGGATATTCAATAAAAGAATTTTGTTTAAATGAATTTCGTACCAAATCAAACCCTTCAAACAATTCAGATGGAAGACAGCAGAAAAAAAGAAATATTACACAAACTCAATAACTGGGGAACTGAAACTTTGGGAAACACCTTAGAAATCACCTTCACCGACGTTGATGATGAATCTCTTTCAGCAACAATGCCCGTTACACCGAAAGTTCACCAGCCTTACGGAATTCTCCACGGCGGCGCGAGCGTGGCTTTGGCGGAAACTTTGGGCTCCTGCCTTTCCGTTTTGCATGTAGATACCGAGAAATTTGCGCCGGTGGGCACCAACATCAATTCCAATCATTTGAGAGCAAAAAGAGAAGGTACCGTAACCGGAAAAGCGACCTTCATCCGTAAAGGCCATACGATGCACGTTTCACAGATTGAAATCCGGGACGAGAAGGGCAATCTCATCAACCACACCACGATGACCAATAACATCATTCCGCACAGTAAACTTCCGCAATGATATTTTTTAAATTTCCTTTCGGCGAGAATTTTCTCTCCGTAGATAATAAACCGGACTGTACTAATGTAAGTTTTGTAAGCTTTACGGGGGAAAATCAACTTGATTTTGAAGGAAATGTAAAGGAAATTAATGACTTGCCGGAAGTTTTTTCTGACGATTTAAGCAATATTACACTTGAATTTCCAAATGAAGATCAGGAAAAATATGTTGGTAAAATATCGTCCGTCATTGATTTCATTAAAGAAAATGATTTGAAAAAACTGGTGATCGCAAGGCAGAAACTGGTACCGTACGGAAGACTAAATGATGCCGGAAAAATCAATCTCACGCAAACCTTTCTGAATGTTTGCAGAGCATATCCCAATGCCTTCGCCTACTTTTTCAATAAAGACGGGAAGTGCTGGATTGGCGCTTTTTCTGAGGTTTTAGGCAAATTTAACAAAGAAACTTCCGAATTTGAGACGATGAGCCTTGCCGGAACTTTGCCTGTCAATGAAAACTGGACGGCCAAAGAAATCGAAGAGCAGAAACCGGTGACGGCTTATATTTCTACTATTCTGAAAAATTATTCTGAACATGTGGAACAGTCCGAAACCACAGACCATATTTCCGGGAACATCAAGCATCTCCGCACTGATTTCAAAGCAAAAACTGACAAAAAAGACTTAGAAAAACTGATTTCTGACCTTCATCCAACACCCGCAGTTTGCGGCATACCGAAAGATTTTTGCAAAAACGCGATCGAAAAATTCGAAGTTCTGCCAAGACAATTTTATGCCGGATATATCAGGGTGGAAACGGAATCACACATCCAGTATTTTGTAAACCTGCGCTGCGCAGAATTCACTAAAAATGCGGCCATAATCTATGTTGGCGGCGGCATCACCGCTCAAAGCAATCCCGAAAAAGAATGGTACGAAACCGAACTGAAATCAGAAGCAATCCTGAAAAATATTGCTATTTCTTAGCCGGAAGCTTAGACCAGGTATTAAGCACATAAACAACAAGGATTCCCACGATTGCAGCTACCATTGAAAAAAGGTATTTGGTGTTGTCTTCGTGCAGGATCCCGCGCTCCCAATCGAAAGCATAAAGGTTGAAACCAATAAAAACTATAAAAAGGACAAGGAAAATTTTATATACGTTTTGCATTATTCTGAATTAAAAGTTCACGTAAGTTTGAAACAGTTGCGCAAAGTTAGCGGTAAATAATTTAATGGAGATCGCCAAAAGTATAATTCCAAAAACTTTTTCGATGACTTTCAGTGTTCCCCCACCAATTTTTTTCTCAAGCCAGTTTGCGGATTTCAGTACGAGATATACAAAAACCGTATTCAAAATAATTCCGAATATGATGTTAATATCGTGATATTCGGCTTTTAAAGACAGTGTTGTGGTCAGCGTTCCGGCACCGGCTATCAGCGGAAATGCAATAGGTACAATGGATGCGGCTTTTGCCTCAGAGTGTTTTTGGATTTGAATTCCCAAAATCATTTCCAATGCAATAATAAAGATTACAAATGCTCCTGCAATCGCGAAAGAATTGACATCAACCCCGATGAAATTCAAAATCTTGTTTCCTACAAAAAGGAAGGCAATCATAAGAAGTCCGGCTACAATAGAAGCCTTTTCAGCTTCAATATGCCCGAATTTCTGCTTTAAGCTTACAATAATGGGAATAGATCCAATAATGTCGATTACCGCAAACAAAACCATTGAACAGGTTAAAATCTCTTTGACCGAAAAGTGCTGAAATACCTCCATCCTGAAACTTTAATAATTTCGTAAAAATAGATTTTTTTTTTGAGAATTACACAATGTGAGAGTAAAGACTTTCAATCTGTGCCAGAAGTTGAAGTAAATGTTCTTTGGTGTGCAATGGGGCGTATTTTTCGATCTCGAACGTGTGGATCAGATTTCGGTAATCTTCCGCTACCTGCTGGCCTTTATGATTTTCAAAATATTCCTTTAAGGAAGTCTTATACTTCCTAAACACCTGACTCTTAACATCATTATCAAATGAAAAGAATGCGTTAAAAAACTCGACGTACCGTTCTTCCTCAATCAGCTTTTCAAAGAAACTGACTGCAGCATCAACATCCACAGCTATTTCACTGCGTAGAGCAGCTTCAGTTTCAGAAATACTTCCCAAAGAGATTTTTTCAGTTTTCGGCTTTAAACTATTCATTTTTTTAAGGCCGGAAATGAAGAAAACTATTAATCCCAAAAATAAAGCGATGAGTGAATAGTTGGCAAACAGGGTTTTCCAGTTCAGTTTACTCTTATTGTGGATTTTATATTGTTCAGTTTCAATAATCGGCGTATTTACGGTTTCAAGCACTTCGTTCGTGAGGTCATTTACACGTTCGATTGTGGTTTTGGCACCGGCGATCTGCTGCGGCGTCATCACATTCAGATTCAAGGTCTGAATTCCCAGATTGATGTATCTTCTCTGCTCGGGATTGAAGAATGAAAATGATTCGGTATTGACAGAAATATTTCCCGCCTTCTTCGGGATGATCACATATTTTGCGGTTACTTCGCCTTCAATACCTTTTCTTCCGCATTTTACGTGCGAAAGTATTTCCGGTTTGTAAACCGAGTAATCTTTTGAATTTAAAATCTTTGGCAAGTGCGTGGCATCGAGATTTCCATGACCTTTAATTTTTACAACCACATCCACAGGTTTATTGATTTCCGTTTCCGCCGGAGAAGATTTTGCAATAGACACTTTATATTTGCCCACTGCATTTTTAAAATTTTCCGGTGATCCTGCCGGTAACTTTTTGACGTGGAGCTTTACCGGATTGGATTTTAAATTTTCCATCCGCTTGCCGTTGTCGATATAGGCCACAGATGCAGGCGGAACGTTAACGCTCCCCGATTCATTAGGAAAAATCATCACCACCGCAATGACTTGGGATGAAAATACAGATCTCTGCTCTATATCAGATTTCGCGAAACTTACCGGCTTTATTTCCACATTGCGGTTATCAGGAAAACTGACTTTCCCTACCCTCCTCAAATTATTAAAATCCTTGCTGTAAGCACGCAAAACTGCGATTGCGGGCTGGTTTTGGTAGACTTCCTTATTCTGAAGTTCCATATTCAGATAAACGTTATCGGAAGTGTTTTCTGCAACAGATTTCCTGCCGAAATCACCTTCTTTCACCGTCACATAAAAAGGTTCAGACTTGTAGATTCTACCGCTGACGGTAACTAAGGCAGAACCAATCAGAAATTTCCCGGGCTGCTTCGGTTCTAAAACATATTCATAAACGAGCTGATTGATGACCGTTTTGGTACGTTCATCAACGTAAGTATTCCGCACGGAGCCTTCCGCAATTTTATTGAATTTCGAGAGGTCTGGCATCCGCAAAGGCGTCTCCTGGACGTTCTCATTACCAACCGTTTCCTGAATGATCGTAAAAACAAAATTTTCCTTACCGGTAAGTTCCTTTTTATCGGTATCCGCAACAACATTTACCTGTCCGTAAGTGATTACAGAAGAAATAAGTAAAAGTAAGTATTGCAGTTTCTCTCTCATTACCAGTCTTTCTCGTTGCTTTGTGGTACTGCGTAGGAGTTTTTGTTTAAAATTTTCCGGGCTGTTTCCCGCTCTCTGCCTTCAATCCGGTTTAGGATTGCATCCTGTGCATCTTTCGGGATATTGCTGCCGTTGTTTTGGTTTTTAGTTTCGTTCGGATCCTGGCCATTGCCCTGGCCCTGCTGCTTGTTTCCCTGGCCACCATTTTGTGGATCGCCTTTCGGGTCTTTTTTGCTGTCTTTAGATTTATCTTTTCCGCCACCGCCGCCGCTTTTGCCGTCTTTACCTTCCTGCTTTTGTTGATTTTCTTTATCTTTCAGCATGGCGATTTCGTAGTTCTTGCGAACGGTCTCGTTGTAGGGATCGTATTTAAGAGCCTGTTTGTAAAGTTCGGCTGCTTTTTGCGGATTCTCGCTCTGCATATAAGCATTGCCCTGGTTGTACAGCGCTGCAGTTTTATCAGCTTTAGTCTGGGCAAAGGCGGATGCTTTTTCGTACTCGGCCCTGGCTTCATCATATTTTTTCTGTTTGTAAAGCGAGTTGCCAAGGTTATAGTGAGCTGCAAAATCTTTCGGGTTCTGTTTTACGGCACCAAGAAATTTTGAGGAAGAACTTTCGTAATTCCCTTTCTCAAACTGCTGGTTTCCTTCGAAGATCAATGTTTTGTAGCTCTCCTGTGCAAAAGTGTAGAAAAAGCCAAAGAAGGTAAAAATATACGCTATATAAATTCTTTTTATCATTGTCAGTGCAAAAATATTCCTTTTAGTGTTAATAAAGTAATCTTAAACAGTTAAATTTTGGTTAAAACCACCCTAAAACACAGACCTTTAAATCAAATATTAAAATCGCGTTTCGGATTAAGCAAATAAATCATAAGGAATAATAACAAAGAGACTGCCAAAAAATACTGATAATAATGTACAGCGTTCTGAGAATCAATCATGACGTTGGTGACGCCTCCTTTTTCGTTGAGGCTGCTCACTATTTTTTTTGAGGCATCTTCCAGGCTGTTGCCGTCGATATAATTTCCGCCGGTTCCGCTTGCCAGGTAAGACAGCGCATTGGTCTGGCGCCTGCTCACAACGGTTTGCCCGGTGGTCATATACACTTTATAACCCATCAGTTGGCCGTAAACGTATTCCGGAACAGGCGCGCCTTCTTCGGTGCCGATTCCTACACTCGTGATCCGGATGCCCTCTTTTTTTGCAAGGTTTAGGGCAGCTTTATCATTACCTTCATTATCCTCGCCATCGCTGATGAGAACGATTTGCCTTGCACCTTTCGGAACATTTTTGAATTTCTTAACAACCTCCTGCATCGCTTTCAGAAAATCGGTTCCCTGAATCTGGACAATGGAGGTTTCGATGCCGCTGATATAAGTTTCTGCAGCCGTAAAATCCGTGGTCAAAGGCATAATGGAACGGGCTTCACCGGCAAAAACCACAATGCCTACCCTATCATTGGTAAAACCTTTCAAAGAATTCACCATGACATTTTTAGCCATGGTCATTCGGTTGGGCTGTATATCTTCCGCATTCATAGAATTGGATACATCAAGAAGGAAAATCACGTTATTCATTTTCTGCTGCGATTTCACCTGTTCATTCCCACCCAATAAATCCACAATTGAAAAGATTAAAAAAGTAAACGCCAAAAGATATAATACCGGAAAAATCTTTGAAAATTTATTCGTTTTCTCGAACAATTCATCCTGAAAGCGCTGTTCCGCAAAAAGTGATTTCCTGGCATTTCTCCATTTTACAAATGCAATAAGGATCACTCCAATAAAAGGAATGACCAAAAGCAAAAGCAGGTACCAATAATTTCCTAAACTCCAGTCCATCACAGCACAGATTTATAAAAGAACCATCTCAAAAGCGCGTCTGCCAGCAAAGTAAAAAATGCGATCCACAAAAACAGCCTGAAATATTCCTTATAATTGTATAATTTCGACGATTTCACATCGGATTTTTCCATTTGGTTGATTTCATTATAAACTTCCGCTAAGCTTGAATTTGATGTGGCCCGGAAGTATTTTCCGCCGGTTTTGCGGGCAATATCCAAAAGTGCAGGCTCATCTATCTTCACTTCAGTTTCCGTAAAAACGAGTTCCCCGAAAATATCCACATTCGTCGGCATCAGCGCATAGCCGTTGGTCCCGATTCCTATCGTATAAACTTTAATATTATTGCTTAAAGCCAGATCTGCAGCCACTTGGGGTGCCATTGCGTTTTCGATGGTATTTACACCGTCGGTCATCAGGATTATGATTTTGCTTTTCGCTTTGCTGTGCCTCAAATGGCTTACCGCTACTGAAAGCCCCTCTCCAATGGCAGTTCCCGGATTTAGTTCCAGCGGATCTATATTCTGTATTTCATCAATCACAATCTGGTGGTCGGTCGTTACCGGCACTTTTGTCACCGCTTCCCCGGAATAGGTTACCAAACCGATTCTGTCATTAGGCCTTTGCCTCACAAAATCAACGGCAATACCCTGCAAAGCGCGAAGCCGGTCGGGCTCCAAATCTTTTGAAAGCATACTGAGGGAAGTATCAATCGTAAGCATAATATCAATACCTTTCGTTTCGTCGTGCTGATCAGAAATGGTAAAAGTTCTTGGCCTCGCCATTGCGATGATGAGTGCCGAAAGAATGATGTATTTTGATATTTTCAGCAAAAACAAAACGAAGAGGAAACTCCTGTTTTCAGACATATTTGCCGTTGTAGGAACCCTGATGCCCTTCCTTCTCTTTTTCCCTAAGTCTCTTAAAAGCAGAGGAATAAAAGAAAGAAAAAGCAGCAGAAACCACGGACTGTGAAATTCGAAATTAAAATCAAACATCTTTCCTCAAGTTTTCAAATTCCAGATCTTTCGATGAGCGTTTTACAAAATCCCGCATATCATTAAAATCCTTATCCATCGTCTCCTTATCCGGAAAAGTTTTGGCAAATTTCACCAAATCACCTCGCAGAAAGATGTCTTCCACTATTTTTTCGTTGGATTGGGAAATCGTCTGGTTACGCTTCATCGCATCAATCAAATCATCCGTAAGCAACACATCTGCAGGAATTCTGTACTGTTTCGTGAGGAAATTCCTGGTAATATCAATCAGTTCC